>JABTUS010000002.1:0-300000 GCA_015075305.1 Opitutaceae bacterium | reverse complement strand
CCTGCCGGGAAACCAGCGGAAGGCCTGGCCGCCATCGAGCATCTCGGCGAGGGTGTGAGCATCCAATTGCAGCGATCCGGGAAGATCGAACCAGTCTGACCAAGGGCCGGAACAAGAGGGTGGTGGCATCGGTCAGGCAACCACTTCCGCGCGATCGATGGGATAGTCGATGAAAGTCCGCTGTATCGCCTCATGCACCTCGTTGAGTCGGACCTGGATGGTATCCAGAAACTCATGCAGTCCGCCAGTGATGATCTGCTGGGTGTCGGTCCGCCTGAGTTCATTGATCAAGGCCGCGATCAAGATCTCCGCGCGGTTGCCCTGCAGGTGAGGTGCGCCCTCCACGATTTGCGACAGCGCGTGACTCGCCGCCAGCGCGGAATAGAGAGTGCTGCGGGGAAACAGCTCGTCCCGCAACAGGTAGTCGACGACCCGTTCAAGGCTCAGCTGCCCGCGGCGGCTGCGACGAAAAGCCTCGAAGGCGGAGCATGAGCGCAGCACGGATCCCCACTGGACCATGTCGAGGGCGGTGCCGACGGCGGAGACCTCCGGCAGGAGCATGAAGTATTTCACGTCGAGAATGCGCGACGTATTGTCCGCCCGTTCAAGGTGACGTCCGAGCTGAAGGAACCACCATGCGTTGCTTCGAGGCAGCATGGAATCGGCGACACCGTTGAAGAGATGGATGCGCCCCTTCACGCGGTTTAGGTATTCGGCCGAACCGAGCTGGGCGTAGCGCGCGAAATCGTCGTCCTTCAGCTTCAGATAAAAGGTGTTGAGCGTCTCCCATACTTCGGCGGCCAGGAGGTCCCGCACGCAGCGGGCGTTCTCCCGTGCGTGGCTGACGCATGACAGAATCGAGGACGGATTGCGCCGGTCGAACAGCATGAACTCGACGACGCTGCGCTCGGACGCGCGTTTGCCATAGAGTTCGAAGAACGTCTCCTCGTTTCCGGAGACGTAAACCAGCGGCTCCCAGGATTTCGGATCGTCCGCCGCCTGCCGCGATTGAAGGTCGATGACGAGCTGGGAATTGACGTCGACGATGCGCGCGGTGTTTTCGGCCCGCTCGAGCTGGCGGGCCATCCAGTAGATCAGATTGGCGACTCGGGATAGCATGGGGCGGTGTGATGGGCGGCTGACTACACGATCATTTTTTCCGGAGCGCCGGCGTGCGGCGCATGCGCCTCGTCGTCCGTGGCGAGCACCCAGGTGTCCTTCGATCCGCCGCCCTGGGAGGAATTCACGACGAGTGAACCCTTGCGCAGGGCGACGCGTGTGAGTCCCCCTGGCATGATCCTGATGGTGTCGCCATTGAGAATATACGGTCGGAGATCGATGTGACGTCCCTCGATTGAGGTGTCGCAGACACTTGGACAGCGCGACAATCCAATGGTGGGCTGGGCGATGAAGTTGCGCGGATTGGCAACGATCTTCGCCCGGAATTCCTCGATCTGGGACTGCGTGCTGTGGGGGCCGACCAGCATGCCATAGCCTCCCGCCTCGTTCACGCTTTTCACCACAAGCCTGGGGAGGTTCTCCAGAATGTAGGTGAGGTCCCTGCTGTCGGATGAAAGGAACGTCTCCACATTGTGGAGAATCGGCTCCTGGCCGAGGTAGAACCGGATCATGCGAGGCACGTAGTGGTACATGGCCTTGTCGTCGGCCACGCCGGTGCCGATCGGGTTGCAGAGCGCGACATTGCCCTTGCGGCAGGCGTTCACGAGTCCGGGCACCCCGAGCAGCGAGTCCCTCCGAAAGACCGTCGGATCGAGAAAATCGTCGTCGAGGCGCCGATAGATCACGTGAACCGGTGACAGCCCGCTGCAACGGCGCATGTAGACACGGTCGTTTTCAACCACGAGGTCGCTGCCCTCGACGATTTCAATGCCCATTTGGCGCGCGAGGAACGCGTGCTCGAAATAGGCTGAGTTGTAGACGCCGGGAGTCAGCAGCACCACGGTGGGCTCCGGGACATGCGTGGGAGCGAGGTGTGTGAGCAGGGCAAGGAGATCGCTCGCGTAGGTTTCCACCGGACGCACGCGATAATCGCGGATCAGGTTGGGAAACACCCGCTTCATCACCTGACGATTCTCCAGGACATAACTCACGCCCGAGGGCGTGCGCAGGTTGTCCTCCAGCACCCGGTATTCGCCGTTCTCGTCGCGGATGAGATCCGTCCCGTTGATGTGAACGTGAAGTCCGCGGGGCACAGGAAGCCCGACCATTTCACGGCGAAAGTGCTTTGACGTTTCCACCATCTCAGGAGGGATCACGCCTTCCCTGAGGATGCGCTGCCCGCCGTAGATGTCGTTCAGAAAGAGGTTCAGCGCCTGCATGCGCTGCGTGAGCCCCGCCTCCAGCTTTGCCCACTCGGGGGCGGGCACGATGCGTGGTATCAGGTCGAACGGGAAAATCTTCTCGGTGCCCTCCGTGTTGGAATAGACCGTGAATGTGACTCCGCGATTGATGAATGTCTGCGTGGCCGTGCGCTGGCGCTCGAGCAGGCTGCTCATGCCGTCGAGCCGGGCAAAACGGTCGAACAGGCGCTGGTAGTGGACCCTCGGATTGCCCGGGCTTACAAACATTTCGTCATAGAAGCGGCCGAGCTCGTAGGTGTCGAAGAGGTCGGGCATGGAGTGGGGCGGGTTGCGGGCGACGACAGTGGAATCCGCCGCTCAGGGTTGCGCCCAGAGGAAGCTCTGCTCCGACACGATCTCGGTGCCATCCGATCGCTGCAGCGTCACGCGCCAGGCCACGGGCTTGACCTTGTCGCCGGGCCAGTCGGTGCCGGTGATTCCGAAATTGAGAACTGAACGGCCTGGCGGGATGTCAACGGAACGTGCGTATGATTTCGCGACGGGGCTTTCCGGAAAAATGAGCTGAACGCGCATGATCGCGCCAGTGATGGCATCCGCCTCGCGGATTCGAGTGAGGAAGTAGTAGCCGCTCCGATGCTCCGGCTGCGTTCGAAGAACGATGCGGCCTCCGGTGTACTCCCCGCGTCCGAAGAATTCGCCGATGGTCTCAAAGGATTCCGCAGGACGGAAGCCCGGCCACACGCGGACGATTTCGACAGCCCGCGCAGTCAGGGGGACACCCAGGCAGCACAGCGCCAGACCCAGCGAGAGCGTGCGATGAAGCATGGGGCAAGACTACCGGGGGGGAGAAACTGACGGCAAGTGTGGTGTGGCTGTTTATGGCTGGAGCGAGACGCGCTGGTAGCGGTGAAACCCGAGGAGCGCCGGCTCCCAGCCCTTCACCGCTGGATGGATGAGGTAGGGCCGGGTTCCGTGATAGAGCGGTGCGATCGGGGCCTCCCGGAGCAGGATGGCCTCGGCTTCCTGGAGCATCGCATAACGGCGCGCGGCATCGGTTTCGGAGGCGGCACCGCGCACGAGGCGGTCGTAGTCCGGGCTGCTCCATCCGGTGGCGTTGTTGCCGCTGTTGGAAATGAACATGTCCAGAAACGTGCTGGGATCGACGTAGTCGCCGATCCATCGCGCGCAGGAGATCGCATAGTTTCTCTCGCGTTCGTCGTCGAGCCACACGCGCTGCTCCTTCAGAACGAGTGTGACGCCTATGCCGAGCTCGCGCTTCCACATCTGCTGGATCGCCTCCATCAGCCGCTGGTTGAGTTCATTGGTGAACGACATGATCTCGAGCGCCGGAAAGTTCTTTCCACCGGGATATCCCGCCTCCGCAAGAAGCCTGCGCGCGCCGTCGAAATCGTCGGGAATCCCCGCCGTGGACGTGTATCCCGCGGTGTCGGGCGGGACCAGGCTGTGCGCGGGTTGCTGGCCGGCAAGAGCGACACGTTCAACCAAAGCATTGCGATCGAGCGCGCGGGCGAGTGCGGATCGAACGCGCTGGTCCTTGAGGGGACCGCGATCGACGTTGAACCTGAAGAATCCCGTTTCAAGGAATGGGTCGAGGCGGAGGGCTGAGGCGTCCGGGCCGGACTTGTAGGAGGCGATCTTCGAGATCGGAATCTCGCTGGTCAGGTGCACCTGTCCGGCGCGAAAGGCGACCTCCTGGGCGGTGGCGCTCTCGTAGGGATAGAAAATCACCGAGGACAATTGTGTGGATGCGTTGTCGCGGAAGTACGGGTTGCGCACGGTGACAATGCGCTTGTTTGGCGTCCATTCGGTCACGCGAAAGGGACCGTTCGACACGATGTTCTGCGGACGCGTCCAGCGATTCGCCCGGTCGTCGCTGCCGCCGAGTCGATCGATGACGTGGCGCGGGACTGGAAAACTGACCGGAAGCCCCAGTATGGCCAGCAGCGTGGGTGTCGGTGCGGCCAGTTTGATTTCGAGTGTGTGTGCGTCGATCGCGCGAATGCCGAGAGCGGAGGAGTCGGCGGTCTTTCCGGCGTTGAAAGCCTCGGCGCCCTCGATCGGAAAAAGGACGTACGCATATTCGGAGCCGAGGCGTGGGGACAATGCGCGGCGGAAGGAGTAGACGAAGTCTTCCGCGGTCAAAGGGTGGCCGTCCGACCACTTCAAATCCTTGTTGAGAAAAAATGTCCAGGTGCGGCCGTCTGGCGAGGCCTGCCATCGTTCCGCGCAGGCCGGTACGGGATGGGATGTTGTTTCGTCGACGGCGACGAGCCCCTCGAACAAGGCGAGGCAGACCGTCATGTCATTGTAGGCGACAAGAATATGGGGATCCAGATCGCGCGGTTCCGCGCTGATCGCCTTGTGCAGGGTGTGGGTGCGCAGGCCCGCCTCCACCTGGGTTTCCCGCTTTGTGCAGCCGGATCCAGCGAGCACCATGAAGGCTGCAATGGCGGAGAGCAGAATCGGCGGAGTGATGCGAAGATGTGTCATGTGAACTTTGTCGAGCGGGTGGGAGAAATGCCGCCACCATGCTGTCGGGGAAAGATCAGGAAACGATCCGAAAAGACCTAGGAACCGTGCGGATGAATGGCGTGCGCCTGGGAATGGCGTGCGCAGAAGGAGGAGCAGTTCGGATTTGCCCGGAAACCAGGATGCGTCTTTCTGGGGACATGCCGTGGTACTACGCCAATTCCGGAGACAGACAGGGACCTGTCAGCGACGAGGAGTTTTTCCAGCTCATCGCAAACGGTCGGGTGCGCGACGACACGCTTGTGTGGAAGCAGGGCATGCCGGACTGGAGGCGCTACAGTGAACTGGCGCCATCCCTGGCAGTTCCGCCGGCGCTGCCGGCGGCTGCAAACCTATCGCCCGGTGAATCGCGGACGGCGTCAACCGTGGTGAGCACCCCTGAATTCATTCGAGCATGTGGGGTCGCCGGTCGGCAATACGCCGGGTTTTGGATTCGATTCGTGGCGGTTGTTATCGATGGGATCATTCTGGGAATTGGAGGGCAGCTTGTTGGGAGTCTGGTGCAGGCAACGCTATTCCCCGACGGCCTCCGTCGTCTCGCCGAGCTGCGGGATCACCCGGAATCCGCTGATCCCGGCTCGGTGGTGTTCATTTTTCAAATGATGGCGGTCATGCTACTGGTGACAACCCTTCTCGGGATCGCCTACGACATCTTCTTCCTGAGGCGATATGCCGCCACTCCCGGCAAGCTTGCGGTGGGCATACGCATTGAACGAGCCGATGGCTCCCCGCTTTCCGTGGGGCGGATCATCGGACGCTATTTCGGACGGATGCTCAGCAGCCTCCTCCTGTTTGTGGGATACCTGATTGCGGCGTTCGACGATGAAAAGCGCGCGCTTCATGATTTCATCTGTGACACCCGTGTCGTGAAGCGCGGCTGACGTGCGCGAAGGTGAAACACACCCTGTCAATGTCACCGCTTCCATCGACCCGTTTTCCTTTCCCGTTGGAAGTTCGGAGTCGAGATACCTGCACGCTTGTCCTGTTCATGATCTTTGTGGTGCTTTTTGCGCCTGTTGCAAACGGCGCTATCAGCGCTGGCGAGGGAGCAGCCGGGCACTGGCGGGCGGGCGTGGCCTCACGAGTCATCACGCCGCCTGGTCCGATCTGGCTGGCGGGATACGCGGCCCGCACCGCGCCGTCTTCGGGGGTCGAACTCGACGTCAGAGCGAAGGCGCTTGCAATCGACGACGGGCATCACGGCCGTGTTGTGCTGGTGACCATGGATCTCATCCGCGTGCCTCATGCGCTCCGGGTTTTCGTGGAGGCGGAGGTGGAGAGGCGGTTCGGGTTGAAGCCGCATGAGATCCTGCTGAACGCCTCGCACACGCACAGTGGTCCTGAGGTCGAACCGGAGCGAATGATCCTTGAACCGGTGTTCCGAAAGATGGCAAGGCCTCAGGATGTCGAGGCTGTGAATGCGTATCAGGTGTTCCTGCGCGAGGCCATCGTGGACCTTGTGGGTCAAAGCCTGGCCGCGCCTTTCCCGGCGCGCCTGGACTATTTTCATGCGCGCGCAGCCTTTGCCATGAATCGCCGCCGCCTTGAGGCCGATGGCTCAATTTCCAACAATCCGAATCCCGATGGTCCGGTTGATCATGATGTGCCGGTTCTGAGAGTGAGTGACGCTGATGGAAAAGTGCGCGCGATCGTGTTTGGATATGCCTGCCACAACACCACGCTGAGCGGGAGCATGCTGAGTGCTGACTATGCGGGTTATGCGCAGCTCGACATTGAAGCCGCCTATCCAGGAGTGACTGCGCTGTTTGTCGCCGGATGCGGAGGGGATCAGAATCCGTATCCCCGCCATGGAAGCGTCCCCGGGAGAAAGCCGGTGGATCTCGCAAGGGATCACGGGCGCACGCTTGCGAATGCCGTGCATGCGGCGCTTGCCACACGGGCGCGTCCTGTTGCCGGCAGCCTTCGCGTGGCCTATGGTCAGGCCTTGCTTGCGTATCAGCCGCCGGCACTGGCGGACCTTGATGCGTTTGCTCCTGAGAGATTCCCTCCCGAGGTCATTCAGCGGGCAGTCAGACTGAGAGGTCTGCACGATCGGAAGGAGGATCCGGCACCGCTTGCCTGTCCGGTCCACATTGTGCGATTTGGGAATGATCTGACCCTGGTGGCGCTCGGTGGTGAGGCCGTGGTCGACTACTCCCTTCGTCTAAAACGTGAGCTCGCGGGTGAAGCAGCGGTGTGGGTCGCAGGCTATTCGAACGATGTGTTTGGCTATCTTGGCAGCGGGCGTGTCATCAGGGAGGGTGGGTACGAAGGCGGCAGCGCGAACACCCGGATACTCAATCTACCCGGACGCTTCACACCGGCGGCAGAGGAAACGGTCGTGTCGAAAGTTCATGAGTTGATCCGGCGGACCGGAGGTGGCTGAACCAGCCGCTTCGGTGCTGGAGGGAATTTTCCTAAGAAGCATTGGTTTCGAACGTAGCATACCCTGAAGGTCAGCATGACTTCGCTTCGTCCCGATGAACACCCAGGAACTTTCGTTGAGATCGCGGTGGCGCGTCATCAGGCGTCGCTGCTTCGTTATGCAACGCGTCTGCTGGGTGATGCCGACCGGGCGCGCGATGTCGTGCAGGACACTTTCGTCAAGCTCATGGGGCAGGATCCGGCGGCGGTGGCTGACCATGAGGCGGAGTGGTTGTTCACGGTCTGCCGGCATCGGGCGCTGGACATCCTGCGCAAGGAAGGCCGCATGAAGCATTTTGAAGCAGGTGAAACCGAACAGCTTCGCGCGCCTGATCCGCGGCCGGGCGAGGTGATGGAGAAGGAGGAGACCCGGATGATGCTGCTCAAGCTGCTCGACCGCCTGCCTGCGCGCCAGCAGGAGCTGCTGAGACTCAGGTTCCAGAATGGATTCAGCTACAAACAAATCAGCCGCATCACTGCGCTGTCCATGGGCAATGTCGGATTCCTGATCCATACGGCGGTCACGCGTTTGCGCAGGGAGTTTGCCGCCGCTCCGAGATGATGTCCGTGAATCTGAAGAAGCACCATGAATGAGCCCAAAGAGTTGATCTCGTCCGACGATCCCCGGCTGACGGCCTACGCGCTCGGCGAATTGGAGGGTGCGGAGCTGGCGGTCGTGGAGAAGGCCGTGCGCGCGGATCCCGCCCTGCAGGCCGTGGTGGCTGAGATTCAGGCCATGGGTGGCGAACTGACGCAGGCGCTGGCCGACGAGGATTTTTCTGCCGCGCCGCAGTTTTCGAGTGTGGGGATGGTTTCGGATGATGGGGGACAGGACGATGGGGCAAAGGGCCCTCGACGTGGAAAACTCCTGAGCTTTCCCGCTCTCTATTACGTTTTTGCCACGGCTGCCGCCGCAGGATTCGCGGTCATGGTGGCCATGCATCCGCCCGGCGATTCGCGATTCCGTCAGAAGCCGGCGCCGATGACGGTCTTGTATGCTCCGCCGGAAAGGAACGTCGATGCAGCTGCGGAAGCCCAGTCGAAGGACGAGTCTGTGGCAGCGGAAGTTGGAGCCGGCCTGCGATTTGCCGAAATGCCGCAGCGTCTGGTCATGCCGGAAGCGGCAAAGCGGGTGGCGCTGCCTTCGGTGAGGATTCAGGCCGGCACCGCGGCCGATCTCGCGATGAAGCCCCGTTCATTTGCGACCGAAGGTGGTTTTGCATCAGTGAGCAGCCGGCCGTTGTCAACGATTCCAGCCAGGGTCGACACCGGGAGCTATGCCGATGTCCGCCGCATCGTTGACGGTGGGAGCCTGCCGCCGCCCAGTGCCGTGCGCATCGAGGAGTTTCTCAATTACTTCCCGTACGCCTACCCACCACCGCCAAAGGTCGGATCGACAAAGGATGCGCCCCCTTTTGCCGCAAGTCTTGAGGTGGCCTCGGCTCCCTGGGCGCCGGAGCACCGTCTCGTGCGCGTGGCCTTGAAAGGCCGCGAGGTGAGTGCGCGGGAACGCGGGGCTGCGAGCCTTGTTTTTCTCATCGATGTGTCCGGGTCGATGAATGCCCCCGGCAAACTTCCGCTCGTGAAGGAAACGCTGCGCCGGCTGCTGGAGCGTCTGCGTGACGACGACCGCATCGCGATCGTGACTTACGCCGGTGAGTCGGGACTCGTGCTGCCCGCTACGCCCGCAGCGCGCCGCGGGGAGATCCTCGCTGCGATTGATAAGCTCGAGCCGGCCGGCTCCGCCCAGAGTGCGACGGACATCCGTCTCGCCTATGAGCTTGCGAGGGCGAATCAGGCGGGGCCGGGTCTGACGCGGGTGGTGCTGTGCACGGACGGCGACTTTGAATTTGGCGCAACGGTCGGGGTGGAACTGATTCGCCTCGTCGAGGAAAATGCTCGCGAGGGCGTGTTTTTCACCGCGCTGGGATTTGGCATGGGCGGGTACAGGGATGGCACGCTTGAGCGTCTTGCGGACAAGGGACGGGGGACCTTCGGCTATGTGGAATCGCCTCGCGAGATCGCGCGGCATGCCGTCGACCCGGTTTGCGATGCATTGGTGACAATCGCGCGGGATGTGAGAATCCGGGTGGAGTTCAATCCGGCCCAGGTGGCACAATATCGGCTGATCGGCTATGAGGGGAGTGCGGCCGGGCATCGGGCATTCGAGAGTGACGCGCCCGCAACCAGTGAGATCGGCGCCGGGTACAGTCTGACCGCGCTTTACGAGGTCATTCCCCCGGGAGCGGCATCGGCGGGAGACGTCCCGACGCCGACATTGAGGTACTTCAAGCCTGTTGAGCGTATCCAGAATCCAGCTACACAAGGGGAAATGCTGACCGTGAGCGTGAAGTATGCGGATCCCCAGGCTGGTGGGGCTGGCCGGACGCTGGACTTTCATTTGATGGATGACGGGAGAACGTTTGAGCAGGCGTCGCCCGATTTTCAGTTTGCTGCGGCGGTTGCCTCCTTTGGCATGATTTTGAAGGACTCCGACTTTCGGGGCGGCGCAACATTCACAAGCGTGGACGAATGGGCCCGGCGAGGGGCGGCTCAGGATCCCGAGGGATATCGGATGGAATTCCTGGACCTTGTGTCGCGCGCGGGTCGGATCGTCCGGTGATTTCTGCGCGGGGGTTCGGGAGGGGGTCTGTTCTTGAAGTAGGCTTCCAACGCTGCAATCAGCGGCTTGATCTCCGTCTGCGTGACCTCCCAGACAATCTTGAAGTCCACGGCACCGTAGTCGTGGGCAATGCGATTGCGCATGCCGCGAATGCTCCTGAAAGGGATGCCGGGCAGTGCGGCTTCCGTCGTCTTGTCGATCCTGTGGGCTGACTCGCCGAGGAGAGAGATGCGGAGCGCAACGGCATCCCGCTTTTCGCTGTTGTGCCAGAAATCCTCAAACAAGACACCGGCTGTGTAGGCATGAATCAGGCGCGCCGCCTCAAGCATGTCATGCAGGTGGGCGTCAGAAGTCTTGGGTGACGTCCTAGGCACGGAATATCTCCCGGGCATCCGTAAGTATGGATGTCCGCCGATAGGGATTGGACATCGCTTCGACCGACTCCCGTGTCAGCAGGTGCACCGGCGCGCCAAGGATTGCGGCCATTTCGTCCTCCATCGTGAAAAATCGCAGGCCTGGGTTCGTGTCGAATGTCGCGATCAGATCGACGTCGCTGCCTCGTTTCGCGTCGCCTCGAGCCGCCGAACCAAAAACTTCCAGCCGGGTGATGCCGTTTTTCCGGCAGTAGTCAGACAGGACCCGAGCGATCGCCTCTGGATCTGGAGGAACTCGCAATCGGCGAGGCCTCGAAACCTTTCCGCTACGCACGGCTTGCCAATAAGCCTTTGCCTTCGCCCGGTTCGCGATGGTCTTGGCGAGCGATCGAGCCCGTCCCCCTTTACGACTGAAAGCCGCATGGTTCATGGGAAAAAGCTAAGCGCTTAGGATAATTCAGTCGAATCTATACTTATGAAATTATTTCCATTAGACATAGCGTCATGTTTAGAGCCTGTCCAAAGTTCATAGCATGTTTACCTGCATACGATAACGTAAAATGATAATGGCCGAAACCGGGAGGATTCCCTGGCTTCGGCCAAATAGCGGTCTCCATAATTTTGGTTTCTATGACAAAAGCGGCGACCGTCAGGGAAACGATAGCGATTCAGAGCTGGTTGCGTCCAGCCCTGACTCACAGGCCCTAAATGTTTCCTAACTTTATTCCGGGATCGCCTGACGCCTTGCGGCCAAGTGCAAGGTTTCAATCAGGAAAAAGCTGTCCCTGTCCGCCAAAGACCACTTAGGACTATCGCCTTTTTACGATATTCCCTGTTGCCAGATTATCGGTTTTAAGTGATACCGATAATGCGAAGAAAGGATGCCCAAGACCCGAGTAATTTTGTATCAGGAGAAGAAGAACGATGTCCCCGTCTTGGACTGGCTACGTGAACTAGCCAAATCCAACGCAAAGGCACACGTGAAAGGACGCGATGTCATCAGGCTCCTCGAAGATTGCGGCCACGAACTGCGGAGACCCCATGCCGACTTGCTTCGCGATGGCATCTACGAACTCCGGTTCAAACTCGGTCACGTGAACTACCGGATTCTCCACTTCTTTCACGGTGGGATGGCCGCTGTCCTCTCCTCCGGTTTCACCAAAGAGGCTGAGGTGCCTGTGGTCGAAATTGAACGAGCGATTGAAAGGAAGAAGAAGTTTTTGGCGAACCCCGAGGCACACACTTACCTCGGCACAGAAAGTTAGGGCGAAACGGTGCCCACATGAGGATACGGATATGAACAAGACCAAGCAGTCAAAAATTCGCAGCGCCACAGAGATCTTGGACGCCGAAATTCCACCGAGCCCCGAAATGGAGCCCTATCGGGAGCAGGTCCGCGTCGACAATGATGTAGCCCAGAAAATTTACGACCTCCGCAAGAAGGCCGGGCTAACTCAAAAGCAACTCGCTGAGCGCATCGGAACCCAGCAGTCCGTCATCTCCGACTTGGAAGCTGCCGACTACCACGGGCACTCCCTGGCGATGCTTAACCGCATTGCTGAGGCCGTGAACAAGCGCGTCGAAATTCGATTTCTGCCCGCCAAACGAAATATCCGAGTATCCCGCTTCAGGACACATCCGATACTGACGGACTCAGCAGGGGATGCTGATTCCTCCCGCTGACCATCAGGTCTCGAGGCCTGCGGCGCGGGCGAAGGCGTGGTAGTCGAGGGCGGTGTTCTGGTCGTGGATGATGCGCCAAGCGCCGTCCTGCAATTGGAAGACGTAGACGAGCCAGGTTTCAAAGTCGGCGGCGTCTTTTCCCGGCTTGTAGGTATAGCGCACGAGCGCCATGGCCATGTCCGTGCCGACGACCTTGTGCTCCACGGTCGCCTTCCAGGTCCATCCGGCATCCTTGAACCACTCGGTGTGAATCGCGATGGTTTCGGCGGGGGTCTTGAAGACATGGCCGTTCTGCACGATCGTGTAGAGGGTGTCGCCGGTGGTGAGGTGCGACTTGAACGCAGCGAGGTCGCGATCGGCGATGGCCTTGAAGTGCGCGTTGAGCGCGGCGTCAAAATCGGGCATCGGGATCAAATGGTGTTGGCGTGCTGGCGGGCGGAGGGTGTGAGCGTGGCGTCGAAGCGCATGGCGATCACGCGCAGGAGCGGCACACCGCGGGGCGTCACGTCGAATCCGGCTGCATGCCTGCGCAGCAGGCCGTCCCGCTGGAGGTCCTCAAGCTTGGCAAGTTCGGGTGCAAACAGGGATTGGAAATCCTGGCCGAGCAAACGCGAGAGCGCGACGTAGTCGATGCGACGGTCACACATGATCCTCATGATCACGATACGCCGCTGGCGGTCGTCCTTCGTCAGCCGCATCCCGCGTTCGACGGGCAGTTCATCGCGGTCGAGCGCGGCGCGCCAGCCGGAGAGCGTCTTGTGGTTCTGCCGGTAGGTCTCCTCGGTCGAGGAGATGGCTGAGATCCCGAATCCGTAGAGGGAGGTTCCCGCCTGTGTGCTGTAGCCCTGAAAGTTTCGCTGAAGCGTTCCGTTGCGGAGCGAGATCGCCAGCGTGTCGTCCGGCCGCGCGAAATGGTCGAGGCCGATGTCGACGTATCCGGCCGAGATGAGTTTCCGGTGCGCCGTCGAAAACATGGCCCATTTTGCCTCTGCATTGGGCAACTGCTTTCTGTCATCGAAGATTTTTTGCGCAGGCTTCATCCACGGCACATGCGCGTAGCTGAAGAGCGAAAGGCGGTCGGGGAGCAGTTCGATGATGCTGTCGATGGTTTCGGAGAACGATTCGGGAGTCTGCAGCGGCAGGCCGTAGATCAGGTCGAGATTGATCGAGGTGAATCCGTGCTCCCGCAACCAGCCGATCGCATCGATGTTCATCTGATGCGGCTGGATGCGATGCACCGCCACCTGCACCTCCGGATTGATGTCCTGAACACCGAGTGATGCGCGATTGGTGCCGATCGACTGAAGGGCTTCGACATGTTCGCGCGCCAGCCGGCGGGGATCGACCTCGACGCTGAATTCGCAGTCCGGTGACAGATTGAAGTGCGAATGAATCAGGCTGCCCAGCCGGCGCAGTGTGTCGGGTGGCAGGAAGGTTGGCGTTCCACCGCCGAAATGGATCTGGGAGACGGGCCGGCTCTTGTCGATGCGCGCGGTGGTGATCCGCATTTCACGGGCGAGGTCGTCGACATAGGTGTCGGCCGCACCGCGCTGGCGTGTGATGATGGTGTTGCAGCCGCAGAACCAGCAGAGGGTTTCGCAGAACGGCAGGTGAAAGTAGAGGGACAGTGGACCCTTTGCGGCGTTGTCTGCCTTTACGGCTCCCTCGAGATCAAGGGATTTCCAGTCGGTCGTGAACTTGGTGGCCGGGGGATAGGAGGTGTAGCGCGGGCCCGGCACCGAGTATTTCTGGATCAGCTGGAGATCGATTTCCGTTGAGGATGGTGCGGCGGACGCAGGCATGGTTGAAGACAAGGCTGATGAATCACCGCCGCTTCGCAACTGTTGTTGCATTGGAGCCAGCGCGACCGGTTTGCCGTCGTGCAGGCGGTCGAGGCTGCGCCGGTTTGTCCGATGTGTTGCGGAAAATGAATGGCGCGTTCAGGCCTTCTTGCGACGGGCGTGGGCGTAGGCGGTGTAGACAATGGCCACGACCCCGGTGAGCGCTGCAGGAAAGTAAAGCGATTGCGAGCCGAACCGGGGATAGAGCAGGCTGCCGATCACGCCGCCGATGCCGAACGATGCGATGATCAGGGTGTAGAGTCGGATGCGAATCCGGCGACAGGCGCGCCGCGCCAAGTGCCCCATGGCGGCGCCGATGTCGGTGTACATTCCCGTCAGGTGGGAGGTGCGAAGGATGGTGCCGCTGTAGGTGCTTGCCATGGCGTTTTGAAGTCCGCAGGCGATTGAGGCGACGCAGCCGCCCGTGACCCGATTTGAATGCATGAGCGCCGATGCCACGAAGAGCAGGATGCTCTCAAGGAAGAGTGCCACGCCATAGCGCCGGCCGAGGCGCAGCACCGCGTCCTGGATGATGAATCCGCCGAGCGCCGCTCCGAAAGTGAATGACAGCAGGATCAGGGAGAGCTCGACGATTCCCACGCCGTTGCCGCGCGCTAGTGCCTGCGAGAACAGGGTCGTGGTGCCGGTGACATGAGTGATGGCCTGGTGGGTGTAGCTCTGGAGTCCGACGACGTTGACGACGCCGGCGATTCCCGCGAGGGATGCGCCTCCCCACCATGCCCAGCGCTCCAGTTTGTCGATCATTGCGTTGGGATATATCGAAACGGTCGGGTCGGCGGCAACTGAAGATGCGTCGTGGATGGCGGGTGTCGCTAAACGGCACCGGAGGTTCCAACGCGAAGAGGCGAAGGGCGCGGAGCACGCGGAGGGGGAGAAGAGTGGCTCGGGCTTCCAGCCCGCAGTCATCCTGAGGATCAAAGGGAAGGCGGAATGCAGAGGTCGGAGATCGGAATGGTTTCACGCGAAGACGCGAAGGGCGCGAAGGAGGAGATCGGAATAGTTTCACGCGGAGGCGCGGAGCACGCGGAGAAGAGGGAGAGGGCGGGGGAGGGGGATAGGGAGGGAGATGGGTCGATGAGAATAGGAACTGGCGGAGTGGGGTGATGGACGGGTGTCGCTAAACGGCGCCGGGGGTTTTTACGCGAAGTCGCGAAGGGGCAACGTTTGGGAAATCTCTATTTCCCGAGCTCGTTCTCGATCACCTTGCAGGCGGTCTTCAGGATCTGCAGGCGGGCGTACCGCTTGTTGTTGGACGGGATGATGTGCCAGGGGGCGTAGTGCGTGCTGGTCAGCGCGAGCATGTCGCCCGCCGCTGTTTCATAGGCGCTCCACTTGCGCCTGTTGCGCCAGTCCTCGGCGTTGATCTTGTGAAGTTTGTACGGCGTGTGCTCCCGGGCGCGAAAACGCCGGAGCTGCTCCTCCTTTGAAATGTGCATCCAGAACTTCACAACGAGGCTGCCGTGGCTGGTGAGCTGCTCCTCAAATTCATTGAGCTCCTTGAAGGCTCGTTTCCATTCGTCCGGACGCGCGAAGCCTTCGAGCCGCTCGACCAGCACGCGGCCGTACCAGGAGCGGTCGAAGATGGTGACAAAGCCGTCGCGCGGCACATGACGCCAGAAGCGCCAGAGGTAGTGATGGGCCTTTTCCTCATCGGTGGGTTTGGAAACGGGGACAACGCGGTAGTTGCGGACGTCCATCGCGCTGGCGAGCCGGCGGATGGCGCCGCCTTTTCCTGCGGCGTCCCAGCCCTCGAAGACAAAGACGACGGAGCGTCGCGCGCCCTGCAGCGCGCGCAGGCTGCGGTTGAGGCGCCCGAGCCATTTCTCCCGTTTCCGCTCGTACTCCTCCTCCGACAACGCCTGGTCGAGCCGGAGCCTCATCAGGCGGCGGCGGCCTGCGGGGGCGAGCGATCGTGGATGCTGCGCAGGACGCGTTGCGAGGGCGCTGCGTGCGGAAAGGCGGCGCAGGTGAGACTGGAAGCGCCGGACCAGAAGGGAGCCGACGGCGAGATTGCGCGAACGGGCGTCGGTTGCGTCCATGACCGTCCACGGGGCGCCGGGGGAGTCGGTTCCCTCGACGATGATGCGTGCGGTGCGTGCTAGCCGGTCATAGTGCTTGTGAGCGCGCCAGTTGTCCTCGGTCACGCGCCATGCGGTGTCGGGGTCGCTTTCGAGGCTGCGCAGCCGCGCGGCCTGGGCCTCCCGTGAAATGTGCAGCCAGACCTTGATGATGAGGGTGCCGTTGTCGGAGAGCAGTTTTTCGAAGTGGCGGATGCCCTTCAGCTCCTTCTGGAGCACGGCCTGTTCACGCTTGTTGCTGACCTCCTCATGCAGGGCCTCAGTGTACCAGGAACTCGCGAAGATGCCGATGCGCCCGTGCGCGGGCAGGCGGCGCCAGAAGCGCCAGAGCAGCGGACGCTCACGTTCCTCGTCGGTCGGGGAATGGAAATAGAAGGTTTCGACTCCGCGCGGATCGAGCCATTCGCCGAGAGTGTTGAGGACATCGCCGCGCCCGGCTCCATCCACGCCCGCGACGATCAGAATAACCTTGGCGTTGCGTTCCTTGAGTTGAACCTGCAGTTGCACGAGCTGTTCGCGAAGCGACGGGAGGGCGCGTTCATACTCTTTCCTGCCGAGACGGCCGTTGGATGCGCGTGGTCTGGCCATGGAGGAACAGGCAACGCGTCCGGTTGGCGTTTGTCGAGCCGGGGCTCGCAAGTTCATGAACTTGCCGCGGCGGCAGTCTGGCACGGCGGCATCACCGGCCGCATGGTGATTGCGTCGGCGGGTGCGAACCGATGCGCTGCGAATCCTTCGAAGTTCGCTCTGAATCCTTTTTTCCCTCCATGTCCACCCGTTCACGAGCGTTTTTCCTCCTGATTCTGGCGACGGCCTGCTGGGGCGTCAGTTTTCCTCTGGTGAAGGGACTGGCGTTCCTGCATGGGCGGCTGCTACCGGGCAGCGACACCTGGTTCATTGCGTCGATGGTGCTGATGCCGCGCTTCATGCTCGCGGCACTGCTGCTGGCGGTGTGGCAGGTCGTCCGATCCGGAACGCTGCGGTGCACGCGCGATGAAATCGTTCAAGGCGGGGTGATCGGACTTTTTTCATCGGCGGGCATGATATGCCAGAGCGACGCCCTGCAGTTCACATCGGCCAGCACGTCGGCGTTTCTCACGCAGCTCTACGTGGTGTTCATCCCCGTTTACCTGATGGTGCGGACGCGCACGAATCCGGGGACGGCGATGTGGATCAGCGTGATGCTTGTGATCGTGGGGGTGTGCATTCTTGGAGACTTCGATCTGAGGTCGCTTCATTTCGGGCGCGGAGAATGGGAGACGATGCTGGGATCGCTTTTCTTCGCCGGTCAGATCCTCTGGCTGGAGAAACCGGAGTATGCGGCGAATCGGCCGGAGCGGATCTCTCTCGTGATGTATGCCACCATGAGTCTCGTGCTGACGGGCATGGTGCTTGTCATGGCTTCCGATGCGACGTCGATTGGAGAGCTGGTGACGTCAGCGCCCTGGTGGCTGTTCACGGTGGTGCTGACGCTTGTGTGCACGGTGGCCGCCTACGGCCTCATGAACGCCTGGCAGCCGAAGATCACGGCGACCGAGGCCGGGCTCATTTACTGCATTGAGCCCATATTTGGAGCGATGATGGCGCTTTTTCTTCCAGCGTGGTTGTCGGCATTGGCGGGCGTGGACTATGCCAATGAAACGCTGACCTCCCGCTTGCTTGTGGGGGGCGGACTGATCACGGCTGCAAATGTCCTGCTGATGGTGGGGGTGCGCAAGGGGTAGAAATTTCCGATATTCTTCGATGCGGGATTGGAGGAGTGTTGTTGGAATCGAATCGGATTAGGCCTTTTGACCTATGGATGACCCTGCCGCGGGTCGCGTAGGATGAAAGCAACGCCGCGCAGACGCTGGCCTGTCTTTGCAATCCACCTCACCCACAATTGATGCAGGAGAATGGTCGTGTGGCACCCACGTCCCCAAGCCTGATCACTCCACAATCGCGGTGGACCGGCGCTCGACCTCGGTCAAAGTGATCATCCCATTTCTTTGTCACCCAAACGACGAGCAACACAACAGACCATGCAATACACCATGAACTCAAAATCAATCTTCCGGCGCTCCCTCGCGGTCCTGCTGCTGGGGAGTGCAGTCCACGCGCAATCCACGCCTTCCAAGCCTGGCGATGCCGAGGATCTGCCTCGCATGCGAACCCAGACCGTTGAGGCCGAGAAGCTGGTCAAGGCGACCGAACTCGAGGAAATGCGCGTATTGGGCTCCCGGATACGCAGGCCCGATGTGGAGGGGCCTTCCCCGGTGATCGTCTATGACCGGTCCTACATCGACGCCACCGGAGCGATGACCCTGGCGGACTTCTTCAATTTCCTTCCGCAGAACTACACGGGCATCAGTTCGGGCCGAGGATCGACCCCGAACGAATTCAATCCGGAATTCGGGCAGCGGACGGAAACGACTTCGCCAGCGATAAACTTTGTGACAGGCGCGTCGTCCGCGCCTCCCGGGCAGACGGGTGTCTCGGGCATCAGCCTTTCAGGACTCGGCGCCGGGTCGACCCTGGTGCTGGTCGACGGGCGCCGAATGGTCAAGTCAGGTGAGGGCAATCAGTCATCTGACTCCCGTCAGGGCTTTGTCGATCTCAACGGCATTCCCTTCGGCATGATCGAGCGGGTTGAGGTGATCACGGATGGATCGTCCGCGCTCTATGGAGCCGACGCCGTCGGTGGTGTCGTCAACATCATCCTCAAGAAGAACTGGACCGGCACGGAGATCAGCGGATCCTACCGCGGGGCATTTCACGGCGGCGGACATGAGCGTTTCGCCAATGTCACTTCGGGCTTTTCCAAGGGCCGGCTTCAGGTGGTGCTGAGTGCGGACTACTACAGCCGCGCGGATCTAAAAGCGTCGCAGCGGTCTTTCTCCAAGAACCAGGACCATCGCGGAACTGTCGCCGGAACATTGGTTTCCACGGGGGCTCCTTCTCAGGGACGGGATCTGCGGTTAAATTGGGGCTATCCCGGTGTTGTTCAGGCGCGCACGGGAAACCTGACGAATTTCTTTCTTCCTGATGGAACGCCAGCCCGCTTCGCATTGGTGCGGGACGGCATCACCGGCAATCCTGTCTTGTCAAACTTTACGGCATCCCCCCCCAGCAATCTCAACAGCGCGTCGGGTCTTGTCCGGGGCAATACGGCGGAATTCATCGATATCATTCCTGAGTCTGAAAGGTACAATTTTGCGGGAAACTTCACCTACAAGTTCAAGCGTTCGGTCGAACTTTACGGCAAGGTAAGTTACGCGGATGTGCGCGGATTGTTCGAATCTCAGCCTGGCGTGTCCTCGGCTTCGGCGTTTAGCGGATTTGGAAACTATTCGACGGTTGTCCCTGCAACGATCAACGGTGTGGCGAATCCTTACAACCCGTTTGGCCAGGATGTGCTCGTTGGAATGGTCCACTACGAGTTTGGCCCAGCGAGCCAGAAGACGCACAGCAAGACTCTTCTGAGCTCGATCGGCATGCGCGGGACGTTTGGAGACACCTGGCAATGGGATGCCTCCTATTCCTGGCAGAACTACAAGATGGACAAATCCACGCGTTTGTTCAACGGGGCGGCCATCACGGCGGCATTGGCGAATCCGGATCTCTCGCTTCGCCTGAATCCCTTCCTGGATGCCCGAGTGGCGGGTAACAAGCAGGCGGCTATTTATGAGGCAATGGCGCTCTACAACACCGTGAATTCCGATTCGACCGAACAGCAGGTGGATGTCTCGGCGGATGGGGATCTCTACCGGCTGCCCGGCGGTCCGATCAAGATGGCCGTGGGAAGCAGTTTCTACAAGGAGGAGAATGAAAACATCTCGGTCAACACCCGTGAGGCTGTGACGCCGGTGCCATTGAGAACCCAGGTGGGGGGATCGCGGGATACGATCGCCGCATTTTCCGAACTGTCAGTTCCGGTTTTCGGCAAGCCCAACGCTGCCCCGCTGCTTCGCAGGCTGGAGTTGCAGATTGCGGGCCGGTACGAGGATCATGAACAGTATACCAAGTTTGTGCCAAAGTACGGGATTGCATGGGTGCCTGCGCAATCGCTGCTTCTGAGGGCAAGTTACTCTGAAGGCTTCCGCGTTCCGTTTCTTACCGAATATCAGATTGCACCGACTGTATCGAATTCGACCGTTGTCGATCCGCGGCGCACCCCGGCATCAACACCCAATGTTCAAGTGAGCTCGGGTTCGGCACCCAACATGGGGCCTGAGACTTCCACCACCGAGAAATACGGACTCGTCTTCGAGCCGCCGGTTGTGAAAGGGCTTACGTTTGAGGTCAATTACACGCGCATCGAGCAGAAGAACGCGCTGCAGCGCCTTTCGGCAACCACGCTGGTCAACAATGAAGCCTTGTTCCAGGACCGCATCGTTCGCGCACCCGCGGCACCCGAGGACATCGCGCTGAACCAACCGGGACGATTGACCTCCATCGACACCACTTTCGTCAACTTTGGGAGCATCCTGGCCGACTCCCTCGACCTTCGTGTGGACTATGCCGTGCCGTATGAACGGCTCGGCAGATGGCGGTTGTCGGGCAGCGCCTCGCGCACGCTGAAGAATCAAAAGACCCTGGCTCCAGGCCAGCCTCCGGTGATTCTTGAGGACGACACGGGCGCTCCTCCCAAGTGGCGCTTTCTCGGCTCGTTGCTGTGGGACCGGGGTCCCCTGAGCGGTTCGCTCTTCGTGAATTACATCGATGGATTCGAGACCAACCTGACTGGCAATACGTTTGTCGCCAACAACAGCGCCATCCGATATCTGCCCACTCCGGCGGTGATCAGGGTCGATATCCGCGGCAGCTATCGTTTCCCGAAGGGGGTCTGGCGGGGGTACGGCAAGGGGCTGGTCTTGAGCGGCGGCATCAGCAACCTCTTCGACAAGGAGCCGCCGTTCTCGGATACGGCGTTCGGCTACAATGGAGCCCTTCACAGCAATCTGGTGCTGGGCCGGTCGTACGAGTTGTCCTTCCGTCTGCCGTTCTGATGAAAGTCTGTTGACGGTGGCGGCGAGCGCCGCTGCCGTCCAACTATCGCAGCAGCGAGATCAGTTTGGCCCGCGAGTCGATCTCGAGTTTTCCGAAGATCGACTGCAGCTGGTTCTTCACGGTGCCCACGCCCTTTGACAGGCGCTGGGCGATCTCGTCGTTGCTGAGGCCGTCGCGCACGAGGAGGGCGACCTCCTTTTCGCGCTGGGTCAGGCTCGCGAGGACCGTCAACTGGCGGTCCATGGTCTCCGGCACAGAGGGGTTCAGCGACTCCCGGTTGATGATCTGGGCGAAAAGATTCGGACGCGAGAGCAGCGGGTCATCGAGGGAGAAAAGCGACAGGTCCGCCTGCATGTGTTTCAGCGTCGGATGGACAAGCCGGCGCTTTTCCGCGGGATGATGTCCGTCGGGATCGGCCAGGGCGGTCGCGTAGTGGTGCGACATCAGTTCGTGGTAGACCTCGATGAAGGCGGGTGGCACGGCAAAGACGGCGCGGCCGTTGAGCTGGCGCGCCGCCGTTGCGCCGTGGTTCCAGACCGCGCAGGCCTCAAAGGCCTGGTGATTCGCAAACACGAGTTCGTGACGGGCATTGATCAGCAGGATGCCCTGGGGGAGGAGATTGATGAACTGCTGCAGGCTGTTGCGCGCGACAACCTCCTCCTCGTGTTTTTCCAGCCGCCGCAGATTGCGGTCGAGAAAGGGATGGATCTCCAGCATCAGCGCCTTCTCGCCGTCGTTGAATGCGGGCTGATTCATCGCGCGGCGCAGGCAGAGGATGCTCTTGCGTTCGCCCTGCTGCCAGAGGGTGAGGCCCAGCAGCTTGTCCCAGCCCTCGGGAATGAGGACGTGGCGGTAGAAGTCGCTGTTTTTCAGCGCAACCCGGTCGGGAACGACGTCGTCCAGGCTGTAGAGCTTGACCCCCGGATGGGCGTCGAGCCAGGCGTGCGTGGGTGAGAGCCGGGCCCTGGCCTTCCACCAATCGGGCGGTTTGCGCGAAGGCTGCGAATGCAGGGTCAGCGCGCCGGGATTGCGCTCCATCGCATCGAGAAAGAGCGTCGTCGAGTGATGGTTGGGAATCGCCTGCTGAAGCAGGCGGTGCAGCGCCTTCCAGAGTTCGGGGATGCTGGCGGCGACCTGCATGTCGACGATGAGGCGCTGCAGCGCCGGATCGTCCAGATGCGGAGAGCGATCGCGGACCTCGATCGCGGGGGATTTCGTGCCGGGTGATGCCTTCTTCCTTTTCACCTCGGCACGAATGCTTGCAAACAACCGTCGCTGACTCAATCCCCGGCTTTTGGCGCGACGAGAGCTTTCGCGGGAATGGGAGCCTCACCCGAAAGCACTGCGCGACGCTTCAAGTCAGCTGCGCCCTTCGCGATGAGGGCGGGGTCGACGGAGACGCCAGCCTTGGCCAGGGCTGCATCGAGGATGGCCTCGCCCTGCATGTAGCCGACCACGATGTCGACGATCTTTCCATCGCGGTTGATGATAAACTGTGTGGGAATTCCGGATACACCGTAGAGATCGAACGAGGCCCGCTTCGGTCCGCGCTCCTCCTTGTCGTGGCTCCAGACGATGTCCGGGTACTTTTCCTGATTGGCCTTCACCCAGCGTTCAAACGCGGCCCGCGTGTCGCTCGTGCAGGAACCAAGGACAACGACGCCCTGGTCCTTGTACTTGGCGGCGACCTCCTGGGTGTGGGGCATGGCGCTCATGCAGGGTCCGCACCAAGTCGCCCAGAAATCAAGGATGAGCACCTTGCCCTTGTAGTCGGAAATGCGGATCGCTTTGCCGTCGACCGTTGTGGTGAGGAAGTCGGGAGCCATTGCTCCGATGGCAATGGTTCCTTTGCGCGCCTCGGGTGCCGGCGGCTTGGTTTCCTCGGCGGTCCAGATCCTGGCGGGCGTGTGTTCGGGCTTGAGTTTGACACCGGCCCGAAGGAGCAGGTTGGCGATGGCATCGGGGGTGGGCTCGCCGTATCCGGCAAACCAGCCGACGAGCCTGCCTTTGGCGTCGAGGACCATTCCGGAGGGGATCGGGGTGATGACGCCACCCATGAGCATGGGAATGACCTTCTGCATGTGTTCACGACTCTTGGCCGCGAAGGCGCCCTTTTCCTCGTCCGTGAGATCGGCGTAGTCCTTGTCGGGACGCGGCGGCTTGCCGGCCGGGTCGAAAACAACCGGGAATGAGATGTTCCCCGAGTTCTTTGAAACCCAATCGTCGAAATTCTCGCGTGAATCAAAGGCGCCGATCCCGAGGAAGGTCACGTTCTCGTCCTTGTAGGCGCCGCCCCAGGAGTTCCAGAGTTCGCGCATCGGCTGAGGGGGGCCCATGCCCGCGTTCCAGAGTCCGATGACCGCAACCTTGCCCGCGGTGATATCGGAAAGTTGTTTCGTCTGACCATCGGCGGTGATGACATTTATCGCAGGGGGAATTTCGCCGGCCTTGAGTTTGCCGTAGTTTTCAAAGAATGGCGGACGTGGAGTCTTTGCCTGCTCGCGCATCGCCGCCTCGCGCTCTTCGGCTTCCTTGATCTGCTGCCTGCCTTTTTCGACAACTGTGGCATCAACCTTGACGCCGAGGCTGGCGAGCGCGGTTTCGGTGCGGGCGTCGCTTTCGCCGCCGTTGCCGACAACAACGGCCGCGATCCTGCCGTCGCGGCCAATGATGAACTGGGTCGGAATGCCGACCACATGGTAAAGCTTGGCCGAGGCGCGCTCGGCCTCCGTCGCGGAGCCGCGTTCGTTGGGATCAAAGGTGAACTGGATGTCGGGGTACTTCGACTGATGCGCCGGGATCCATTTCTTGAACTGATCGATCTTGTCGCTCGTGCCGGAGGCGAGGACGACGACATCCTGCGACTTGTATTTTTCGGCGATTTTTTGTGTATGCGGAAACGAGGCGATGCACGGTCCGCACCAGGTGGCCCAGAAGTCGAGGATGACGATCTTCCCCTTGAAATCGGAGAGACGGACGTCGCGATCATCGACAGTCTTCATGAGGAAGTCCGGGGCGATGGCGCCGGCTTCGAGTGTCGCAGGCCGTGCGGCAGTCATGCCGCCGCTGGGGGCGGGGCCGGGCTTGATCGTGGCGGCCCGCATCGCTGGAGCGGTTTCCTTGACTGCGGCGGCGAGCAATTCCTGGTCGGCGGCTGTGAGTGCAATGCCGGCGTTCTTTACCAGATCGCGGAGCAGACCGCTGACCTTGGGACCCATGCCGATCGTGCCGCCAACGAGTTTGCCGGCGCTGTCGATCATGGCATAGGCGGGGTACATGCCTGCGCCGAAGGTCATGTAGGAGATGCTCTCCATCGGTGCCTTGCCTGCAGGATCCGAGTAGACTGGGAAGGGGATGGCGCTGCTGTTCTGAGCGTGCCACTTTGCGAACTCTGCGTTGTCGGTGCCCGTGTTGATGCCGATCACCTGGAGTCCCTTGTCCTTGTATGCGGAGTAGATCCTGGCGACATCGTCAGCGGGCGCGCGCAGGTTGGTCCAGAATGCGATGAATGTCGGTTTTCCGCGCAGCGAGGAGAGCTTCACCTCGCGGCCCGAGAGATCGAGCATGGTGAAATCGGGAACCATCGTGCCGGCGGCCATCGAGGCAAAGCGCGCTGTTGGACTTGCCCCTGCGGCGGTCGCCTGCGCGGGTGCGCCCATGCCCATGGCCATGGTCTTGGTCATGGCGGGAATGGATTTGGGTCCGCCCGTCGGTTCAGGTGGCAGGTGGGAGGTGTCGATGGGAATTCCACCCTTCGCGAGCAGGCGCGTCAGGTAGGGATTCTCGGCGTTGCCGCCGCCGGAGGTTTGCCCGACAAGGCGTCCGTTGCGATCGATGAGGAAGAGCGTGGGGAAACCGGAGACGCGATACTCGGTGTTGAAGATGGACCGGTCCCAGTTGTCCTTGCCTGCGGTGTCGTGCGCGGTGAGGAACGCGTACTTGGACGCATTGCGTTTCACCCACCCGTCGTAGTTTTCGCGGCTGTCATCGGTGCAGACGGCGAGGACGACAAGATCGTCCTTGGCGAATTTTTTCGCGATCTCGCTGTTGTGCGGCATCGAGGCGACGCACGGTCCGCACCAGGTCGCCCAGATGTCCACGAGGACCATCTTGCCGCGGAAATCGGACAGCTTGATCGTCCTGCCGTCGGGGCCGACAACCGCGAAGTCGGGGGCGGGGTCACCCGGCTTGAGGAGTGAACGCGCCGAACTCGGTGCGGAGGACGGGGCGACTGTGTCAGCCGTCTGGGCAAATCCTGCGACGGCCGTGCCTGCCGCTGCGAGAATGAGAATCGGCAAGAGCGATAATTTCATGGGTTGGAGATTCAGGGATGTGTCGTTCGAAAAGAACAAGGTGCCACGTTAGCACAGCCCGGCGAACTGTCGAATAGGCCGACGGTAACAACTCGCGGGATTGATGCTGTTTCCTCCTTTTGACCTATTGGAAGCGCGTTTGTGGCATGGTATACAGGCGGCTATGGCGAGCAACCCAACCTCTTCACGCCTTGCGGCTGTCCGTGCAGTCCGTGGCAGGCGACCGAGTGCGAGAGCCCCGCTGCCTCGAGCGGAAGATGTGCTGCCACCCGTCCTGTCTCTTATTGGCAACACACCGCTGATCCCGCTTCATTTCCGTGCGGAAGGGATCACCTTGCATGTAAAATGCGAGTACCTGAACCCAAGTGGGTCGATCAAGGATCGCCTTGCGCTGATGATTCTCGGAGATGCCCGGCGCCGTGGTCTGCTGCGGCCTGACACCACGGTCCTCGAGTGCACAAGCGGGAACACCGGCATTGCGCTCGCAATGGTGGGCGCGCTTCTGGGAGTCAGGGTGAGGATTCTGATGTCGGACACGGCGAGCATCGAACGACGGCACCTGATGCGGCATTTCGGAGCTGAGCTGCAGTTGTTTTCCGCGACACGCGGTTATGTGACGGGGATCGAGATTTCGGAGGCCATGGCGAAGGAGGATGACCGGTATTTTCTGCCCCGGCAGTTTGAGAATCCGCTGAATGCGCAGGATCATGTCGATCACACCGGTCGTGAAATCCTTTCGCAGATGGGTGGGCGGGTGGATGCGTTTGTCTCCGGGTATGGAACGGGCGGCACCATCAATGGCGTGAGTCGCGCCCTGCGAGCCCGCAATCCGCGCGTGAGAATCGTGGCGATGGAGCCGGCGGAGGCGGCGATGCTGTCGGGGGAGTCGCCTTGCTGTCACAATATTGAAGGCGTTGCCGGCGGATATATTCCCCCGTTGATCAAGGGACTGGCAATCGACGCCAAGGAAAAGGTGGCCAGCGCCGATGCGATTGCAATGACACGCCGGCTGGCCTCCGAGTTTGGGCTATTGGTTGGGACCTCATCCGGGGCAAACATCATTGCCGCCCTGCGGACCGCCGCCCAATTGCCTGAAGGTTCACGGGTTGTTACGATTTTGTGCGACCGGGCGGAGCGATACTATTCGACGAAGCTTTTTGCCGCCCCTCTTGTATCGGAGGCGAAACCGGCTAGCGTGGAACTGATGCGATGATGCTCATTTGCGCGCTCGATTTACTGTCATGAACCCGAAATCCACCCTCGCGGGCCTTCTCCTTCCCGCGCTCTTCATTCTCTTTTCGTCGCTCCAGCTCAGCGCCCAGCCGGTTCGCAACGGCGCGGTCCAGGTCGAACTTGTGTCGGCGGAGACCTCCGTGCAGCCCGGCAAGTCGATCTGGGTTGCGGTGAAGCTGGATCACGATCCGCACTGGCATTCCTACTGGAAGGTCGCCGGCACGGGTTATCCCACCTCGATCACCTGGAAACTGCCGGAAGGCTACAAGGCGGGTGAAATCGTCTGGCCCGTGCCGCACACCGTGAAGGACGCGAACGGCGCTGTAACAGGAAATGGATACGAAGGACGGACGTTCCTGTTCACCGAGATTGCGGTGCCCGCCGATGCGAAGCCGGGCACGACCGCCACGCTGGCTGCGACTGTCGAATGGCTCATGTGCGAGGCGTCCTGCATGCCCGGCGACGGTGCGGTGAAACTGAACCTGCCGGTCACCGCGGAAAAATCGTCCGCGAAATCGGCGATCGCCGCGGAATTTGACGCCGCGTTCCGCGCCCTGCCGCGCGCGATTGAGGGCTGGGCGTTTCATGCGACGAAGCAGGGCGGCAAGGTTTCACTCACGGTGACTCCGCCGTCGGGAACAACGCATGCCCCCGGGGAAATTCATTTCTTCGATGATGTGGGAGTCGTCGACTACTCGGCTCCGCAAACCGTGAAAGCGGAGAATGGCAGGTATCAGATTGAAATGTCCACGGGGCCTGATTCCCCGGCGGACGCCAGGGTGCTCACGGGAATACTGACCGCGAAGAATGGCTGGCAGGCCGCATCGGGAGGACCAGCGGGAATCCTGGTGAACGTTCCATTTTCGACCGACAAGGCCGCATCGTCGACTGGCGCGGCTGGGGTGGCTGTGACAAATGCCGGTTCTCCTCCCTCGGGTGGCGGCGCGGCAGGCGGTGGCGTTTCTGGCTCGGCGACCGGCGCAGGTGGAGGTGCGGGGCTGGCGGGCACGCTGTTTCTCGCCTTCATGGGAGGTCTCGTGCTGAACCTCATGCCCTGTGTGTTTCCGGTCCTCGGCATCAAGGTGCTCGGTTTCGTCAATCAGTCGGGCAGCAACAAGGCGAAGGTCGTGCAGCACGGGCTGGTTTTTTCCGCGGGTGTGCTTTTCTCGTTTTGGGCGCTCGCGGGTTTGCTGCTGGCTCTGCGTGCGGGCGGCGAACAGCTCGGGTGGGGCTTTCAACTGCAATCCCCCGCCTTTGTTTTCGGCATGGCTGTTTTCCTGCTGATTTTTGCGCTCAACCTGAGCGGACTTTTTGAAGTCGGTCTCTCTGCAACCGGTGCGGGGTCCGGACTGCAAAGCAAGGAGGGCCTCAGCGGATCCTTCTTCACGGGCATGCTCGCGACCCTTGTGGCCACCCCATGCAGTGCGCCGTTCCTTGCGCCTGCGCTGGGAGTGGCCCTCGCGCTGGCGCCTGTCGAATCGCTTCTCGTCTTCACGGCCATCGCGCTCGGCCTGGCGCTGCCCTACCTGCTCCTTTCGATTTTCCCCCAGGCCACGAAAATCCTTCCGCGGCCCGGCGCCTGGATGGAGACATTCAAGCAGCTCATGGCGTTCCCGCTCTACGCGACGGTGGCCTGGCTCCTCTGGGTGCTTGCCGCGCAGACCGCGGCGGATGAAAACGCGCTTCTGATGATCGTGTTTGCTTTTGTGCTCATCGCGATGGCCGGGTGGGCGTACGGAAGATTTGCCCAGCCGCATGGCAAGGCCGCGCGTCGCATTGTCGGCGGAGTTGCCGCCGCTGCGCTTCTGGTCGGCGGTGTCTGGCTCGGTTGGCCCCGTTCCATGAACGCACAGGCTGCAGGTGCCGCGAATGCGGGCTACCGTGTTGTCTGGGAAAAGTGGAGTCCTGAGGCGGTCGCCTCCGCACAGGCTGCAGGCAAGTTTGCCTACGTCGATTTCACCGCACGCTGGTGCGCGACCTGCCAGACCAACAAGGCGACCGTGTTCAATTCGAAGGATGTGCTGTCGGAGTTTGGCAAACGCGATGTGGTTCTCTTCAAGGCCGACTGGACCAACAAGGATCCAAAGATCACCCAGGAGCTCGCCAAATGGAACCGTTCGGCGGTTCCGTTCAATTTGATCTATGCGCCCGCGTTGAAGGACCCCGTCGTGCTGCCTGAGCTGCTCACTGGAGGAAAGGTGCTGGATGCGCTTGCGGAAATTTCGTCGCGCGCCGACGCCGCCGGCTCTTCGAAGGGCCGCGCTGTGACACAACTCTGATTTGCGGCGACGGCGGCTTTGCGCCGGGCGATGACAACGGGTCCTTGACGGTCAAACGAGATAGGAGCTCGTCGAACGGCACTTCAATTTCGAAGTTGGGCTAAAGTGGTTTCATGCAAATGCGGACTTGGGTTTCGAAATCCGGTTCATAGTCTCGCCTGCATGACGATGGCCGCCCTGTTTCGACACCTGTTTTCCGGATCGCTTGCCGTTGCGCTATACTTGGGGACGATTTCCGCGCAGTCTCCGGCGATCGGGCATCCGACGACTGAGGGGGCGGCGGCGAAGGCGGCGTCAAAGTGGGCCAAGGACATCGCGGCGTTCACCGCGGCGGACCGGAGGACACCGCCACCGGCCTCGCCGATTGTTTTTACGGGCAGTTCCTCGATTCGCCGATGGACCGATCTCACGAGGGACTTTGCCGAGTACCGCGTGCTGAATCGTGGTTTCGGCGGTTCGCAGTTCTCCGACATCCGCCTGTTTTTTGACGAGTTGATCCTGCGTTATCACCCCCGGCAGGTCGTCCTGTATTCAGGCGGGAATGACATCAATGCGAAGAAGCCGGTGGAGGAGGTGTTCGCCGACATGAAGGCCATTGTGGAGCGGATTCACCGGGAGCTTCCGCGGACGCGCGTGGCGGTGATTGCGGTTGCGCTGAATCCCCGCCGCTGGGACCAGCGTGACCAGGTCGTCAGGCTCAATCGAATGATGGCGGATTATCTGTCGCATGACTCCCGCGACACCTTTGTCGACGTGGTGCCGGCAATGCTGCAGTCCGACGGCACGCCTAAACCGGACATCTTTGTTTCCGACCTCCTTCACATGAATCGCAAGGGGTATGAACTGTGGATTCCCTTGCTGAAGCCCGTGCTGGCGGAACCCTGAGGCGTTTCGCGTCAGCCGCTTCGGGCGACCTCTGCGGCGATGGGCCGTTTGAAGCGGGTCCCGCGCAGGGAAACGATCGCTCGCGCGGTGACGGAGCCCAGCACGATTGCGCCGCCGAAAAGCGCAATTGTGCTCGGTTTCTCACCCGTCATGAACAGAACCCAGAGCGGATTGAGCAGCGGCTCGATGATGGGGATGAGAACGGCCTCGAGTGCGGTGACGTGTTTGATGGCCTGCGAATAGAACCAGTAGGAAAGGCCGAGTTGGACGGTGCCGAGAAGCACAAGCGCGAGCCAGCCGTTGGCTGACAGCGCCGGTGCCTTGATCAGCGCGGGAAAACCGATGAGGAAGGCGAGCAGATTTCCCAGGATGACGGATTCGACGGGCGAACCGTCCTTCTGTTTTCGCATCAGCAGGATCATCACGGCAAAAAGGAATCCACTGAAGACGGCGATGAGATTGCCCGAGAGGCTGCTGAACCTGACGCCTTCATAGACAAACACGCCCATGCCTGCGAGGACGACGACGATGGTGATCCAGTCGCTGCGCGTGGCTCTTTCCCCGAGCAGCCAGGAGCCCAGCAGAGCGATCCAAACCGGTGCGGTGTACTGGAGCAGGATGGCGTTGGCGGCGGTGGTGGCCTTTGTCGCCATCACGAATGTCAGTGACGTGCCTGCATAAGCCATGGCCGCGAGCACCTGCCAGCGCGACCAGTGGAATCTCACACCGCGATTGAGGGCGATGAGGAAAAGCGCTGCGATGAGTCCGCGTCCGCTGACCACGGCCAGGGGAGACCAGGGAAGGTATTTTATCAGCAATCCGCCGAGACTCCAGCAGAGCGCCGCCAGGAAGAGCTGGACGACAGCGCGAGAGTGGGGGGCGTTGGGCATGCCAGATGATTCAATGTGAAGAGAAGCGGGGACTGAAGCCCGGAAATGAAGATGGGGAATTCCGGGTGCCTGGGTACTGGGCTTTGCGCCAAGCCCCCGACATCCAACAACGATCAACCGGGATGAGGAAGTCCGACAAACTTACATGTGAGCCGGCGCATTTTGGGAGAAGCGCAGAATACGGCACACAGAAACACTTCCCGATTTCTCATCCCAAACGAAGTAAACTCCGAACGGGAAGCGCGGCGTCATGGCCATGCGTACGTCACCATGTCGCTTTCTGAAAATCTGTGGAGACCGTTGAACCGTCGCAATGGTGGCATCAACGCAGCGAACGAAATCCAGCGCAAGATCGACGCCTCTTTCCCGATACCAGTCAAACGCCGAAGCCAGATCAGCCTCGGCGCGCGAGGTGACGCGAAAATCCATGACTACCGCCGGGCAAGAATGCGGGCTTTAACCTCAGTCCAAGGCGAACCTTCGTCTGGATTGCGCCGGTGTTCCTCCAAACTTTGGTCGAGTTCCCGCTTGTGCCAGTCCGGTATTTCCACCGATTCCGAATTTGGGCCAATTTCGTTCCACAGTTCCTCGATCAGGAGTAGTTTCTCGGAGGTTGTGAGGGCTTGAATCTGCGGAAAATCGGCAACTTTCATCACTCAATCCTAGCTCAATTCAGTGGCATGACAAGCCACGAACCGGATCATTGAGGATGGCATCCTCTCCACCTTCCGCGTGTCGAACTGCTGCTTCCTGTCCCACCTTTCGGAGATCCCGCAACTTTGCGTTTTTGTCGGGAAACTAGCGAAGTATGCTCCACGCAAAAGTGCGGAGGGGAATTTGGAAATGATTCACGTGGTCGACCCAACCGGATCAGGCGGATGGGTTTTTCCAGCGAAATAGTGTCAGGATGAGGATCTGGAGATCGAGCCAGAGCGACCAGTTTTCGATGTAGTAGATGTCGTGCTGGATGCGGCCGGCGATGGAGGTTTCGCCGCGCAGCCCGTTTGCCTGCGCCCAGCCTGTCATGCCAGGGCGCACAAGGTGGCGGGGCAGGTAGTGTGGGACGACGTTCGACAACTGCTCGACATGGTGGGTGCGTTCGGGTCGCGGGCCGATCAGGCTCATGTCGCCGCGGAGCACGTTCCAGAATTGCGGGAGTTCGTCGAGATTCCAGCGGCGCATCCACCGGCCGATGCGGAGCAGGCGGGGGTCCTCCGCGCGCGTGCTCACTTGAACGTGGTCCGTTGTCGCTGCATCGGGCGCCATGCTGCGCAGTTTGTAGAGGATGAAGGGCGTGTGCCGCGCTCCGACGCGCTCCTGGCGGAAGAATACCGGCCCGCCTGGCGACTCGCGTTTCACCAGCACGGCGAGCACCGCGATGACCGGGGTGGAAAGGATCAGGCCGGCGACGGAACCCGCCACATCGATGAAGCGCTTCATCAGCCGGTTGAGGAGGCGGTTGATCGCAAGGTCCTCTATGCCGAGAATCGGTATGCGTCCGACCGTCTGGAGTCGCAGCCCGCTGATCAGTATCTGGAACGACGACGGCACCACCTTCCAGTCGATGTAGGCGGATTCGCAGGTCTCGACGACAAAGCGCAGTTGCTCGCGCGGCAGATCCGTGCGCGAAGCGATGAGAACGTCGACTCGCTCCCTGCGGAGCAGCCCGGGCAGTTCGTCGATCGAGCCGAGACAGCGCTCCGGGCAGGGGCTGTCGCCCTCCACGCGGATGCAGCCGATGAAGGCGAACGGGTGCACGGCAGTCGCCTGGAGATCGCGCACCAATGCCGCGGCGTCGTCATTCCATCCGAGTACGGCGGCGCGCCGGCGAAGTCGCTCGACCAGGCGCGTGCGCGTGAAGGCGTAGTACAGGATCGTGCGCCAGACGTACATCAGCACCAGCACGGCGGCGGTCGCGAGGATCACGAACCAGCGCGATACGGGTGGTTCAAACTTGAGGACGAGCGAAAGTCCGAGAAAAGCGGCGAGCCACAGCACTGTTCCCTTGAGGATCAGATTGAGCGATTGCAGCCGGCGGAGAAGGAGTCGCTCGGTGTACAGATCCAACTGGACGTAGGCGGCGGTCAGGAAAAGCGTTCCGATGAGGAGCAGCGGCAGGTACGCGCCAAATGTCGCCTCAGGCACCGGAATGCCGAGTCTGCCGACCGGCGAGGCGTAGCGCAGCGCGTAGGCGGCGCAGAATCCGGCGAAGGCCACGAGCGTGTCGCCGATCAGCAGGGCAAGCGGCAGCCACACACGGCGGAGGCGCTGGGAATCGATGGCTCGCGTCATGGCTTCTTCAATGAGGCATCATCGAGCGCGAGCTTGAGGAGGAGTTCGCCGTTTATCCAGCCGGGCTTTGGCAGCCTCGCCTCGATCGCGGATGTCAGTGCGGGCGTGCTCATGACGTTGACATCGGCCGGCGGCCGGCCTCCGGGAAATCCCATCAACACGCCGTACCCGGGACGAACGCGACGGAACGGTTTGCCCATGGCAACGCTGCGAAGACTCTCGTCGTGCCAGATCGCGAGGATGTCATCAACCCGGCCCGCGTCCAGGTGTCCGGCTTTCGCTTGTGCGCTGAGGAAGTTTTCCGCGAGGCGAGTCGCCTGACTGGAGATTCCTGCGAGTGACGGCTCTCGGAAAAGCGGTTGGAATGCCTGACGCGGATCGTTGGCCTGTTCCGCGGCGAATGCGGCGGCCGCGCCAGTGGCATTGCCTTGGGCGATGCGGGCGAGGCCGATGCCGAGATGAACGCCGATGCGATGTGGCGCCAGAAGGGCTGCCGCGAGAAAGTGTCGTTCCGCCTTTGCCGGATTGTTTTCGAGTTGGAGCCACCCGAGATTGTAGTGGGCGTATTCAAGAAATGGATTCCTCACAAGCGAGGCTTCCAAGGGTGGAATCGCCGCGGCGCCCTTGTCGGCGAGCGGCGGTTGATTCGTGAACGGCTGTCCCGTTGCGAGCCAGGAGGCCAGAACATGGGAGGCGTAGGTCGAATCGGGGACTGCCTTGTCGGCGCGGAGCAGGGCGTTGCGGAAGCCGGACGGGTCCTGATGGACGACGCACGTGAGCGCATTCGAAAAGGCCTTGCGTGCCACTTGATCCCGGTAGGTGCCGGCGGTCAGGAGCAGCGCCGAGGCTAGCGCGACGAATGCCGCGGCTCGTCCGAGACCGGTGCGCGGGGGCGATGTTTCCCCGGAGAATCCGGTCGCCCCGACAGCCGCGCCCGCGAACATGGCCATTGCGGGAATATCCAGCGAATGATCGAAAAACGAATAGGCGAGAAAGGCGATCAGTCCGCTTGCGAGCGATGCGTTTTCGAGTGCGCGTTGGAGTCCGACGCGTGGGGAGTCATAACCGCTGGAGGGGCACGCTTCGTCGTGCCCGGTTTGGGATTGATCTGTGGATTGGATGTGGGGTCGCGATGGGATGGAGGCGAAAGGTCCGGCGTTGTGGGGATCGTGGGCGACCCCTGGGCATGACAAAGCATGCCCCTCCAGCGGAGGGTGTGGAGAATCATTGGAGGGGAATCGCGCTGGGCCTATGGCGAGTCGCAGCAAGCGGCTCAGCAGTCCGGCGGCGACGAGCACGACGGCAATCATTCCGGGAACACCCAGCGTTGCCAGCGTTTGCAGCAAGGAACTGTGAACCTGGATGACATTGTCGACGTTGCCGGCGACCGTGGAGCGCACTGACGGGAAAACCTGCGGAACGGATCCGGGACCCCAGCCCAGCCAGGGGCGTTCGAGTCCGAGGGCGACAGCGGCCTGCGACATGCCGAGTCGCTGCTGATTGCTTTCCTGCGAAGATGCGCCCCAGTGTCCGCTCAGAACCAGCTCCCGCAAGCGGGGGTTTGCGGCGATGCCTGCCGCGACGACGGCACACACGCCGATGCCGATGATGAGGACCTGCCTCCGCGATGGACGAACGCCCGCCTTGACGGAGAGGAATGCGAACGATGCGAGACCGAACGCGAGGGCAACGAGTCCAGCTCGGCTCCCTGTGGAAAACAGAACGACGGCTGCGACAAGCGTTCCCACGCACCAGCCGAGGCGCACCCATCGGTGCGTCGAGCCGATCAGGCACGCGACCATTGCACCCATGGCAAGCAGTGAAAATGCGGCCACGTAGTTGCTGTGTCCGAAAGGTTGGTCATTTCGCGCGGCCAGCGCATTGAGGATGTTTTGTCCGCTGGCAAAGGCCGGGCCGACCCGGGTGGTGAGCCACAGGTGGAAGGAGACAAGCATCACGACGGCACCCGACAATCCCAGAAGCGTGAGCCAGCGCCGGCGATGGTTTCCGCGCAATGGCGATTCAAAGGCAAACGGTACCAGGCATCCTGCGAGGATCGGAAGCGCGGCAGGCTTTGAAATGCCGGGAAGGAAGGCGGTGTGTGCGGAAAGCACGCCGATGATTCCAAGCATCAGCAGCCCCACTCCGGTCATTGAAGCGGCGAGTCTGCCGTTGGCTGCGAGAGCGGCGCTTCCCGCAAGAATCCATGTCGTCCAGGTGAGCACCGTGAGCAAGGACCATGGCCACACCTGCATCTGGCTGGTGGAGGGTGGAATCAGCGAGAGGACAGTTGTCGCGATCAGTCCGATGCAGAGGCAAGCCGCGGCAAGACGGTTCAATCGGGCGGAGATGTCGGCAAATGATGGCAACAAGCTCAACACTCGGAGTTTTGCCCTCAACATGAAGGCCTAAAGCGAAAAAGCCGCGAAAGGAATGCGGATTGCGGTCGCAGGGTGCGCTTGATGCCATTTTGTGGACATTGATCTTATTCGCTCCCTTGACGCGCTCGACGGAGGGCGGGCATCGTGACGGGATGCAGGGATCCCCGATGCGTGGAAAGAAGTGGCTTTTGCTAAAGCTTGGACTCGTCGCAGTTGTTGCGGGTGGCTTGGGCATCCTTTTGCTGCGCGGGGTCGATCTCAAGGGTTTGATTCAGGAGGCCATGGTGCATGTGAGGGCTGCGGGACCATGGGTTTTCTTTGCGGGGTTCGCTCTATTGCCGGCCGTCGGTTTTCCCTTCATGGCGTTCTGTCTGGCCGCGGGTCCGGCATTCGGGGAGGAGATCGGACTTCCTGGAATTCTTGCGGGCTCGGCCGTCGCCATCCTGATCAATGTCACGCTGACGTATTGGCTGGCCCGATACGCGCTCCGTCCGCTTCTTGCGCGCTGGCTGGGCCGGCTCGGCTACAGGATACCAGTGGTGGACGAGGCCGATCAGATTGAAGTGACCATTCTTGTGCGCATCACTCCGGGCCCCCCGTTTTTTGTGCAGAGTTATCTGCTCGGACTGGCCCAGATACCGTTTCGAAAGTACATCCTTCCCTCCTTCGTTTTTCCCATGGTCAACGCCACCGGCATTGTCATGTTTGGCGACGCGCTGGCTCAGGGAAATGCCAGGTGGGCGGTCATTGGCATCAGCCTGCTCATCGCGGTGGGGCTTGGCGTTCACGTTCTGCGCAGACACTACGCCAAGCGAAAGTGCGAGGCGCAGCCGGCACGCGCCATTCACCGGGTTGAGGGAGACCGCAATGACGCGCATCAATGATGAAGCTCTCTCCGGACGCGACCGCATTGCGACCGTCACGGAGTTCACCCGGCGGGTGAAGGGGCTGCTGGAGTCGCAGATTCCTCCCGGCTGGGTGCGCGGCGAGGTTTCAAACCTGAGGCAGCAGTCGAGCGGCCACACCTATTTTTCGCTGAAGGATGCCGGCGCGCAGCTTTCGGCGGTCCTCTTTCGCGGCGATGCGCAGCACCAGACGGTCTCGCTGCGCGACGGTCAGCAGGTCATCGTCTTTGGCGAGATCAGCGTCTATGAGGCGCGTGGAAACTACCAGTTGATAGCGCGCGCGATTGTCGATGACGGGGTGGGGCGCCTTCAGCGGGAGTTTGAGGCATTGAAGCAGCGCCTTCAGGCTGAGGGTCTCTTCGCCACCGAGCGCAAACGCGCGCTGCCCAAGATGCCGCGCACGATCGGTTTCATCACGTCCCCGACCGGAGCGGCGGTGCGCGACTTCATTCAGATACTCAGGCGGCGCAAGTGGCGCGGGCGGGTCGTCGTGCTGCCGGCGAAGGTTCAGGGCGAGGGTGCGGCCTCGGAGCTGGCGGCGATGCTTGCCCAGGCGGAACAAATGAAGCTGTTTGACGTTTTGGTGATTGGACGTGGCGGAGGCAGCCTCGAGGACCTGTGGGCGTTCAACGAGGAGGTGCTGGTGCGCGCGGTGGCGGCATCTACGATTCCTGTGATCTCCGCGGTGGGACATGAGATCGATGTGACGCTGTGCGATTTTGCAGCCGACGTACGCGCCGAAACTCCGAGTGCCGCTGCGGAGTTAATTTCGAGTCACTTCGTCGCCTGCAACGAGCGCCTCGGCCGGGCCGCGGGTTCCCTGCTTCGGTGCGTGCAGAACCAGTTTGCGGCCCTGCAGCGCCGGGTGGAGCACCAGCGGGCGCGCCTGCGGCTGCTTTCACCCACGGCGCAGGTCGAGCAGGGCTACCTGCGGATTGACGATCTTTCGAACCGCCTGTTTTCCGCCGCGCACCGGCAAATCCAGGAAATGAGGCGCGGCCTCGTCGACGCGGCGCATGGCCTTGCACGTCATTCGCCGGAGTTGCGCGTGCAGCAGGAGTCGCATCGCCTGCTTGCGCTCTGGAAACGCCTGCAGGCGGCGAGCCCGAAGTCGGTTCTCAACCGCGGATTTGTGATTCTGCGCGACACCGGCGGCGTTCCCCTGCAGCGGTGCGCGGAGCTCAAGCCCGGGGCGGCCGTGGTTGCGGAGTTCGCGGATGGCACGGCCAGTCTTACGGCGGGCAGGAAGCGAATCGATTGAAGCGCGTCTGGTGCCGGCGCGCGGCACCGGTTGCCCGGCGGTGCAGCGTTTTTCACCAGGTCCAGCGCAGTCCGACGCGCCCGCGACGCGGGCTGTCGAGCGTGATCAGCCCATCCGAACTCAGTCCGGTTGCGATGTCGCGATCGAACAGGTTCTCAATGGCCATCGTCAGCGAGAGATCGTTGTTGATGCGCCAGGCGGTCTGGAAATCGACCACGGTGAAGGATCTGAGCCGAAGCGTGTTCTCGTCATCCTCGAACTGTTCTCCGACGGAACGCACGCGAACGTCGAACGACCATGCGTCCGCCGGACGCCAGGACGCGCCCAGGGTCAATGTGCGACGAGGATCCTGGGCGAGCTGCATGCCCACGAGCGAGGGCTGCTCCGAGGCCTTTTCCACACGCGTGTCGCTGAGCAGCAGATCGGCCCTCAGTGTGAGCGAAGGCAGCGCGTTCCACTCGGCGGTGGCTTCGAATCCGCGCACGCGAATGGCGTCGAGGTTGCGCCGCTGACGATTGACGAGCGAGGGTGTGCTGCTCAGCGTGACGTTGGCGACGGCATCGTTCAGCTCGTTGACGAATCCGGTCACGCTCAGTCGCAGCGTGCGATGGGTGAGGTCGAGCCCCAGCTCGCCGCCGTCAACGGTTTCGCGTTTCAGCGAGGGATTCGCCTCGGTGTTCACGTTTCTCACGCGGAACGGACGGTGGTACTCATTCAGTGTCGGCACGCGAAAGGCATGATACGCGGCGGCGCGGGCGCGCAGCCATTTGACCCCGGGCAGCGGCCCGGTCACGCCCAGGCGCGGACTGAATTCCGTTCCCGAGCTGGATGCGTGGCGATCATTGCGCACCGCGGAGCCGGTGAGCAGGTTGAACTCGCGGCGATGGCCGTCGCGGTTTGACCAGCGGTCCACGCGGGCGGCGATTGATCCCCGCCAATCACCGGGCAGCGGTCGGTCGTGGGAGGCGAAGAGGCCTGCGAAAAGCTGCTCGCCGCCGGCGAATCGGCTGCGGGTGAATCGAGAGGCGGAGTAGAGGTACTCCTCGCGGGTCTCGCCCTCAACCCAGCGCGCGTCGAATCCGGCTGCGCTGCGTGCGCCATGGGAGTCAGTCCAGTTGGCGCTGAAGGCGGCGCCAGCCGCGGACGCAGGCACGGAGTACTGGTCATTGGCGGGAGTCTCGCTCTGGCGCAGTGCGTCGACGGACGTGAAGTAACTGTTGAAATCCTGTCGCTGGCCGTAGAGCACGGCCGACCAATTCACGCCTGTGGGAGCCTGCCGCTCAATCGTTGCGGAGACCAATCCCTCGCGCGTGCCATTTCGCTGAAGCGGAGTTCCATTGCCACGGTCCTCGCGGAAACCGCGGGCGGTGATCTGCGCGTACAATTCGCCGCCCAGCGCCTGCCTCCAGGTGAGTTGAGCGAGTTGATACTCGGAATCGAGGCGGCGATCCACCGCACCGCGCTGGCCGGGGCCCACGGTGAAGAATCCATCGGTGGAAAACGCCGCGGCATCGAACCTGACGGTGGAGCGATCGTTGAGCGCCTGGGTCAGGCTGGCTTCGCCCTGATAGGTTGAAAATTCACCGGCGGCGACAGCGGTGTCGCCGCGGGTCCCGGTCAGCGGCAGGCTGGTGAGTGCGATCGTGCCGCCGAGGGCGGCATTTCCCCATACGCCGGAGCCGCCACCGCGCATGATTTCCGCGCCTGCGAGCGAAAGGCGCGGCACCTTGTACCAGGACACCCAGCCGCCGAAGGGATCGTTGAGGGGAATGCCGTCGAGCAGGACGAGCGAACGGCTTGCGCCGCTGGGGCCGACGCCGCGGAGCGAGACTCCCTGGGCGGTGGGATGCGCGGTCAGGCCACTGCTTCGCCGAAAGAGGCTGAAGGCCGCCGACTCCCGCAGTGTCGCATCGAGCGTGAGGGCGGGTGATGTGCGCAGTCGTTCAGCGGAGAAGAGGTCGACGGTCACCGGAAGTTCATTGACCGGAGTTGGCGTGCGACTTGCGGAGACGACCATTGCGGAGAGGCGGTTGAAGCCGCCTTGGGTCGATGCGGCGTTCGTCTGGGAGAGGCCTGCAGTGGCAAATGCTGTTGCGAAAACCAAGGAGACACCTCGTGTGGTCGACGCTGTCTTCCTCATGACGAACGAAATCTGCATAAGCGGCCATACATGCCCGATGAACGCCGGAGTGACAAGCACAGCGCTGTGACTCGCGACGAGCGCAGCAATTGAGAGTCAGTCGAAAAGCGATGAGGAAATCTCGCGCCATTCGCCCGGTGCGAGATTGTCGAGCGTCAGGCCGCCAAGACCTTCGCGGTGCAGTGAAAGAACCGTGAGACCCTGCGAAGCGAACATGCGTCGAACTTGGTGATAGCGGCCTTCGGTCAGCTCGAGCAGCGCCTCATGCGCGCTGACAATTTCGAGATGCGCGGGGGCGCAGGGTTTGCTTTCGCCATCGAGCATGAGCTTTCCGCTGCTGAAGACGTCGACCAGTGTGACCGGGAGAAGTCCGTCAACTCGGGCGCGGTAGCGCTTGAGGACGTGATGGCGCGGGGAGGTGAGCCGGTGAACCAGCGGACCGTTGTCGGTGATGAGCAGGAGGCCGGAAGTCTCCTTGTCGAGCCGTCCGATGGTCGTCAGCTGAGGGGACCGATTCCGCCATCGTTCGGGCAGGAGGGAGTAGACTGTGGGGCCGTCTTTCGAATCGTGCGAGCAAACCAGTCCGAGCGGTTTGTTGAGCATGAGGAGGATGCCGTCGGGATGGTCGAGCGGCTCGCCATCGATCCGGATTTCGGAGGGATTCACCTTCAGTGAGGAATCCCCGAGCCGCGCGCCATTTGCAGTCACCTCATGATCCCTGAGAAACTCGCGCGCACTCCGCCTCGAGCAGTAACCGAGGCTGCTTAGCAGTTGATCGATGCGACGCATCACGGCGCCCAAGGATTTTGTGATGTTCAGCGGATGCCGGCCTGCGCCACGACCCAGGCTTCGATTCTGGCATTCTGCTCGGGATTCGCGCTGTGGGGCATTTCAAGTGCGAGCAGGAGGAACTTTGGAGCCTGAATGACATTGTAGGCGGCGAACATCGAGGTGGGCGGGCAGGTTTCGTCATTGTATCCCCAGGAGTAGTAGCCCGGCACCTTGAGTCGGCGCGCGAAGTTGACCGCATCGTAATACGATGTTGTCGCGATCTTGAGATCGGTGGCGTGCGGCGAGGGACCCTGCGGGGTGGCGCGCATCATGTGGGGCCAGCCGCCCGCGCGGCCGTGCAGGTAGCCGGTGACATCGCAGTAGGCGGGATAGTTGGCGGCGAGAGCGGTGACTCTTGGATCGAGGCTTGCGGTGACGATGGAGAGCTGTCCGCCCTGGCTTCCGCCCATGACGATGAGCTGCTTCCGGTTCCATTTGGGATGGGACACGAGGTAGTCATTGGAGCGAAGGCAGCCGAGGTAGACGCGCCGGTAGAAATAGCTGTCGCGCTGGTCCAGATTGATCGCGAAGTAGTTGTTGAGCGGACCGCGCCCGAGCCCGGTGTACACGTCGGGGGGCAGGTTGACCGGGATGCCGTGAATGCCGATCTGCAGGGTGATTATGCCGCGCTCGGCAAGTTCGACCAGGCCGCGGTAGGGGCGAATGCCGGCGCCCGGTACATTGAGGACGGCGGGGAAGGTGCCTTCGGCCTTCGGCACGCAGAGCATGCCGTAGATCCGGCTTGTGGAGTTGCCCGAGGGACCCGCCGATTGCAGGTTCAGTTGATAGACATCAACCTTTGAAGTGCAGAGATCCGGTTGAAGCGTCAGCACCGGATCGATGGGAATGGCCGCGAGCATTTCCTTCTGAGCATTCCAGAAGGTCTCGAAATCCGGTGGATTGGCCTGCGTTGGAGTGATTTTTTCCGGGCTGAAGGCCGCTGTGGCGACACTGCGGTAGCTTTTCCCGCCGACCACTGCGGTTATGATGCAGCGGATGAAACCTGGCGATTGAAGCGTGCCTCCATCGATGGTGAGGCCTTCGGCCGGAACCACGGCTGTTTTTTCGGGGACCTCCATCATCTCTGGGCCGACCTTGTAGTGAATCGCAAGCTGTTCCAAGGGTTGCTGATCCCAGACTGCGGTGACCCTGAATTTTGCGGGTTCGCCGGTCTTGTAGGTCCATCCAAGGCGATCGGGCACCACACGTATCTGCGTTGTTGCAACCCTTTCGTCGGCAGGCGCTGGAAGCGCAATTTCAGCGCGGATTACCGGCGTCAGTATCGCCAATGCACATCCATAAACGAGGGCAAGTCTTGTGGGAGAAGGCATGATTGAAATGGAGGGTTGAGAAAATAGGCTCGTTAATCTCGCCTGCATTTGGGATGGCTTGGCGGACAGCGGCAACAAAAGATAGTACGACACTCTATGGCCCTTTGGGAATACAAGATCATCGGCAGCGGAAAAGGAGGCTTTGGAAGCCCGTCACTGCTCGAATCACATCTCAACCAGCTCGGAAAGGACGAGTGGGAGATCATTGCTTTCATCACGAGTCCTGAAAATCCACTCGCCTTCCAGGGACTTGCGCGGCGAACAACGCAGCGCGACTGGACGCTTCAGGATGCGGCTGCGGCGGCTGCAAAAGCGGAGGCGGAGAAACTGCGTGCGGAATTTGCCGCGAAGTTCCAGGCGGCACAGTCGGGCGCGCCCGTCGAGGACAAGCCATCCTCGCTGGTTGCCGATACCGCCGCGCCCGAGGATGGATTGCGACGGTTGAGGGATACCGATCGGGATCAGGATCCCGAAGCGCTCGCGGATTCCGATGAAATGGACGAGGTCGCGCTCGATGCGGAGGATGAACTGCCGACCTTCTTCGATTACATCCGCCCCTACATGCGCCGGAATCAGAGAGGTCCCGGTCTTTCGCTGGCGGTCGACTACCTTGCCAACAAGATCGACCAGTCGCCCGGCGATATCGTGACGGCCCTCAAGGAGTGCGGCTTTTCAATTCCCGAGGACGAGGATGACGATCCCGCCTACATCGAGTACGATGGCGATCTCTACTGGGTGAACGTGAACCGGCATCACCAGCTATTCATCAATACCAAGGAAAAGCCGCGCCCTGTTTTTCGAGCGGTCAAGGGAGAGCCTTTTGCCGCGCCGGAAAAGTCCGAGGATGCTCCGCGCGAAGGCCGTCGGGAGGGCCGCCATCGCAAGGGGGACAAGGCGATGGCCGACGATTCGAGTGTCTCGGCATCCGAATCTTCCGCAAGTGAGGCGGATCCCGTGGCAGCAGATGTTGCAGTTGAGGAAAGGCCGGCTTCGCCCGCGCAGCGCAATGACAACGATCAGCGCAGGGAGAGGGATCGTGGCCAGACAAAGGCGGCGCCCGCAGCCGCAAACCCCACGATCCTGCCTGGCGGGGAGGAGCTTCTCGCGAAACTCCGCCCGCACATGCGCCGCAATCGCCGGGGTCCCGGAGTTTCCGGCAGCGTGGGTTTCCTGTCGCGCGCGCTCGATCAGTCGGATGCGGAGCTTGCCGCCGCCCTGGCGACGGTTGGTTTTGTCATACCCGAGCGCTCGAATGACAAGGCTGCGTACATCGATGCGGGAAGCTGGACCTTTTGGATAAACAAGGACAACCGGGGAGGACTTTGGATCAACGGACGGGAGAAGCGCCACCGCGACAGCAGAGCCGGAGGCGAAGTTTCGCAGCCGCATGCCGCTGAACCGGCCGCATCGCCCGCCTCGGATACTGCCGCCGCTGCTCCCGAGACATCCACTGGAGCAGCTGAAATTCCGACCACAGCGGAATCGACGCAGGCTGACGAAAAGCCATCCGATCCACCGGCTGAAGCGCTTGCACGCGACGAATCGTCACGTGTGGCGGATGCGGGTGGAAAGGAAACGCCCGCGGATTCCGCTGGGCAGGCCGGCGTCATTGCCTTGATCCGGCCACTGTTGAAAACCAAGCCGCGCAGCAGCATCGCGACGGGTGAGGTGAGCCTGCTGGCCGAGGCAATAAGCCAGGCGCCGGACAAGCTGCTCCAGTCGCTGTCGAGCCTTGGCCTGGCCGTCCCTGCCGATGGAACGGAGAAGTCGGATGCCATCGAAATTGAAGGCGAGTCCATTTGGATTTCCCGTGGGAAGAAGGATGAAGTGCTTTCGGTAAACATGAAACCGGCCAAGGCAGCGCGCAGTGCGCGAGCCGCTGGTCCGGGTGTTCGTCGCCCGGCGAGAAAGAGCGCCAGGGCTGGCGAAAAGGCTTCCGAGTGATTTCTGTCTGACGTGCTGCGAATCACGGATCTCTGCAAACGTTTCAGATCCCCCGAGGCGGCTGGCGCCATGGTGGAGATCGTGAGGGTGCATCAATTCGCGCTTTCCGCCGGAGAGCAGGTTGCGCTGCGTGGTGAAAGTGGCTCCGGAAAAACGACGTTCCTGCATTTGATCGCCGGAATTCTTGCGGCGGATGAAGGTAGGATTGAACTCGATGGGACGGTTGTCACTGCCCTGAGCGAGGCGCGGCGCGACCGGCTGCGGGCGGAGAAGATCGGGTATATCTTCCAGACGTTCAATCTGCTGCAGGGGTATACTGTCCTGGAAAATGTCATATTGGGGATGAGTTTCGGTGCCGGGGCAGACCGGGCGCGTGCACGTGAGCTGCTGGAACGGGTGGGCCTTGGGCATCGCCTCTCGCATTTTCCCCGCCAGTTGTCGACGGGGCAGCAGCAGCGTGTCGCGGTGGCGCGCGCGCTCGCCAACCGACCGAGGCTGGTGCTGGCGGACGAACCGACGGGCAATCTCGATCGCAGGCATGGCACCGAAGCGCTGGCGCTCATACGCGAGGCCTGTAGTGAAGCCGGTGCAGCGCTTCTCGTTGTGAGCCATGACGAACACGTTCTCGCGGCCTTTGGCAGCGTCCAGTCGTTTTCGGACATCAACCGCCCGGCGGCGCTGCGGTCGGCGCAGCGGGCAAACTGAGATCGTGTCGTGACGCTCCCCCTGATCATCTATCGCAGCCTTCGCCAGCACGCCTTGTCGACGCTTGTGACGGCGACCAGCATCGCACTTGCGACAGGGCTTCTGATGGTGGTCTGGATGGTGAAGACGCAGTCCCAGAAGGCGTTCCTTGAGACGAGCACGGGATTCGATGCCGTGCTGGGTGCGAGGGGATCGAAACTCCAGATAGTGCTGAACAGCATCTTTCACCTGGAGGCCTCGCCTGGAAACGTGAGTGCGGCGGATTACGAGCAGATCCGGCGGGATCCTCGGGTGAAGGCGGCCATTCCGCTCGCGCTGGGCGACAACTATCTTGGGTTTCGGGTCGTGGGAACTATCGAGGATCTCTTCACGAAGGTTGAGTACGCGAAGGGCCGGAAGTATCGCATCGAGGGCGGCGGCCGGCTGTTCGCGGGTTCGGCCCGAGAGGCGGTGGTGGGAAGCTTTGTCGCCGACAAGCTGGGGCTCAAAGTCGGGGCCACGTTCAAGCCGTACCACGGCCTGGTGTTTGCGGCCAATGCGCAACATGAGGATGTATTCACGGTCACGGGGGTGCTTGCCCCCACAAACACGCCCGCCGACAAGGTGATCTGGATACCGATATCCGGAATTCAGACCATGTCCGGGCATGACGCGAAGTTCTCGACCGATGTCAGTGCGGTGTTGATTCAGTTTCGCACGCCGACGGCGGGACTGATGATGGACATGATGTACAACAAGCAGGGCAACCGGCTGACGCTTGCGTATCCGGTGGCGGCGATCATTGCGGACCTGTTCGGCAAGATCGGATGGTTCGACCGGGTGCTGGCGCTGGTGGCCTATCTGGTGGCGCTGGTGGCCGCGGGAAGCGTGCTGGCGAGCATCTATGCATCGATGAGCGCGCGCCGCCGCGACGTGGCGATCCTGAGGTCCCTGGGTGCGCACCGACGCACCATTCTCGCAGCGGTTGTTGGCGAGGCTGCGGCGATCGGAGCTATCGGCGCGATTGCCGGCTTTGCGTTCTACTTTGGACTTTTGACGGCTGTTGCCGGTGTGATCCGCAGTCAGACCGGAGTCGTGATTGATGTTTCGTCCGGCGCGCCGATTCTATGGATTGCACCGCTCGCGCTGATAGGGCTGTGCGCGCTGGGCGGCCTCGTGCCCGCGATGAAGGCCTATCGCGTTCCTGTCGCGGAAACGCTTGCTCCCACTTCGTGATTGACGGTCACGGCACGGGGTCCGGCGACAAGACGGTGTCGTCGGCCGTGTAGAGTCTGTGGTCGGGGCCGGCGGATCTGATCTCCATGCGCGTGCCGCTCAACTGGTGAAAGAAGAAAGGGGTTCCCCATCGATCGACGAGCTCTCCGTTGGAGTTTATCGCGGGGTGCCGTTTCGGGATCATGGCGAGATGGAATGTGTTTTCGCCGGTGAGCGCCCGGGTGATCTCCGCATTGCTGCCGACAGGATTGCCGCTGTGCGGATAGGTGGTCCGCCAGGATGCGAACAAATCGCTGAGGAGCTGAAGGTCATCGTGGATCGTCCTGCCGGGAGCATTGAGCTTGCCGATTCCCTCAAAGGTTGCGTCCTCGGTTGACGCCGCCCCCTCCGCGACACGAGGGATGGAATCGGCTGGAAGGTTCGCTATTGCCGCCGGCGATTGCGTCGGGAAGACGGGAGCCTTTGTGGGAACCGGTGGCGCAGCGGGCGTGGGTTTCTCCGGCTGGCCAAGGTACCAGATTCCGATCGCGGCTATCAGGAGGACGGCGGCATAAATGACACGACGGTTTCTCATGGGTGGAACAGATCGGGTTGCGACAGTCGGATATTCGCCATGGAAAATCCAGCCCATGGAGGGTCAGTCAGCGGGCCAAGGCGTTGAATGCGTTGACCGCTGGAAAATGCGACAGGATGTGAATCAAACCCGCGGAGCCGAATGGAACTCAGAGGAAGGCGACGTTCTGGTGGGCGAAGCGGCCGGCGTTCGGGAGAACTATCGGCAGATCGGTGGCGCTGACGCCGAACCAGCGGGCCAGCGTGGCGCTGTATTCGTCAACGCTGGTGGTCGGGATCCACTGTCCGCGGGAACCGGTGTCCTGCACGCCGCGCAGGGTGAGATCCGGCATGCGCCCGTAGATGTTGCCGCCCTTGACCGCGCCGCCGACAATGATGTGGTGGCTGCCCCACCCGTGATCGGAGCCGTCGCCGTTGGTGTTGTACGTGCGACCGAAATCCGAGGCGGTGAAGGTGGTGACTGAATCGGAGAGTCCCATCTCGACGGTGGCGTCGTAGAAGGCCTTCAGGGAGTTGGAGACATCCGTGAGCAGGTTGGCGTGTGCACCGGTCGCGGTGGCACCGGCGGTCACCTGGGTGTCATGCAGATCCCATCCGCCGATGCGGGCGAAGAAGATCTGTCGCTTGAGGCCGAGTTGGGAGCGGGCTGAGATGAGCCTTGCAATCGTGCGGAGCTGCTGGCCCAGGCTGGAGGTGGGGAAGAGATTGTAATTGGTGGGAAAGGCGGAGTTTGAGCCGGCGGAGGCGGAGCTGAGAATGCTTGCAAGCAGTCCGCTGTCGGCGATGGCGTCAGTCGTCATTCCCGCAAATGCCGTTTCGAAAAGGTTGGCCGAGGGGGAGTTCAAGATGTCGTTCATCGCCTTTGTTCGAATGGCTGCGACGGAGGTCCCGGATGGATCCGCTGAGCCGCTCAGGGCGACAGCGCCTGTGGGGGAGACCGAATATTGCGCGATATTGCGCCCGACCTGAAAGGAATTTTGTCCATTCAGGGTGATCGACATTGAGATGGTGGGGTTCTGGTTGAAGGCGTTGGTGAGGTCGGCGAGCCGTCCACCCCATCCGGAGGCGAAGGCCTTGTCGGGCAGACTGCTCTGCCACTCGACCTGCTGGTCATTGTGGGAGAAAAGCTGGGGCGGCAGCGGCACTGAACGCGCGGAGTACTGCGCCTTAGTGGTCGGATAGAGCAGGGTGCCGACATTGGCGAGCACGGCGGCCTTGCCAGCGGAATAGATTGAATGAACCCCGGTCATCGCAGGATGCAGGCCCCAGTTCCGCCCGTCACCCGCCGTGTTTGCGATTGGGAGGGCGACGCCATTCGGAAGGGCGAGAGCGGTGCGCGAAGCCGCATAAGCCGCATAACCGGTGGAGTCGGTGGGAATGACGACATTGTTGGAATCGTTGCCTCCCGCGAGGAAGAGGCATACGAGCGCCTTGAAGTCCTCCGCTGCCGACATGCCGGGTACCTGCGGACCGTTGCCAGGCTGCGCGAGCGCGCCGAGGACGCGAAGCTGCGCGAGCGCGGAGAGCATGCCGGTTGCGCTGACGGCGGCGCAGCAGGCCCCGAGGAATTTTCTGCGGGAAGGATCGACGGGCGAGGGGAATGGTGAGCGATTCATGATTGAAGCGGGATGTTTACGGTTGGATGGCACCGTCAGGCGTCGAGATGAGCAGATAAGCGGCGCTGCGGACCTTTTCCGTCGCACTGGTGTTGGATGGCATAGCGTTGAGCGCGGTCACTATCCTTGTCCGGGTTCTATCGCTGCTTGCGGCGCCGGTCAGGAGCAGATCCAGCCTGTCCACCAGAGCCTGGGGCGTTGTCGCGAGCGGAAGAAGACTGTCCAGGTTCATGTAGACGGTCGTGCTGTTGTCCATGCTCGCGGGTTTGTTGGCATACAGAAAGCCGTAGAGGTAGTTGGTTGTGGTTATCGCGGTCGTTGACGTGAAGATCTGAAACTCGGGAGCGTAGAGACCCGCCGCGGCAAGCGCACCGGGCTGGACGTAGTAGGGTTCGAAGAAATTGAACACCGTGGGGGCGCTCAACGGCTGCTGGGATGTCTGCGCATCGGAATTGGTGATCACATATCGCCCCGTGTTGGTGGCACCACCCAGCGCGCGGAAGAGGGCGGCGGTGCGCAGAATGGGCTCCTTCAGCTTGCCGAAGGAGCTGACCGCCGAAGCCTCGGGCGAGCGTGCCTCGAAGTCGGTGAGGATCGCGCGAACGACAGCACCGAGATCCCCCCGGACGCCGGCTCCATTGTCAGCGAACTTCTGCGCAACGCGATAGACGTAGGCGGGGCTCGGATTGGCGGTGACGAGGCGCTGAATGAGCTGACGGGAGACAAAGGGCCCGGTGTTCGGATGATTGAACAGGGTGTCGAGCATGTCATTGAGGTCCTTCAGTCCGCCCTGCCCCGCGGGAATCACCCTGCCGCCGACGATTGTTTTCGGACCGTCCTCGTGCGAGGCGGGGAAGAGTCGCAGCGGATCAATGTAGTCCGTGCCGTTTGCCGGGGAGCCCGCGCCTCCGCCTCCCGTGAAGCTGGGCCTTGCCGAATAGTTCTGGGCAAAGCCCCATCCCGTGAAGACCTTTGCGGTTTCTGAAATGGTGGTCTGGTCATAGGTGGGAATAGGCAGACCCTGGGCATCCAACCGGAGGGTTCCATCGGGATTCAGCTGCACGAGGCCGATGGTGAAGAGCTGCATGACCTCGCGTGCGTAATTCTCATCGGGCAGACTGGCGCCGCTGGCCTTCTGGTTTCGCAGATAGGTCAGGTAGATTCCCATCATCGGGTTGAGCGTGACGTCCTGCAGGAGCTGGCGAAAATTGCCGAACGCATTTTTTGCGAGGATGTCGTAGTAGTTTGCAGCACCCTCCTGCCAGGCGTTCACAGTGCCGTTTTGATCGGAGATCACCATGATCTGCGACAGGGCGAAAGCCACCCGCTGGCGGAGCTGGTCGCCGCCTTGGAGCGCAAACTTCCACCAAGTGTTCAGGCGGTGCGATTGCCCGGCACGGCGGAAGAGGTTCGTATTGGGATCGCGATCCTGACCGCCTGCGTTGTTGGCGGCAAAGTCCGCGGCAACAGCCGCGCGATGGGATGCGGCCGGCATGTTCACCTGATCGGTGATCCACGCCTGATAGCCCTTGGAGACTACTTCATCAATTGCCGCCTGGGTCGCGCCGAAGCTGGCCTGTGATAGAAAGCGTGCGGCTTCCTGGGGTGTCGGATTGACAAGGCTTATGATCGGCGGGTCCTCCGGCGGGGTGAAAGCCATTGTTCCGGAACTCTTCAGGTAGGTGCCCGCGAGTTCGCCGGATGGATAGCTTACGGATTCAACGCTGACAAATATCCGGCCTTCCTTGAGGGCTTGAACGAGTTCGGCGGCACTATACTGCCCGCTGTCGCGTATGTCCCACCGCACTCCTGATGCCTGCCCGCTGGGAATCCGGAACAGGTAGGCGGCTCCACTGTCGCCAAGATTGCCGAGTCTCAGGTAGGCGACGGTCTGCGGCGAGGAAAGCGCGGAAAAGCTGAGATTGACCAGGGCAAAGGTCTGGTCAGAGCTCAGCTGGATGGAGGAGCTGCCATAACCAACCGAATCTGTGGCAGCCGCTGACGGCCGAAGTGTGGACACGTAGAGACTGCCGGGGTTGTAGAAGATCGAGACGATCGCCGAATTGTTTGCGGCGGAACCGTACGCCGGGTTGTAGGCGACTGTGAGCGCGACGGACTTGCTGACTGTCGTTGATTGCGTGGTTGCATACGGCTTTATCTCGACGGTTGCGCTGCTCGCGCCAGCGGGAATCGTGACCGATCCCGGCACATTGATGTAGTCGACCCCGGACACTGCGGAGCCTGACAGCGTGTAGTAGACGGTCATCGGGTCCGTGGTCGATCCCGTGCGGGAGATGGTGAACACACCCGGGCTCGCCCCGGCTGTATCGGTCGAGGGCTTGGAGGCGAGCACGCTGACAAGTGGCAGCGAAGAGGGAGTTAGGTCATAGGCCTCGACCAGTGCGACACCGCTGGTTCCGCCCACCCCACTCACCTGTATCGTGTAGGATCCTGGCGCGAGATCGACGATCAGGGCCGAATCGAGGCTGCTGGTGCTGGCGAGAGCGAAGGCACCGACGGACGCGAAGGTTGTGGCGAGCGAGGAGGTGTTTCCGCTGGAGCCCCAGTTGTCGTTGCCGGCGATCTGCACGCCCGAACCGTTGAGAATGGCCATCGTGGGATTGGCCAGAGGATTGGGTACGTTGAAATTGGCCAGAGTCGGCCCGATCGCGCGGAACAGTACCCGGCGGGTACCGGAGCCGGGTGCAACGACGATGCCGGAAATGACGATGTTTGCGCCGGTTTGAACCTCCGCGCGCGACGAAAGATTGATGAGCTCGGAGGCCCCCGAGACATCGTAAACCTCGACGAGGGCCAGTCCGGTTCCGGCGTTGGCGCTCGTAACCTTCACCGTATAGCTGCCCGCAGCAAGGGTGGCAAGCAGAGCCGAGTCATTGTCGCTTGTGAAAGGAAAGGCACCGACTGAGCTGAAGTCCGCCGCAGTGGCGAGCGAGCCACCGCTGGAAACCTTCCAGTTGTCGTTCTCGAAAATCTTGATCGAATCGCCATTGTAGACCTCGATACGTGGATTCGCGAGGACCAGTGAGCTGGGCAGACCAATGCTGGCCTGCGTCAGGCTCGGGCCCGAGGCGCGAATGAGAACCTGCTTGGATGTGCCGGGGCTGATGATGAAGCCGGCAATCAGCGCGTTGGCGTCACCGGTGCCGACCCTGGCGCGGGTGGAAATGTTGATGAGGCGCTGACCGAACTGGGCACCAGGGACCAGGGGAACGATCACAAGACAGGCGATGAAAACCAATGCACACGCAGGAAAGCGCGGTTTCATATTGTTCATAACGTGAGCGGACAATGATGCGGGGATGATTGTATTATCGATAAATTGCCGGCGGTCATCAATCGGAATTGAGCATATTGCGGATACACCCCAAAGCGGAACATGGTTTCAATTTATTGTCGAATAGCGGAGGAAGGACGGATGTGATGAAACGGAATTTATGCATTTTGATTGCATGACTGATTTGCGCCGGGATTGCGCAAAAATCGTAGTTACTGGATAAACGCCGAACCGATTCTTCAGTTTCATTCATGAGACGCACTTGTATCTGCGAGGGTTACGTGCGGCGTTCGGAGGCTGGTTTCCCGGGCTGGACAAACCGGAACACCGTAAACTCTCGCGCGAAGGTGCCGACCTTGCTCAATTGAACGCCGACATGCATCTCGATTTCACGCGGCTTGAGCCGCGTCATGCCTATCAATGGATGGTATCGACGATTCTCCCGCGTCCAATCGCCTGGGTGTCGACCATTTCGAAGGAAGGTCGGTCCAATCTCGCGCCCTTTTCGTTTTTTCAGGGTGTCACGGCAAACCCGCCGACATTGATGGTCGTTCCCGTGAACAAGAAGGATGGAACGAAGAAAGACACGGTGCGCAACATTGAGGAGGTGCCGGAGTTTGTCGTTTCCATCTGCTCCTTTGCACTTGCGGAGAAGATGAACGCCTCGGCCTCGCTCCTGCCGCATGGCGAGAGTGAGTTCGATGCGTTTGGGATCGAGGCGGCGCCCAGCGTGACCATCCGACCTCCGCGAGTTGCGCTCGCGCCGGTATCCTTTGAATGCGCGCTGCATTCCATCGTGCGCCTGGGGGAGGGGCCGCTGGCAGCCAATGTCGTTTTTGGGTTGATACGCCTCGCCCACATCGACGATGCGATCCTCGATGAGCATGGCCATGTCGATGCGGCGAAGCTTGACGCAATCGGGCGCATGGGGGGTGAAAGCTACACGCGTACGCGCGACGTTTTCAGCATGCGCCGGCCCGATCGCTGAAGTGCGGCCGGTCGCAGTCCGCTGTTGTCTGAGATTTCACTCCACGCTTGCTCCGGAGCGGTGTCGAAGGCGTCATGGATTTTCTTCCGGCATGAACTCGTACGACTTCAACTCCTACCTCAAGCCTCGCATTCGCACGGTGCGCGACTGGCCCAAGGTCGGGGTGAATTTTCGTGATGTGACAACCCTGTTCCACGATCCGGAGGCGTTTCGCGTGATGGTGGAGGCGTTCTCGCTCGACTGCACGCGTTTGAACGTGGATCTCATCGCTGCGGTCGATGCGCGGGGATTCATCATTGGCGGCGCACTGGCGTACCAGTTGCACAAGCCGTTTGTGCTCGTGCGCAAGAAGGGCAAGCTGCCGTACAAGACTGTTTCAGAGGACTATGACCTCGAATACGGCACGGCCGCGGTGGAGATTCATGCCGATGCGTGCAGGCCCGGGGACAGGATACTGATCGTGGACGATCTCATCGCCACGGGTGGCACGCTCATGGCGGCGGCGAAACTGTTTCAGGTTCTCCACGGCGAAGTGGTGGGCGTCGCCGCCATAATAGATCTGCCGGAGCTCGGTGGATCGAGGCGGCTTCGCGCGGGAGGCCTGCGCGTGCATGCCCTCTGCGAATTCACTGAGAACGAGTAGGCCTCCTGCATTTCCCGCATGAAGCTCACGATCTGGTCAAACACGTCCCTTTCGGAATCCGCCACGCGAATGCTGCGCGAAGGCCTCAGCGATCACACGCTGGTCATCGCGGAGCGAACGACGACACCGGGGCGGTCTCCGGTCCGGCATGACGATGCGCCTGCCGATGCGGACATCGTCCTCGGGCAGCCCGCGGTTGAGTCGTGCCTCAAACACGACAGGCTGAAATGGGTCGCGCTGACCAGCGCGGGTTACACGCGTTTCGACAATCCCGCGTTCATGGAGGCCTTTCGAGAGCGCGGGTCGATCCTCACGAACATGTCGTCGGTGTTTGCCGATCCCTGCGCGCAGCATGCGCTGGCGATGATCCTTGCATTTTCGCGCCAGCTCCTGCCCGCGCAGCTTGACCAGATCAACGGCCGCGCCTGGAACTACGCGGAGCGCCGGCATGGCACGATGCTGCTGACCGGGCAGAAGGTGCTGTTCCTTGGCTATGGAGCGATTGGCAGGCGGCTGGCGGAGCTCCTGGCGCCGCTTCACGTGAAACTCCATGCGGTGCGCCGCCAGGTGAGGAGCGAGCGCGGGCTGACGGTGATACCCGAGGAGCAACTGACCGCGCTGCTTCAGGAGATGGACCACGTCGTCAACCTTCTGCCCGAGAACGACTCCACGCGCAACTACGTCAATGCGCGGCGGCTGGCTGCGTTCAAGCCGGGGGCCTTTTTCTACAACATCGGTCGCGGCACCACGGTGGATCAGGCTGCGCTTGCCGAGGCGTTGCACAGCGGCAGGCTTGCGGGCGCGTACCTGGATGTGACGGATCCCGAACCGCTGCCAGCGTCGCATCCGCTCCGGGAAGCGCCGAACTGCCACATCACACCGCACATAGCGGGCGGTCGCCGCGATGAATATGAGGCCATGGTTGCGCATTTCCTCGCCAATCTGGATGCGTTCAGGCGCGGTGCGGAGATGATCGATCGTATTGTGTAGGGCGGTGGCGCAAGTGGGCCGCCCCTTCAGGGCTCTCCATCTTGGTTCACCTGTGACCCATGGCGTTGCCATGGGCTGGGGATGTTGCGCCCCTTCGGGGCTTCGGAAACACGCCAGCGGCGCAACCCATGGCAGCCCAAGGCAGCGCCTTGGGTGGGCCGGATCAGCGCGCCAACGGCGCAGTCCATGGCAGCCCAAGGCAGCGCCTTGGGTATTTTGATCAGCCATTGAGGCGAGCCCTGTAGGGGCGATCCAACGGGACTTTGCATGGGTGTTCGAACGCGCCCACAGGGATGCAGCGCTTGCACCGAAGCCAATCCTGCGCTTGCGTTGCGCCATGTCTCCTGGTTCTCAGGCAGAATCCGCCAGTCCCGTCACCCTTTCCTCGCCGATGGGTACCGGAGATGGCGTGCGCAGGGGAAACGAGAACCTTGTCCGACTGACCGAGAGCGCGGGCAGAAAGGCGATCTCGCTGAGCCTGCGCGAGGCTAAAGGCGGTTTTTTGCGGATCGCCATCACTGGCGGCGGATGCAACGGGCTGAGCTACAAACTTCGATTCGTCGCGGAGCCCAAACGCGGCGACATCCTGGTCGAGTCCGCAGGAGCCCAGGTACTGGTCGATGCGAAAACCGCACTTTACCTGAAGGGAACCCTTCTCGACTACTCCCACCAGATGGTTGGCGGAGGCTTCAAATTCTCAAATCCCAACGCCAAGGCCAGTTGCTCTTGCGGAGAAAGCTTCAGTGTTTGAATGGGATTCTGCCATGAGCCCTGCGACGGAGTGATGCCCCATCGTCGGAACTTTTCTGGCGACAGTCCTCGACGGTCGGTCATTTTCCTGAGGTGTAACAAGCAGGGATTCGTGGAAATGCGTCAAAATCGCAGTTGCGATGCGCGATCGATTTTTCTAACAAACTAGCGATAAGCGATTTATGATCAATCCGCGGCGAAAAGACCTATGCCTGTCTATTGAGCCACCCAAGCTTGTCGCCCGCATGGACGGAGAGATGAAAGCGACACCCGGCGAGATTGAAGTTGTCTTAACCATTCCGCCACGTGATGACCTTTGGGACCTATACTAAGAACCTCCTTTAATTGATGGCAAATTCCTTTCCGTCGAGCGGTGGCAATCGCTCGAGCTATTACAAGCGTCGCAATGTCGACCCGTTTGCGAGCATCCGTCGCAATCAGCGTATCAAAGTTCCGCAGATCCGTGTGATCTCTCCGGAAGGCACCCAGTTGGGGATCATGCAGACCGACAAGGCGCTGGCGCTGGCGCAGCAGTTCAACCTCGACCTTGTGGAAGTGGCGCCGAACGCGGTTCCCCCGGTTTGCCGGATCATGGATTTCGGCAAGTATGTGTACGAGGAGCAGAAAAAGGTCAGCCACGTCAAGTCGACCGCGAGCAAGCTCAAGGAGATAGAGTTTTCGGCGCGCATCGCGGCGAATGACTTCCATACGAAGATCCGCCATGCGGAGGAGTTTCTCGACAAGGGCAACAAGGTGAAGCTGCGCCTGAAGTTCCGCGGTCGCGAGCTCGCGCACACGGAGATCGGATTCCAGGTCATCAGCAATGCGCTGGCCGAACTCAGCGGCATGGGGCACGCCGACAGTGAACCCCGGCTGCTGGGAAAGCAGATCAATGTGATGCTCACGCCGCATCCGCCGAACAAGCGCAAGCGGAAGTATGCGATCGAGCCCGATGAAGAGCCGATCGATGATGCGGGTTCCCGTTCTGATTCCGACACGGACGACGATTGACGCCTCGGCCCGAGGCATGCTCCGTTTGTTTTTTGCGCGGCTATTCCTGTCATTTGCAGCCGGTGCTGCATTGGTGAGCGGAACGGTCCGGGCGGCGGCCGCTGCGCGCAGTCGACCCACAGCATCCCCTGCATCAGTGGACGGCATGCCTGTGAAGACCTTCATGGGTGCCGGCTACATCGAACTTGCGCCATGGGCGGCCCGCTTTGGGCTGACACCCGCGTGGCTGAAGCCGGGAAAAAGCCTCAGGTTGGAAAGTGCCTTTACGAAGATCCAGGTCGAGGAGGATCGCCGCGAGATGACGATCAACAATCTGAGGGTGTTTCTCGGCGAGCCCGTTGTGAGTTCAAGGGGATCGCTCTGGATAGGCGCCATCGATGCGCGCGAACTTCTTGGCCCGATACTGCGTCCGGCTGGAATCGCCTCCCCCACGCCAAAACTCAAGGTCATATGTGTTGACGCGGGACACGGTGGCAACGACACCGGCACGCAGAACAAGTCTCTCAAGCTGGAGGAAAAACGCATGACCCTGGATGTGGCTCAGCGCGTCCAGCGACTCCTCCAGGGGCAGGGCTACCGGGTGGTCATGACGCGCACGGACGACCGTTTCATCGAGCTCGAAGATCGCGCGGACATCGCGAATCGCGCGAAGGCCGATCTCTTTGTATCGATCCATTTCAACTCGTTTCCCCAGGAGTCCATCGCGGGAACGGAGACCTATATTCTGACGCGTCGCACCCAGCGCTCGACGGGTGCGACGAAGCGTGAAACGGCGGACAGTATTTCACTTCCGGGGAATGCCATGGATCCGTGGAATGCAGTGCTCGGATACTCGATGCATCGACAGACCAGGGAGAAGCTCGGCACGTTCGACCGCGGGCTCAAGTTTGCGAGGTTCAAGGTGCTGACGCTTGTCAATTGTCCGGGCGTCCTCTTTGAGGCGGGCTACCTTTCCAATGCCAATGAGGCCAGGAAAATCAGTTCGGCGGATTATCGCTCCGAAATCGCGGTCGGCATCGTCGATGGAATCTCGGCCTACGCCTCGCGCCTTGACGCTGCGAGGAAGCAATAGGTCTGGCGGCACCGCGGGGTCCGCGCCTTGACATGGCATGTCCCGCCCGATACCGCAGAGATCCGTATGGATGCTGTGCTCGATCAATCCGTGCTGGTGTTGAACCGCCTGTGGCAGGCGGTCAATGTGATTGGTGCGCGTCGGGCATTTGCGCTGCTGGCGCGCGGGCATGCGAGCGTGGTCCATCACCACATTGATGATTTTCGGGTGTTCAATCTGATGGATTGGGTGGATTTCTCGCAGTCGAATCCGCCGCTGACCGAGATGGACACGGTACGCACGCCTCGGACGACGATCCGACTGCCTCGGGTGATCCTGCTGACCTATTTCGACAAGCTTCCCTGCAAGGAACTGAAGCTCACGCGCAACAATGTCTTCGAGCGCGACAGGAATCACTGCCAGTACTGCGGCAGGGTTTTCCCGCGCGAAGAGCTGAACCTCGACCATGTGATTCCGCGGGACCGTGGCGGCAAGACGACCTGGGAGAACATCGTCTGTTCGTGCGTGCGCTGCAATTCCCGCAAGGCCAACCGGCTGCCTCACGAGGCGCACATGCGCCTTGTCCGCAAACCTGTCCGCCCGAAGTGGCGCCCGGTCATATCGTTCGTCCTGGGCAACCGCGAACGCGAGCGCTGGAAGGACTTTCTGGACCTCGCCTACTGGAACGTCGAGCTTGACGAGTGAGCGGATCCCATGGCGATGCCATGGACTGAAATGCGGGCGCTGCGATCGACATTTCTCCTTTCCGGATTCCTTGCGTCGGGGGCGCCAAAAGACGTCATGGCTTGATTTGTGATCGAACTGACGAGATCCCTGAATCGCAATCTTCGCTTGAGATGGAGGTCGCATCCGGCTTTCGCGATCTGATGGATCAAGGTCGCGCGTTCAGTAATGCAGCAGCTTGAGTGGGAGCCCGGCACGCACTATTCGTGAAAAATCGTTGTCGTTCGTGACGATGGGCTCGCCGTAGTACAGGGCGGTCGCGGCGATCCAGTTGTCATTCTCCCCGAGCCGCTGGCCCTTTGCGGCGAGCGCGCGCTCCAGCCGACCCGCCAGGTAGCCGATCTCCGGCTTTAGCGTGATCACACGGTAGCGCGCCAGGAAGCGGCGGGTGCCGGCTTCGTCAGCCGCTCCGGCGGCGAGTTCGCCGAGCGTGATGATACTGATGCGCGGGGCGAAACGGCGGTGAGCATGAGCGAAAGCCATGGCCGGGCCGAACTTCCGCCCGGCAATCTCCTCTTCCAGATCGATCAGGTAGCTCGAATCAAGAAGCATGGACGGGTCGCTTTGCGCGCGGGCGGGAGCGAAGCGGCTGCTGTTGACGTCGCCGGAGTTCGGCCCGCTCGGCCGCGGTGAAGACGCCCTTGCCGGCGATTTCCTGCAGCTGTCCCAGAAGGGCGGCAAGGTTCGCCGCCGGCGGCGGCTCGACCACACGCTTGATGACCGCGGAAAAGGATTCCCGACCGGACAACTTGGCGGATTTCAACGCGCGATAGGCTTCCAGGTCGACACTGATCGTCTTGAAGGGCATACACAGAACTTAAACAGACGGCTTCTGGCGTCAAGGTGCGCGTTCCACATCCGCTCTTTCCGCCCGATGTGAATTCGATGGCGCATGTGATCCCCGATTCTGCAGAGCTGCGGTGGTTTCCGGACGCGGCAATCAGAAGGAATTCCGGCGTGTTTCGCGGATTGCAAGGCGGCGGGTGCGCGAGGATGATTGATTTGTGAGGCGAGCACTTCGAATGACATCCCTCCTTTCCGGATTCGTCGCCTTGGCCTGGGGACACCTTTGGTCTGCGGATGGCATTATCCTTGCGCGATCAACGAAGTCGGAAGCGCTTGGTCATGAGATCGACTATCTCCTCTATCTCCCGCCGTCCTATGTGGCGGATGGTTCCGTTCGCTATCCCGTGCTGTACCTGCTGCACGGGCGGGGGGACAATTTCCGCGCGTGGACAACGGTAAAGCCGGATGTGGACCGGCTGATTCACGAAGGCAGGGTGCCGCCGTTCATCGCCGTCATGCCGGATGCGCCGTCGAGTCGCCGGGCGGGCTACTATGTCGATTCCGAGTTTGGCGGCGAGCCAGGCCTTCCGCCGGGGGAGACGGTCGAAAGTGCCTTCACTGGCGACCTGGTGACCCACATCGACGCCGAGTATCCGACACGCGCTGTTCGAAACGGGCGCTTTGTGGCGGGCTATTCCATGGGAGGTTATGGAGCGCTGCGCTTTGCCCTGGCGCATCCGGAAATATTTGGCGCGGCCATCGTGCTTAGTCCGGCGGTTTACGTGCCGCTGCCGCCTCCGGACTCGAGCGCGAGGGAGTTCGGTGCGTTTGGTCGTGGCCGGGAACGATTCTTGGATGAAACCTATGTTGCGAAAAATTATCCGGCAATTCTGCCGCATTTTGCGGTAAAAGCGCTACCGCTGGACATATTCATCGGCGTGGGCGACGACGAATACGCCAACGCCGATCCGCTTCTCGCCCGGCACGATCTCGACTACGAGGCACATTCGCTCTACAACCGGCTGCGGCGCGTGCCTGGCATTCGTGCTGAATTGCGCGTGATCGATGGAGGCCACGACTGGCGGGCGTGGCGTCCGCTCTTTGTCGAGGGACTGGTGCTTGTGCTCAACCGCCTGACGCGGCCGGCCGACCCGCGTTGAAGACGGTGAGGCCCTGGATGCATGTTTCCGGCGGAGGAGGGAAGAAGAGACTCGCGAACCAGCCCACCACGATGGAGATCAGGATGGAAATGCCGAGGTACAGGAAGGGATGCACGAGGTGGTGCCACCAGATCGCGAACGTGGCCGCGAAGCTCGTTCCCATGCCGATGATTACGCCCTGCCAGTTGGCTCGGCGGGTGAACATTCCCAGCGTGTACGCGCCTCCGAATGAGCCGCCGAACAGGCCGGCGAACTCGATCGCGAGGTCGAGGTAGGAGCTGATGTTGAAGCGCGAAAGCAGCAGCGCGCAGCCGATGCCGACGGCCCCGGCGAGGATCGTCACCCATTCGGCAATGCGGATGCTTGTCGCCGGATTCGGATGCTTTGAGAGCTTTTCATAGAAATCCACGGACACGAGGGTTGAGACGCTGTTGAGGATGCTCGAAAGCGTTCCCATCGCTGCGGAAAAAAGCCCGGCCAGCACAAGACCGGTGACCCCCGCGGGCAGTTCCGCCGCGACAAACAGCGGCAGCGTGGCGTCGTGGGGCAGGAGCGGATTCATGCGCTCTGGAAACGTGTGGTAGTACACGTAAAGTCCGGTGCCGATAAGGTAGAGTATCAGGCTGCCGGGAAGAACGATCACAGCGAAGACCCAGACTGAGCGCCTCGCCTCCTGCTCGGACTTGGTTGCGAAGACCCGCTGCATGAGCACTTGGTCCTTGGGAAACGTGAGCACGGTTTCCATGATCTGGAGGAAGATAAACGTCCAGATGGTGGCCTTCGTCAGATCGAAGCTCCAGTCGATCATGCGGGTCTTGTCATCCGCCCTCGCGATCGAGATGAATTCGTCCGTGCCGTGCGGCAGCGCCCAGAGGATGAATCCCAGAGCGAAGAAAAGCCCGCCAAACTTCACGATCACCTGGGCTACGTCGGTCCATATCACCGCCTTCATGCCTCCAAGGGCGGTGTAGGCGATGGTGACGACGCCCATCATCAGGATGCTCCAGGTGACATCGAGGCCGGTGACGGTCGAGATGGCGAGCGACGGCAGAAACAGGATGACGCTCATGCGCCCGCCCAGGTGCATGAGAATGCACAGGGCGCTTGCGCACATGCGCACGGAGCGGTGGAAGCGCTGGTCCAGGTAGTGAAAAACCGACACGAGCTGCAGGCGGCGCAGCAGCGGCACAATGGCGAAGGCGACGAAGAGGAGAGCGAAGACATTGACCACGTTGCTGAGGAAGTACTGCCAGTTCGTGGTGTATGCCTTGGCTGTTGTCGCAATGTAGCCGATGGAACTTGAGTTCGAGGCGTAGAGGCTGATGCCCGCGGCCCACCAGGGAATCGATCGGCTGCCGACAAAGAACGACTCGGTCGACCGCTTCTTTTCGCGCCGGTAGCAGTACGCCCCGATCCAGGCGATGAGGCCGAAGTAGGCCAGGAGCATCACCCAGTCCAGTGGGCGAAGCAGTTCCTTTCCGCCCTGGATTTCCGCGGAGGACAGGGAACCATCCGGGCGATCCCAGATCAGACCGTGACGCCACCCTGCGCCGAGATGCGCTTCGCCGTTCCAGGGTGCCCCCTGCGTGGCGATTGTCGCCGTGACGGTGTGAAAGGTGACCAGTTGCAGGCGCCGGGATCCGTCCGGGAGGGTCGGTAGTTGCACGAGGTAGATCACGTGTGCCTGTCCGAGTGCCTGTGCGGCACCGGTGACGACGCGCCCCGGAAGCAGGTGCTTTGACTGCCATCCGTCCGCCGCAGTCCATCGCCAGACCTCGTCGCGCTCGCCTGACGCATCGGGCGAGGTCAGCAGCAGCGAGGCATCCTGGGCGACCAAGGTGCTGATGGAGCGAGGCGATGCGCTCCATGGAGGCAGGGATTTCCATGGCGCGCCCTCCACCGACAGGTCGAGCGACAACCAGTGGGCCGCGCCGTTTCCATCGATGCCGGCGAGGTGGAGTGCGCCGCCCGAGGTGGCGCCTCGGAGTTGCCTCAGCGGGATCGGCAGCGAAGGCAGGATCGGCGCCGGAGCGGCAGGTGCCAGGATGGGAACAAGACTCGTCCCAATCCCGTCTTCAGATTGACCGGTAAGGAGCCAGATACCCGAGCCCACAATGATCGGGCTGGGCGCCACGGCGCCGCTCGTGCGAAAGGCGAGGGGATTCCAGACCTTCGCACGCTCGTCATACTCCCAGGCGGCTCCGTCACGAATGGCGAGCGGCTGTCCGCTGGCCCCAGCCAGACACTGCAGCGGTCCGCTCCCGGGAGGAGCAGGAAGGGATCCGGTACTGACCGTGACGAGGTTGTCGGCGCCTGCATGGGCTGCTGTCCATGCGAGGCAGAAAAGAATGCACGAGCGTGTCAGACGACGCATCATGGCAGGCGTGCAGCGAAGCCGACAAAATCGGCGAGAGTCTAGAACTTTAGCGTGTGGGCGACGGAGATGACCCGGCCGCGACCGGCGAAGTAGTTCAGGAATTGGTCAATCTGCGACCAGGGGAGGATGTAGTACTTGTCGAGTGCGTTCTCCACACCCACGGAGAAGTCACCCCACTTCGTGCTGTAGTTGACCGTCACATGGAAGAGCGTCAGGCCCGAGGTGTGCTCTTCGCCTGGAGCGCCGACATTGATGTCCCGCTTGAACAGGTTGTCCATGAAAACGGACACGCTGACGTCGTCTGTAGCTTTCCAGGTTGCGGAGAGGTTGAGCTTGTCGGGACTCAGAGAGGCCATGCCGATCTCCCGGGTCAGCGGGCCGGTTTCCGTCGTTCGTGTCTTGCCTTCCGCGCGTGAATAGCTGGCACCGAGTCTCCAGGATTTGCTGGGGCGGAATTCCCCGGAAAACTCCCATCCCTTTAGATCGACCGGGCGGCGCTGCATGACGAAGTCGCGTGTGACGGGATCCACGGTAAGGCTGACTCCGAAATCAGAGTAGGACTTGTAGTGCGAGGCGCTGAAGCCGCCCATCTTTCCCTGCCAGGTCACTCCGACCTCCTTGTTGTCGGCGATCACAGCCTGCAGGTCGAGAATGCCGTCCACAGACTGGCCGGGAGTATTCACATTGCGCAGCGGAATGCCAACATTGGGAAGTGTGAAGCCCTTGCTGTAGGAGCCGAAGATGGACCAGTCGCGCGGCAAGCGCACGATGACGCCGGCGTTGGGAATGGTTTCGGAGTAATCCAGCGTGCCGCCGGTGACGCGGACGCGGTTTCGGAAATAGGTGGTGGTGTAGCTGTCGACCTGGAGTTCGCCGTTCTCGCGGCGCAGGCCTCCGCTCACTGTCACGGGACCGCGCGTGTACGAGGTCTGCAGAAACGGGGCATGGCTTGTATAGTTCATCGGCGGCACCCACACGCGGTCAGTCAGCGCGAGGATCTGCTGGGCCGTTTCCTTGAGGATGTCGTAGCCGATGTTCGCCTCGAGACCGGCGACGCCGAAGAGCTCCTTGTTCGACCAGGAGCTGCGCAATCCCTTCTTCTGGGAATTGATCTCCGATTGATCGACCAGCTTTCCAAGCGGCGCTATGTCGGGGTCCTGCTTGTCGGCGCCGTCCTCAGCCAGGAAGCGCATGCCCTGACTGGCCTTGTAGATCTGGAGATTGAGCGAACCTCCGAACAGATTGGAGTGATTGTAGGCCAGGGCGTACTGCTTGAAGTCGTTGAATTCGGCTTTGGAGTTCAGCGGCTTCTGCCGGCGCGCGCTATCGGTGATGCCACGTGCACGATCGCCCAGTTCAATGACGTAGTTTCCTTTGCCTTCAATATGAAACTGACTGATCGTCAGCGTGACCCGCTGAGCCTCGCCAGGCCCGAAGTTTAATCCACCCTTGATGAAGAGATTGTGCGAGTCCGAGTCGTTCACCGAACCGCTCTGGCTCATGCCCTGGCGGCGGCCATGGGCGTCGTAGGACATGCCGCGGTCGCTGAAAGAGGTGCCGACGACGATGTCCTTGTTGTCGGCCTTGTGGAAAAAGTTGAGCCCGACTCGCCAGTTGAAGCTGTCATCATAGCCCTGGCCCGAGAATTTCGTGCGTAGAACGGCCTCGCTGCCTTCCTTTGTCGGACTCTTGGAAATGTAGTTGATGATACCGCCGACTGCGCCGATGCCCTCAGAGGCTGAGGGTCCGTTGATGACCTCGATGCGCTCGACGATATCCATGTCGGTGAAGGTTCCGTTCCGGCTCCCCTCGCGCAAGGGAGTGGTCTGGGAGATGCCGTCGAAGAGCCGGAGAGCCACGCGTCCCCGCAGAGTCTCACCGGTATTGTTCATGGACTGCGTCGCTGGAGCATAGCCTGGAATCGTTCGGGCAAGCACCGCTGTTGCGTCGTCCGTCAGCAGTTTGGTCTGCGCAATCTCGGTGGAGGAAATGAGTTTGATCGCTCCGGGAATCTGGTCGATCGCCTTGGGTGAGCGGTAGCCTGTGGTCACAGTGAACTTCTGCATTTCGATCGTCTCGTCCTTGTCCTTGTCCTTGTCCTTCGACTGGGCGTCCTGCGGAGCGGCAGGCACGGCCTGGGCGAAGGTGGAGGGGGAAAGATGAGCCAGGGCGAGCGACAGAAGCGTCGCGAGGGACAGGTGTCGGGCAAGTTTGGATTTCATGCTGGGTGGAGAGCAAACGTTTGCGTAAAATTTGGACGGAATGACTTCATGGGCAAGGCGGTGGCGACAGCCTGATGAGGATCGGGGTTGAGCCTGCGGGATTTGAGATTGTCGGGGTGGTGGTGAGGCAAACGTCGCTTTCGGGCAAACGTTTGCACGCGGTGATATTTTGGTTTTGCCTCCGCGTGTCAACTTTTTTGTCGTGGCTCGTCCCGTGGTCCAAACGATGGAATTCCCCTCACCCGCCTGCATCCGCCTGGATGGTCTGCTCGGCACGGCGATCGCCGCAAGCCAGTCCGCCCATCTGGGCGCTTTCATCCGCGATGAGCTCAGCCCTCCGATCGCGCTGTTCTGTCGTGAGTGCCGCGAGCGGAATAATGAGGGAGACTGGTACGGCGAACATGCCGGCAAGTGGATGGTTGCGGCGGCCCGCGCTGTCGATCGAACCGGCGACGAGGTCCTTCGTTCGAATCTGCTGCGGGTGGCGGAGTATCTGCTCAGTGTTCAGGAGGACGACGGGTACCTGGGAACCTATTCCCGGAGCAGGCGCTTCACCTGCCGGCCGGGGCCGCCCTCGCGCACTTGGGATGGCGCGCCCGCGGAGCGCACCTGGGATGTGTGGGTGCACAGCTACCTGATCCTTGGCCTGCTCGAAAGCGGCCGCGTGCTGAAGCAGCGCGCCTTCATCGATGCCGCCCGTCGAATCGGCGATCTGTGCTGGCGGGTCCTGGGGGATGAGGGCGCCGACATCACAAGGTTTGGCAATCATCACGGGCTTTCGGCCACGGTCCTGCTGGATCCGGCCGTGGAGCTCTACCACGTCACAGGCGAGCAGCGCTATCTCAAGCTGGCGGAACTCATCCTTCGGCAGGCGAGTTGCGCTCCGGCGCTGGAGCTTGTCAGCCAGTTGCTGGCAGGTGTTGACGTGGCTTTCATAGCGACCGGCAAGGCCTATCAGCTCTGCTGGAATCTCGTCGGACTTGCCAAACTCCACCGGGTGGCGGGCCACCCGTCGCACCTGCGGGCGGTCGAACTCGCCTGGCAGAGCATTCGCGACCATCACCTGACCCTCGGTGGCGGACCATGGGGAGGCGTGGCACATCGATCGCGCGAGGTCTTCAATCCGCCGGGAGTGTTCAGCCCTTATGGCTATGTCGAAACCTGCTCGACGTTTTCGTGGATTCAATTGAACCGTGAACTGCTCTCGATCACGGGAGCGGCAAAGTACGCGGAGGAGATCGAAAAGTCCGCCTACAACGATCTTCTCGGTGCACAGGCGCCCGCGGGGGACAACTGGTGCTACTATTCGTTTCCGAACGGACGGCGCGTCTTCACGACCTATTGGAGATGCTGCAAGTCAAGTGGACCTTGCGCGCTGGAGGAACTGCCTGAGGTGGCCTGCGGCATTTTGGAAGATGGCGATCTTTCAGTGAACCTTTACTGTGCGGGGCGGGCCGTGCTCCCATCGAAGGTGGCGGGAGATGTCGAACTCGTGCAGGAAACGCGGTTCCCCTTCGAAGGCGATGTGAGGATCCTCGTCCGTCCTGCTCGCGAAGGGCGCTGGGGATTGCGCCTGCGCATTCCATCGTGGGCGGATTCAGCGCGACTGGAAGTCAATGGAGCTCCGGTTGATTTTCCAATCGAGCCCGGTGAGTACGCGCGAATCGAGCGCGTGTGGCAGGCTGGGGATGTTGTCAGCCTTCACCTGCCCATGATTCCGCGCTTTCATCGGCGGATGAATCGCAATGTGCAGGAGTCGCGCGCACCGGACGGCTCGCACGTGAGGCAGGAGGTGCTGCGCTTCGACTACGTCGCGATAACCTGCGGTCCCCTGGTTTATGCGACAGGACTAATTGATGGATTCAAGACCGAGGAGACGATCCGACTGCCGGAACCACCAACGCCAGGCATGCTTGAACTGGGATCCGAGCGGACCGAGAGCGGTGCATTGCCAGTCACGCTCAACCTCGGCTATCGCCCTGCCATCACTTTCCTGCCCTATTTCGAGGCGGGCGGCCGCGGGGACGGAGCCTGGCGCCTGACCTGGCTGCAACTTGCGCCGCGGCGGGAGGCGCCTTAGGAAACGACGCCTCGCTTCTTGAGGAATCTTTCCAGTTCGCGCCGCGTGGGCATCGCATCGGCGGCGCCGGCCTTGGTGATGGATAGCGCGGCGACGGCGGTGCCGAGGCGCGCCGCGGCTACAACGTCGCCATCGTGACGCACGAGGCCTGCGGCAAAACCGCCGCAGAAGGCATCGCCCGCCCCCGTCGTGTCCACCACGCGCATGCCGCGGTGGGCGGGCAGAGCGTGAGATCCCTCAGGAGACGAAATGAAGCAGCCCCGGCTTCCCAGCGTGATGATCAGGGTGGGAACTTCAAACCGCCGGCACAGGGCGTGAAGTTCCCCCGGACTCAGCCGATGCAGGGCCGCCTCGTCGAACTTCGTCCGACGTGAACCTGCAAGGCGCCTCACGAGCGCTACAAATTCGCTCTCATTGGGAATGAGGATGTCGACGTGCCGGAGCAGCGAAGCATCGAAGTCGTCGCGCATGGGCGCGGGATTCAGAATAGCCACAGCGCCTGCGCGGCGCGCGAGCCGCAGGGCGTGCCCGCTGGCCTGGGGATTCGCCTCCAGTTGCGCGACCACGACGCGGGCGTTGCGCATCAAGGCGGGAGGAATGTCCGCGCGTGCGAGCCGGGTGTTGGCACCGGGATCAATCGCGATCATGTTCTGGCCCCGGCGATTCAGAAGAATGACCGCGGTGCCCGTGGGCACGCCGGATTTCAGTGCCAGCCTGCAGCCGATGCCCTCGCGACGGTAGAACGCCTCAACCTGCGCAGCATAGGCGTCACGCCCCATCGCGCCCACGAAAGTCGTGCCGACTCCGGTGCGTCCGCACGCGATGGCCTGATTCGAGCCCTTGCCACCCTGTCCGACCTTGAGGCGGCCCAAGATCGTCTGTCCGGCCAGGGGAAACTCAGCGCAGGCGAGGCTCAGGTCCTGCATGATGCTGCCGACGACGACGACCGGGGAGGAGGGCATGATTGGAATAGGGGCCTGACTGTGACGCAAACGTTTGCTCAGCTCCGGCGTCAAGCGCAACATTTTCCCGCGAGCTGGTGCTCAGCACGATTTCCGCACGACCAGATCCGGGTGCAGCTTCAGGCTTGTCGCCGGGCGGTCGGAATCCTCAATGCGCTTGAGCAGAAGTTCTGCCGCGCATTTGCCGACTTCGTAGGCCGGCTGACGCACAACGGTGAGTGGCGGGTTGAAAACGCCTGCGAGGGGCAGTTCGTCGAAGCCGACGATGGCGACCTGTTTCGGAATCCTGAGTCCGCGCGCGGCAATCGCCTCGAGCGCGCCAATGGTCATCAGGCCGTTGCAGACAAAAAGCGCTGTGGGAGGGTTTGCCAGACCTAGAAGCTCGTGCGCCAGGGTCTGGCCGCTGTCCTGCTTGAAATCGCCAAAGCGCATCAGTTCCGATTTCAGCGGGATGCCCGCCTGGGTGTGCGCATCCTTGTAGCCGCGCAAACGCTCGCGGCCTGTCGAGGAGTCGGCTGGTCCGCCGATCAGGCCGATGCGGCGGTGCCCTTGGGAGATGATGTGCTCGACGGCGCGCAGGGCCCCGAGATGATTGTCGATCTCCACCTTGTCGAGGCCGCCTCGGGCGAGGCTGCGGTCGACGCAGACCACCGGGGTGCCGTTGCGAACGACCTGGAGGACGGCGTCGTCCTCCTCGTGAATGGGCGGCAGGATGATGCCGTCGACGGACTCGAGCTGCATCACGTCGAGGTAGAAGCGCTCCTTGGCCTCGTCCTCGTCGTAGTTGCAGAGCAGCACGGCATAGTTGCTCCGGAAGGCGACGTCCTCGACGCCTCGGGCGAGGTCGGCGAAAAAGATGTTCTGGATGTTGGGAATGATGAGACCCAGCAGGAAACTGCTGCTGTCGCGCGTGCGAAGCCGGCGGGCGACGCGGTTGGGCTTGTAGCCCAGTTCGCGCATGGCCTTGAGCACGCGGGCCTGGGTGTCGGCGCCGATCTTGCCCGTCTTGTTGATCGTGCGCGAGACGGTGGAGATGTTGACCCTGGCCCGGCGGGCCACATCGATCAGGCTGGCGTTTTTCTTCATCGCTGGAATGGACGGCGCGTGCGCCCGCCGGAATGCAGGACGCCACCCTCCGCCATGCGCCCGCAACAGGCAAGTCACGATTTGCATCGACAGGGGCTTCCGGTCGGGCAAACGTTTGCTTCGCCGGATGCCAGCGCAGGTTTGGATGGCTTTTGCCGGTTGTTTCCGCAAGCCTGTGGATCGGTGCCAGTCCCCATGTCCCTTTGATGAACCGCAAGCCGCAAGCCGCCCCGTCACCTCGCATCGCCGAGTTTCAGCTTTCGCACGCGCGCAACGGCCCGCACCTTCCGCTGCCGGTCGGGGCGCCAGGCTGGCCGTTTCAGTCGATCGGCCACTGGAGGCAGAACGTGAATGCGGCGGCCCCGGCCTGGCGGCGCGATTTCAAGGAATGGCGGCGCGAGCACCTGCTGCGCATCGGCTACTCCGGCGCGAACTATGAGCGCCGGGAGTTCCAATGGACCCGGAGGAATTTCGTCCATGCGCAGATGATGGTCGAGGACCGTTACTTTTACGATCCCGTCACCCGCAGGTACACGGTTGACCGCTACCTCGACGACCTGAAGAGCCGGTACGGCGGAATCGACAGCGTGCTGCTCTGGTATGTCTATCCAAACATCGGCATCGACGACCGGAATCAGTTCGATCTCGCGGCCGACCTGCCCGGAGGACTGGCCGGATTGAAGCGGATCGTGAGGGACTTTCACCGGCGCGGCGTGAAGGTTTTCATTCCGACCATGCCGTGGGACAACGGGACGCGTCCGGCGGGCGTGCCGGACTGGGAGGCGATCGCCAAACTGGCCGCGGCGATCGGGGCGGACGGGGTGAATGGCGACACCTACAGCGGCGTGCCCCGCGCATTCTTCGACGCGGCGGAGGCGCGGGGGCATCCGCTCGTCTTCGAACCGGAGGCGGTTCCACTGTCGGACGAGGCGCTGGCATGGAATCTTCAAAGCTGGGGCAAGCTCCTGCCCAGCGAGGTCGTCCTTCCGGTCTCAAAGTTGAAGTGGCTCGAGCCCCGCCACATGACCAATCTGGAGAACCGCTGGGGCCGCGACCGCACCAATGACTTTCACTACATTTTTTTCAACGGCACAGGTTACAATGCCTGGGAGAACATCTGGGGCATTTGGAACCAGCTCACGCCACGCGATGCGGCGGCGCTCCGGAGAATTTCTCACTTGTTCCGCCGCTTTTCCGACCTGCTCGTGAGTTTGGACTGGGAACCCTATGCGCAGACGCTGCAGCAGAATGTGTTCGCCTCAATGTTTCCGGGGAAAGTGGCCACGCTCTGGACAGTCGTGAATCGAAACGAGTACGCGCTGGCGGGAGGGCAGTTGCGCGTCGACCATGTGCAGTCTCGGAAATACTACGATGCCTGGCGCGGCGTCGAGTTGCGCCCGCGGGTGCAGGATGGTCAGGCGACTTTGGAGTTTCCGCTTGAGCCACGGGGGTTTGGCGCCGTGCTCGCCGTCGAGCCGGGCGCAAGGCCATTGAACCTGGACGGGTTTCTGCGGGAACGCCGCGCGCTCACACGCGCGCCGCTGAGGTCGCTATCCGCGGAGTGGCGACCGCTTCTGCAACGGATGACTCCCGTCGTCCGCACCAAGCCCGTTGTCAATGCGCCGGAAGGCATGGTAAGGATTCCATCGGCGACGTTTGAATTTCGGGTGACCGGCGTTGAGATTGAGGGTTTCACCTGGGACGGACTTGACGTCCAGTATCCTTGGGAACCGTCCCCGCGCCGCTCCCATTTGCATCGGCTCAGGATCGACGCCTTTCACATCGACCGCCACCCGGTGACGAATGCGGCGTTCAGGGATTTCGTCCGGGCGACGGGCTACCGGCCGGCTGACGATCACAATTTCCTGCGCGATTGGAAACGCGGCGCGCCTCCGCGTGGATGGGAGAACAAGCCGGTCACATGGGTTTCGCTTGAGGATGCGCGTGCGTACGCCGCATGGGCCGGCAAACGCCTGCCCCATGAGTGGGAGTGGCAGTACGCGGCGCAGGGCACGGACGGAAGGCTGTATCCATGGGGCAATGACTGGAACCCCGCGAACATGCCGGCTCCGAACCGCGGGCGCACGCTTGTGCCGCCGGAGGATGTCGGACTGCATCCCGCCGGCGCGAGTCCATTTGGCGTCATGGATCTCGTCGGCGGCGTCTGGCAATGGACGGATGAATTTGCGGATGAACACACGCGGGCCGCGGTGCTGCGCGGCGGGAGCGCCTACCAGCCGCAGACGTCGCACTGGTATTTTCCACAGGCGTACCAGCTCGACCAGCACGGCAAGTACCTGCTGATGAGTCCGGGCAGGGATCGCAGCGGCATGCTTGGATTTCGCTGTGTGAAGGATTCCGTTTGAATTTCCGGAACAGGTTCCGATGCGCAGCAAACTCTTCGTCCCCGGTTCGCGTCCCGAGCTTTTTCCCAAGGCGCTTGTGACGGCCGCCGATGCACTGTCATTCGACCTTGAGGACGCCGTGGCTGAGGCGCAGAAGGATGCCGCGCGCAGACACGTGGCGGCGGCGCTGGGTTCACCCGGACTGGTTTCCTCGGACAAGATCGTCATTGTGCGTGTGAACAGGACTGGCTCGCCGCATTTCGAGGCCGACCTCGCCGCGGCGGTCTCGCCGCGAATAGATTTGATCAATCTTCCCAAGGTTGAGTCTCCCGCCGAGGTGCACGCGGCCGTGGCAGTGCTCGCACGCATCGAGGAAGCGTGCGGAATCTCCCGGCCGATCGGCCTTCTCCTGAACATTGAGTCGCCCCGCGGGTTGCGCTTCGCTTCGGAAATTGCGGCGGCGGATCCGCGCGTGGCCGGTTTGCAGCTCGGACTGGTGGATCTGTTCGATCCATCCGGCATTGAACGTGCGAACGCTGCCGCCGTGATGCACGTGCAACTCGCGGTGCGCCTGGCCGCGGCGGAGGCGGGGCTTTGGGCCTTCGATGCGGCGTTTGCGGACATCAAGGATGCGGATGGCTGCCGCGCCGAGGCGCTGGGTGCGCGGCGACTCGGCTATTCGGGCAAGACCTGCATTCACCCGAGCCAGATAGCGATCGTGAACGAGGTGTTTCAACCAACCGCCGATGAGATTGCCTTTGCGCGGCGCGTGGTGGCGACTGCGGAAAAATCCTGCGACGGCGCGTTTGTTGTCGATGGCCGGATGATCGACGCCCCCTCGCTGCGCCGGGCGCGGATGATTGTTTCCCACGCGGGTTCGGAGAAAACCTGATGCCGCTCAAGCAACGCGACTACACCCCCGATGCACGCGGGCCGCTTACCGGCCTTCGCGTGCTGGATCTTTCGCGGCTGTTTGCCGGCAATGTGCTCACGCAGATTCTCGGGGATTTCGGGGCGGAGGTCATCAAGGTTGAGCCACCGGAAGGCGACACGCTGCGCGCCTGGCGGACGGAGGGGGTGTCGACGCACTGGAAAATTTATGCGCGCAACAAGAAGAGCCTTGCGCTCGATCTGCGCCGAGCCGAGTCCATCGACCTGCTGCGCCGGCTGGCGCCGACTGCGCAGCTGTTCATCGAGAGCTTTCGTCCTGGTGTTTTGGAAAAAATGGGGTTGGCCCCCGCGGAGCTTCTCGCTCTGAACCCGCGGCTTGTAATCGTGAGAATTTCCGGCTGGGGACAGGACGGACCGTACAGTCAGCGTCCGGGCTTTGGCACGATTGTGGAGGGAATGTCGGGATTTGCGTCGATGAATGGATTCGCCGACCGCGAACCCGTGCTTCCGCCGATGTATCTGGCGGACGGGGTGGCGGGACTCTATGGTGCGTCTGCGGTGATGATCGCGCTCAGATCAGTCGAGCAGAATGGCGGTCAGGGACAGGTCATTGATCTGCCGCTTTTGGATCCGCTGTTTGCCATACTTGGTCCGCAAGCGGCCAACTATCGCCTCAACGGCACGGTGAAGCCCCGCACGGGCAGCCGCTCGACAAACTCCGCGCCCCGCAATGCGTATCGTTGCAGTGATGGCGGCTATGTGGCGCTTTCCGGCTCAACGCAGGGCATGGCGGAGCGCATCTTTGAGGCGATCGGGCGATCCGAACTGATCGATGACCCGAGGTTCAGGACGAACATCGACCGTGTGAAGCATGCGGAGGAACTCGATGCCATCATCGGAGCGTACATCAGCCGCCACACGCAGCGGGAGAATGTCGCCTATTTCGAGAAGGTTGGTGTGACGGTTGGACCGATTTATGCGATTCCGCAGATTCTCGAGGACCCGCATTTCATCGAGCGCGAGATCGTGTCTGATTACCCCGATGAGGAGGTGAAGCCGCTTCCGATGCATCCCGTCGTGCCGCGGCTGCTCGGAACGCCGGGGGCGATCCGCACGCCCGCGCCGGCGCTCGGCCAGCACAACCGTGAGCTGCTGGCGGAATGCGGCGTGAGCGATGAGGATTACGGACGGTTGCTGGCGTCGGGAATTGCGATCGAGGGCAGGGCAGCGGCCGGGTCGTGATCCCAGGTCGGTCGCTGGGGTCGGGGTTGACAAGCGCCAACAGCGCAGCTTGCGACAATCCCTTGGCAGCACGCCGGGCATTCTGGCCGGCCGCCAGGGAAAAGCCTGCGGCCTGCCCGCGCGGACAGGAAGTGGTCATTTGAAACGCAATTTGGCGAATATTTGGGTAGTTGATTCCCGGCCCGGAAGCATCGTTCGTCAGGAGACCCAGGTTCTTCGGGTCCCTTCCTCAATCTCTGACAACTCGATCCCTTGTCCATTGCTCCTGCTGCCCTGAATATCGCGGGCGCGACCGCCCTTCAGCCCAACGTTATGCCGCTTCCATTGCGCCCAGCCTATTGTTTCGGCCAGCCTCCACCGCACTCGGGGGTCCGTGCAGCCTTGCTGGCATTTCTTTTCTGTCTGGCCTTGCCGTCCATGCTATCGGCCGTGGACCAGCCTGGGTCTGGAAAGGCGCCTGCGACGAGGCGGATTCCACGCATCCCAGTCCTCGATTTCATAGACACCAGTTTCGAAAATGCCTCTCCGCTCTGGTATGAGCAGGCGCCGGACGGGTCGATTGACCTGCATCTGATCTACGATCACGAGCGCGAGTCGCCGAACCGGGCCTCGGGCCATGTGCACTTCCTGATCCAAGCCCAACCCGGCACGAAGCTCACTTTTGAGTTTCGCAATCTTGAAAATGTCTGGAACGGCGGCCCCAGCCTGTACGGCCGGTATTTTAGGAGTGTCCTTGTCTCTGAGGACGGCCGCAGCTGGCGCGGGGTTTCACTCGATAACCTGCCTGATGACCGGGTTCGGCTCCACCTCACGATGCCGGGGCCGCAACTTTACGTGGCGCGCCTCGAACCCTATCGGGTGTCCGACCTTGACCGCTTCCTCGCTTCCGTGTGCGGTCATCCCCTCGTGAAGATCATGCCGATCGGCCGCACGGTCCTCGGCCGCGGTCTGGAGATTCTCCGCATCGGCAATCTGCATGCGCCTTATCGCGTCTTCATCCGGGCCCGCGCCCACCCTTGGGAACCGGTGGGGAACTGGGTCTTGCAAGGCCTCGTGCGCCGTCTGCTGGCCAACGATGCGGACGCAAGGAGGTTCCTCGAACGCTATTGCGTCTACGCGATGCCCATGGCGAACAAGGACGGAGTCGCGCTCGGCCGCACGCGTTTTAACGCGCTTGGCAGTGATCTCAACCGAGGCTGGGACCGCCCCATCGACGCCCGCAGCGCTCCAGAAAACGCGGCTCTCGAAAGGTGGCTCGAGGGCATGATCGCCTCCGGGCGGAAGCCGCACCTTGCCCTTGAGCTCCACAACGACCATCAGCAGGGCCAACTTCACCTGAGCGCTCCGTCCGTACCCGACTTGACGCGCTACCGCGATCGAATGGCCGTGCTGGAAAGGCTTCTGCGCCAGCACACTTGGTTCACCGATGGCTCAACCAGCACGAGCTTCCGCAATCCCGGCACGCTTGGCGACGGCTGGCTCGAGCGTTTCGGCATTGACGGGGTCGTGCACGAGTTCGCCAGCAACTGGATCGCCGGCGTGAAGGACTTTACGTCCGGCCGGCATTGGGAGGACTATGGGGCGAATCTCGCCGAGGTGCTTTATGAATACCTTGGTGCGGTCCAGCCATGATCAATCGCACGACCGATGCCACCCGCGGCAAGGGGAGTGCATCCTGGCCGCTCGCGCTCGCGCTGCGGCGCGGTTATGCGGTCGCCACCTACTACTATGGCGAGCTTGAGCCGGATCAGCGTGACGGCTGGCGGACAGGCCTGCGCGGCTACCTCATGAAGAGGGCGGAACGCACTGCGCGGGAGCCGGATGAGTGGGGTGCCATCGGAGTCTGGGCTTGGGGACTCAGCCGCATCGTCGACTACCTTGAAACTAATCCCGCTATTGATGCGGGGCGCATCGCGGTTCTGGGGCATTCGCGCCAGGGCAAGACGGCCCTTTGGGCTGGTGCGCAGGACGAGCGTTTCGCACTGGTGATCTCCAACGACAGCGGCGAAGGCGGCGCGTCGCTTGGCCGCCGCGACTTCGGTGAAACCATCGCCGATTCCGTCCGCACATTTCCGTTTTGGTACTGCGAGAACTACAGCCAGTTCGCCGGTCGCGCCTTGGCGCGCGCGACGGATCAGCACATGCTCCTCGCCCTAGCCGCCCCCCGGGCGCTATACGTGGCCAGTGCGACGGAGGATCTTTGGGCTGATCCACGCGGCGAGTTCCTGGGTGCCGTGCACGCCGAGCCGGCCTACCGCCTCTTTGGAATCGAAGGACTCGGCACAACTGAATGGCCTGCGCCCGATGTGCCGATTGGGCGTCAGATCGGCTATCATGTTCGCACTGGCAGGCATGCGATCACCGCGTATGACTGGGAGCGCTTCTTTGATTTTGCCGACCGGCTGCGCGGCAGCCGCAGGATCGGGATGAAGTCGAAATGAATCACGGGTTTCTGATCGCCCTTGCGATGGTCTCAGCAGCGGTCCAAGCGCACCAGTCGGGCAGAATCGGTCTGCATGAAATCGACCTGTCGGCGATGACTTCCGGCACTGGACGCGGTACGGCGCTGGCCAATCGATCGGTCGCCGGAGGGCTGTTGAGCGTCGCGGGCCGGCAGTTCGACACCGGTGTCGGCACGCGGGCGTTCAGCACGCTGATCCTTGAACTCGATGGATGCGCGGAGCTGCTCACCGGCTGGGCGGGTGCTGACGATGCGGGCAGGGATGCAACCGTTCGGCTCCATGTGCTCGGAGACCGCCGTGTCCTCTGGGACAGCGGTCTGATGCGTGCGGGCGAACAGGCACGGCCGTTCTCAATTCCCCTTGCCGGCGTCCGTATCCTCGTGTTTCTCGTCACCGATGCCGGTGATGGCAACCGCACGGATTTCGCGGATTGGCTGGACGTCTCTATCACCTATCGCGGACGGCCGCCAGCCCCCGCGCCCTGGCTTGAGGAGCGGCCATACCTGCTGACTCCGCCGCCTCCTGTCACACCGCGCATCAACGGGCCGATGGTCGTTGGCGCGCGTCCCGGCTCGCCTTTTCAGTTTCGCATTCCCTGTACGGGAGAGCGACCGATCGCCTTTGGAGCTCGAGGACTGCCCGCAGGGTTGAAGCTCGACGAATCCACGGGCATGATTCGCGGCCGTGCTCCGTCCGGCGGCCGTCATGCGATTCACCTGGAGGCGAGAAATGCTCACGGTGCCTCCTCGCGCGCATTCACCCTTGTCATCGGCGATCAACTCGCGCTGACGCCGCCCATGGGTTGGAACAGCTGGTATGCTCACAAACGTTCCGTTACCGACGCAATCATCCGCGGGGCGGCTGAAGCCATGATCGCGTCCGGCATGGCCGACTACGGCTATGATTGCGTGAGCATCGACGATTGCTGGTCCGTGCGGGTGGACGGCGGCGATCCGGCGACGGATGGACCTTCGCGCGACGCTGCCGGCCGTCTCCTTGGCAACAGGAACTTTCCCGACATGAAGGCACTGGCTGGCTTCATTCACTCGAAGGGCCTCAAAGCCGGGCTCTATAGCTCGCCCGGTCGAACGACCTGCGCCGGCTTTGCCGCGAGTTACGAACACGAGGCGATTGATGCGCGCACGTTTGCGGAATGGGGCTACGATTTGCTCAAGTACGATTGGTGCTCCTACGAGAAGATTGCCCCAAATCATTCGCTGCGCGAGCTACAGCGACCGTTCCGGCTTATGGCTGCGGAACTCGGGCGGCAGGATCGCGACATCGTCTTCACCATCTGCCAGTACGGGATGGGCAAAGCATGGACCTGGGCGGGCGGGATGAGCCAGGTCTGGCGCACGACCGACGATCTGGGCTGGAAGGCGCGCCAAGCGATGCCGGGATTCTTCTATGTCGGCCGGATCAATGCGGACTACTGGGAGCATGCGCGGCCGGGGCAGTGGAATGATCCCGATTACATCCTTGCGGGGTATGTTCGCGATTCATTCCGCAAGAACGAGGTGTTCAAAGCTGACCTCAGCCCGAGCGAGCACTATTTCTACATGTCCATGTGGTCGCTGATGGCCGCGCCACTTGTTTTCGGTGGCGACATTGCCCGGCTTGATCCCTTTCTGCTCAACGTGCTGTGCAATCACGAGGTGATTGCGATCAACCAGGATCCATCCGGGAGCCAAGGTCGGGTGCTCCGGGACCGCGACAACCAGATGATCATGGTCAAGGAGCTCGAGGGTGGCGCGAAGGCCATCGGGCTCTTCCATATCACCGGCCCTGTGGGTGATCCCTCGGGATTCGCCCAAAGCAAGGAAATGCAGCTTGCGGGCATCAAACCGCATGCTACTGCGCAGGATATGGGCGATCCAGTGGCCTACGTCGACTGGGGCGAATCCGTACAAGTCTCGGTGTCGGCTGCGGAGCTTGATCTTAGCGGTCGCTTCCGGGTGCGCGACGTGTGGCGCCAGTTGGATCTCGGGGAGTTTTCACAGCAGTTTACCACGCGAGTGCCGTTCCACGGCGCAAGCCTGCTGCGCATCGTCGCCATTCCGTAAATCAGACCCTGCGCGACGTGCTGCGACGCTCGTCCGCCAGCCTTGATCCGTCCGAACCGCAGGCGGATCGCCCGTGCCGGGCTGCGTCTTCTACCGGGCTGGTACGGATTCCAGAATCAAGGCCCAGTCGTTGGTCCCCGTGCCGTTGTCCCCTGGTGTTGCAAACTCCCGCACTCCCACGTTTGCGAAGGGGGATCCCTTGACGGTTGTGCAGGTGCCGGAAGTTGGATTGAACCAGAGCCCGTTCACTGTTCCACTGAGCCGGGATAGATCGACACTGATTGTCCGTGACTCTGTGCCCGTGGAGGGCACGTAGCCAATGACAAGGCTGCCGTCGGCGGCACGCGCGGCGACCACATAGTCGAGTGCGTTGGGCGCACCGTAGTGAGCTACGACAGTCTGGTGGGCCTGATCGGGCACGAGTTTTTCCCAAGCGCGGGTTGCGAACACTTCGCGAAAATGGACCAAGTCCGCGTTGGCTGGCGAGTGGATGCCCCTTGGGCCGTCCCAGCCCGCCTTGAACTGCCAGACCGCGTCATTGCCCAAAAAGTGCCCCATCGCGCCGCTCAGCAGCGCGCAATAGGGCTGCCGCCGGATGCGCTCCCTGGCCCCGATGACGATGAGCACCGGATTTGTCTGAGCCTCGTTTTCGTAGCGGGCCTCCACGAGGAAGGCCGGCCGGTGATTGGCCCGATTGTAGGCATGGAGGGAGAGTCTCCAGGGCTCGGCGGGCCCTCTCTGGACGAACTCATCGCCAGTGTAGATGGAATCGAGGTCGAGATGCGGGGCGAACCTGTGGTGGTCCAAGGCGGTGGTCGAACGCTTGCCGTGAAAACTGTGCATCCGGCCGGGGCGATCGCGATCCTTTATCCCGAGCAGGATTTCGAGGCCGAGCGCCACGCCTGGAGAATCGTCCGGAGGGGAGAAGTCTCCGCCATGCACCCAGACGATGTTTGTAAAGCTCCGGTAGCGCTGGCCGAGGAATCGTCCGTAGGCGCGGCACTGCGCCGCGTCATTCGCGATAAGTTCATGCCAGAAACCCTCGTTCTTGCCGTCATAGCCCCAGTAGCACGGAAACAGAAAAACTAGTGTTCTGTCGCGGAAATGACTATACATATATCATGCGGCCTTCTTGCGCGGCTTTCGCCGGGTGCAACCGGGCTGGATGGCCTCGAGCCGGCGACGACAGCGTTCGATCCTGGCAAGGATGTCCTCCGCCTTGGCGGTCCAAACAAATGGCGTGGGCTCCTGGTTCCATTGCTCGATGAAGCGGGTGATCGAGTTGATCAGATCGGGAACACTGGAGAAGCTGCCGCGACGCACCGCCTTGCCGGTGAGTTCGGCAAACCAGCGCTCCACCAGATTGAGCCAGCTCGAACTGGTGGGAATGAAGTGCAGTTTGAAGCGTGGACGCCGGGCGAGCCAGCGCTGCACCCGCTCGTGTTTGTGGGTGCCGTAATTGTCGACGATAAGATGGAGCTCGTCCGCCTCGGCATATTCCGCGTCGATTTGTCGCAGGAACTTCAGGAACTCGATGTGCCGGTGGCGCGGGAAGCAGTGGCCGCTGATCTTGCCGGCGGCCACGTTCAATGCGGCAAACAGCGTGGTCGTGCCATGGCGCACGTAGTCGTGCGTCCAGGTGCCGCAGCGACCGCGCTTCAGCGGCAGGCCTGGTTGCGTGCGATCCAGCGCCTGAATCTGGCTTTTCTCGTCCACGCAGAGCACCACCGCGTTTTGCGGTGGGTTGAGGTAAACGCCCACCACATCGAGCAGTTTGGGCACAAACTGTGGATCGCGGGAGAGTTTGAACGTCTCCTGTCGGTGCGGCTGCAACCCATGCTCCTGCCAGATACGCGCGACTGTGCTCGCATGCACGCCCTGCGCCTTCGCCAGGGTTCGCGCGCTCCAGTGCGTCCGCCCCGGCGGCTTCGTGTGCAGCGTCGCTTCGACGATCCTTTTCGCCAGCCCTCGGCGCGGCTTGCGCCCGCGGCCATTCGCCACGTCCCACAATCCTTGCGGACCTGCGGACACAAAGCGCTGGCGCCACAGCCGGCAGGTGTGCCGGTTCACCTCCAGCTCCTCCGCAATCGTGGCATCGTCCAGCCCTTCGGCCTTGCGCAAAATGATCCGGCAGCGCTTCACCACCTGCTGGGGCGTACCGTGCGCGCCCACCCAGCGCTCCAAAACGCCACGTTGGTCTGCCGTGACCGTCAGAATCGTCGGTTTCCTGCTCATGCTTGCAGGTTGAACGATAACGACTTTTAAGTCTAGTCATTTCAGCAACAGAACACTAGGATGCCCTTTTCGCCGGCGAGCTTCAGGATCCGGTCGGCGTGCCGGAAATACGCCTCATTGGGTGTAGAGAAATCGGTCGGGCTCAGGAATGGAGCGTCGCCGGCGCGGTTCCTGGGGGCGGCGGGCGCGAACTTGTGCTCGATCAGGTTCACGATCACGGCATTGATGCCATGCCGCCTTCGATCCTCGAGATAGCGCTCGGCTTCTTCCGTGGTTAGAGCAGCAAGCAGGGACCATGCGGTGTCACCATGCACAAGCCAGGGCCTCTTGTCGCATCCGACCAGGTATCGGTTGTCAGCGCTTATGGTGACCGGAAGGCATCCCGCATCCGTTGTGGCGGTCAAAGCCGTCACGCCGCAGGCGAGCGACAGCAGCAGAAGGCAGAAGTGGCGAGTCATGCGGTGGGAGGGACGGATTGGTTTCGCGATCGAGGAGGGCATCGCAAGTCAACGGTTGGCGCCAGTGCATGTGCGCCTGATCTTACGATGCGATGCCGGAGCAAATCCGTTACACGTCCTTCGCGACTGGATGTTTCGGCACCTCGGAGCCGACTTCAGGCCTCGGAACGAGCTGGTGGCTCTTTGTAATCGAGGTGACGTCGACGGGTGATTTCCCGAAATGACTGGTCTTAAAGAAATAATGCCATCCGAAATCCATTGTGAAAGGGATCACCATCGATCGAAATCCTTGGAATGCACTGATATCGGAGAGCCGGGGAGTGTGTTCATTCGTCGCCGATGAAACCACCCAGTGCAGGCCAGCCGCATACCATGGCTGCTGCAATGGATATTGCCGGGCCCGACACCGGTATCGGCGAAAATTCATGGGTCCGGCTTCAGGATTTCATCAATCACGCGACCCTCGACGTTTGGCAGGGGCACGTCGAGAAGATGAGCGATGGTGGGTGCCACATCCATGTTGCTCACTCGATCCAGTACAACCTCCTCGCGGATGCCTCCGCCGCTGGCGACAAAAATCCCGTCCATTTCAGGATCATCGGCTGGATAGCCATGCGATCCACCGTAGTCCACCGACGGATGCGATTCAACCTCCCCCGCCGCGGAGCCGGAAAAAGAGAATCCGGCCCTGGCGAAAAGGATCAAGTCGCCCATGGCTTGGTTTTCATCCGGCCCGGGCATGCCCAGGCCGGGCGCAGAGGTTCCATCAATGACCCGATCCACCCCTTCGGCACCGACAAAGAGGCTTTTCAGCTTGGGAATCAGCTCCGTTCTGCGAGCCGGATCCGTGACATAAATGAAAGCGATCCCACCCTGTGCCCCAGCGTAGGCGGCGCAGTCCACGATGCGCGCTCCGGCACTGCGCAGCAAACCCGCGCGCTTCAGGGTGACATTGGGGTACAGGTGGGTCTGCACCTTCTTGAAGCCGTGATCCGTCGTTACAATAAATGTTGTCTGCTTCAGGAGACCGGTGGCGTCGACGGTGCGAACCAATTCTCCGACCAGACGGTCCGCCAGGGCGAGGGCCGAATAACCGGCCAGCGATCCGGGACCATATCGATGATGCGTGGAATCGGTGTTGAGCAGGTGAAGCAGGAGAAGATTGGGGCGATGACGTTCAAATATGAACTGAGCCGCACGCAGCCAGAGCTCATCCCTGCAGACGATGTTCCGCTGCTGTTTGCCACCGTGTGCTGCAACGATCTCATCCAAGGAGGCTATTCCCGCATCAACCATCTCCCGCGCAACCTTTCCATTTGGATCCGGCAACTCTGCAAAACTCCAGTCAATGGTGCCGGCCCTGCTGATGGCGACCCAGTCGCACTCCGCGGTGCCAAGCCCTGCGGCGTGGGCGGCATCATAGACGGTGGGCACGCGCACCATGATCGACTTGTCGGTCCACGGCTCATTGTGGGTGGGACGACCCGGGCCCTGGCGAGTGACGTATCCGTTGAAAAGAACGCCATGGCGGCGCGGACTCACGCCCGTCACGAGTGTGGTGTGATTGGGCCATGTGACGGTTGGGTTGCTGGATGACAACGCCCTGGCCCGCGCACCATGGGCGGCCATTGCACGAAGGTTGGGCAATGGAAGGGAGGGATCCGGCCAAAGGTGGGCGGGAAATCCGTCGATGGTGATCAAGATGACATGGCGATCCGCACGCGGCTCAGCTCCCAATGGCACCAGCAAGAGAGCGAGCAGGAGTGAAATGATTCGCACGCGATGCATGAGGATGATCCAGGCTAGAAGCGCCCACGGAGGCCAAATGTCCAGAGCACACCGTATTCCTGCCGGCTCCGAAAGCGGGCGTGATCAGGGGTGCTTGGGCCGGCAATCTCCAGATTCTCCGGCACCCCAAGCAGATTCCGGAAGTTTGCGAACGCCGAGATCCTCTTCCAGAGGTGGTATTCCCCCATGACATCGACAAAGAGGCGTTCACCAATCCAATTATACATTCCCGGCTCAATGCTTGGCGCCGCTGCAACGGGTGCCCGACGCTGCCTTGTCCGGTAGCTCCAGTTCACCTGTACGTTGAACTTCTGCCGGGTCAGACTCACTCCCCAGCTTGCGCTGCGCGGCAGTGAGTTCACTCCGGTGAAGCTTCCCAGGTTGGCCCCCGTGGTGCGTTGCGCGCTTGCATTCAGAAAGACCTGCAGGCCCCGCGCCCAGCTGGGAAGGAATGTCAACGACTGTTTGTAGCTGAAGTCCAGTCCCTGGATGTAGACCTTGCCGTCAACATTGTACTGGGTGGAAACGTCGTACTGGCCGTATGTGGCCTCATCCAGCCCGTAGAGGGCGAGGAATTCCGGTGTTGGCCGGAACAGGGTTCCGGCGAAAAGATTGTTGAAGCTTCTTCTGAAGGCTCCAAGCGATATCTGGCCGACGCCTTGGAAGTAGTACTCCAGCCGCACGTTCATTGACTGCGCGCTCCACGCCTTGATACCGGCGTTGTTTACAGTGATTCGATTGGATGTGCTCGGGGCGGCCGTCGTGTCAGGAAGCGTGACGCCCCCGGCATACTGATTGAAATCCGGACGACCGACCGAATGGTAGTAGCCGGCGCGTGCGATCAAGTTGTCGAGGACGTTGTAGCTGACGTTGATGCTCGGGAAAAGACGCAGGTACTCCTTCTCCGCCTTCATGCCCCGCTCGATGTAGGTGAGCTTGGAGACGCCCAGGGCATCGGTGGTCGGAACCTTGAGCAGGGGCTTGCCGTTGGAACCAAGGATGACGCTGCCATCTGAATTGCGCTGATAGTTCAGGGTTGGGTCACTGAGTGGTCCGAGCGCCTCCACATTTGTCTGCTCTGCACGCAGCCCACCGACCATGCGCAGGCGGCGGTTCATCAGGCTCAGGTCGCCACGCAGATAGGCGGAGGAGATCAGTTCGGTCGCATATTTTGAGGTGCTGACAATTGAGCGGTATTCTGCATTTCGATCGATCACGAAGTGGGAGGGGTTGGCATTGTAGTCCTTCCAAAGGAGCTCATTGCTGATCCATTGGATCCTTGGAAATCCATAGGGTGCGGTGCGCTGCGAGAAGCTGGCATCCAGGAACGGCACGGCGAGATCATCACTGCCACCCAAAGGAGTCGTGCTGCCACGGCCATCGGCGCCAACGAACGTCGCGGTCGTCGTGCTGCCAAGATTGTTGCGCTCCGTTTTTCGCAGGTCGATTCCAGCCTTCAGCGAGAATGGCACGCGCCAGTTGAAGCTTCGCCCGATGCTGGCATACGCCCCCGTCTGAAGATCCTGCACATTTCGGGGGTTGGTCGTGGTCATCGTAGTCAAAGCATAACTGGAGAGGCTGTAGGGATCAACGGGGGTGCCCGTTGTGCCATCGGTGACTGAGATCACCCGGGGTCTCATCGTTGTGTAGTCTTCAAAGGCGACGGTGACACCGGTGCGTCGAGCCTGAGTGGTGTTGAGAAACCCGTTTTCAAGGTCTCGATTTCTTGAGACGGCACGCGAGCTTCCAATTCCGGCTTCCGCACGCCAGATGGGGCCGTTGTGGCGCCAGACCAGCGTGGGCGTGTAGTTTTGATTCGTGCGATTGCGGCCGCTGCGTGCGAGCACCAGGTCTCCGGCGCCCACGGCTCCCCTGGTGAATGTGGAGGAGAAATTTCCCGGCAGCACTCGATTCACGTTGAAGGTGACCGAGCGCAGGATGTTTGTCTCTTCGTATGAGGAGTATTGAAAGGAGAAGGAAATCTGGTCCCGGGATGACAGACGAAAATCCATGGTTGCTCCAAACGAGGCCTGCTCCTGATTCTTGGGTCGATCGCTCACGAGAAGGGTGGAAAGGTATGGCTGGTCCGGCGTGGTGTTTGGGAAAGTGGTCCCGTTTGTCCCCACGGTTGTGCCGCGCCAGGTGTTGCTGAGCAGCGATCCTTCGACGTACTGCGTCGAGCGCCCCCCTGAGAGCGTGAAGCCAAAATGTTTGTTCACGGGGTAGATGAGTGAAAAGTCGAATCCCGGATGAACCTTGCGGGTGGGCTTGTCGAGTGGTCCGGGCGTCTTGTGGAAGTCGCGCGCATTGTCCCGCATGCTCATGTAGACGCTTCCGCCGAAGGCCGGCTTGGAGCGCTCGAATGCGCTGCGTGGAACCAGGTTGACGGTTCCGGCCAGCGCGGCCCCCTGGCTTTCCGGGGTGGGGGTGAACGACACCTCGATCCGGGACAGGTTGTTGGTTGAGGCGAATCCGGCCTGCACCGATCGTGAGGTTCCCGTACCTTCCGCGGCCGCAAGATTGAAGCCGGCGACCGTGACCGGGACGTTGGCGGACGGGACTCCGTGAAGTGAGATCTCCAGAGCGTTTCCTCCGATAAAGTCGACCGCGACCCCGGGCAGGTACTTGAGAAACTCGGCGACGTTACCTTCCGCCACGTAGCCAAATTCATCAGCTGCGACCACGTTTGTGACGTTTGGTGCAAACCTCTGTTCGTTGATTGCGATCGCGGCTCCGGACATTTCGCGCGAGGTGCTGACGACAAGCTTCGCGAGTTCCACGGTGTCGCTGTCGTGCATCTTCATCCCCCGGGCCGCGATGGAGACGAGATTCACGTTGAGCTGGGACGCACGGCCCGGCTGCACCTCGATCTCCCTGAACTCAGGGGTGAGTCCGGTATAAAAAACCTTCACGCGGGCTTTGCCTGCTGGCAGGTCGGAAATGCGGAAATAACCACCCTGGTCGCTGAACGCCTCGATTGTTGTGCCCTCCACGGAGATGCGCGCCTTTTCAAGGGAATCTCCTGTGGTTGAATTCAGGATTCTCCCTTCTATCTCTCCGGTTTCAGCGCCCATTGCGTCGCGGGGCACCGCAATGGCCGACATCAGGAGGAAGTAGATCACGAGACTGCGCATGGATGCGAAACACCTGAAGGGCAGGGCGGTGGGTGGATTTGATGAGGTATTCATGATTTTGGAGACTCAAGTGGGATCAGGAAGCGGCGATCAAGTGTGGCAGAACCAAGGATAGCGCCAGGATGGCGCCGAAATATAGCAGGAGGATCACACCTTCGCGTCCTGGCTGCTGCCGCAGGAATCCGCCGAACACCAGCGGCGTTGATGCATGTCGCGGCAGGGCTATGCTTAGAGCGACTCCAAGCAGCACGGTCACCGTGGCGCCTGTGACGTTCCACCACAGCCAGAAGATCTGCTTGCACGCCAGCCACAGGTAAAGATTGACCAGCACGCCCGCAACGACACCGATGTTTGCAGCTCCGGGTCGGACCCAGGACCCCAAGGCCGCGAGCAGAAAGATTCCTGCGATCGGACCGTATACAAGCGACCCGACCTTGTTGATCGCCTCGATTGCGGTTGGAGCAATACGGTCGGCAAGAAATCCCAGGGCCATGGTCAGGATGCCGAATGTGAGCGCCACGCACTTGCTCCATTTCACGTATTTGTCCCGTGGAACGGCTCGGAAGCGTGTGACGAAATCCTCCATCACCACAGCGCTCACCGAGTTGATGGTCGAGCTGTAGGATGACATGCCGGCCGCGATCAGCGAAATCACGATCATCCCGATGACTCCATGGGGAAGATAGCCGGCCACGAAGACCGGTATCATCATGTCTGGTTTGGCGGCCGGTATCTGATCCGCGAAGCCGGCGTTGGCCAAGGCGAAGCTTCCGAGCACGAGTCCGCCGATGCAGTAGCAGAACGCGACGGGAAAGCGGAACAGCCCGTTGAAATAGAGCAGCCGTCGCACAGTGGGCTCGTCTTTTGCTGAAAGGATGCGCTGCGCCTGTGTCTGATCAGTCCCGTAGTAGGACACGTAGAGAAAGAAGCCCCCCACCAGCATGGGCCAGAATCCAAACTCGCGCCCGTCGAATCCGACGTTGGAGAAATCAACCACGCGCAAGCGACCGCGGTCCACGTGTTGAACGAAGGCATCCCAGCCCCCGATGTAGTGGAATCCCGCCCCCACAATTGCGAGTATTCCGAGAAACTTGATGATCATCTGGGCGACTTCACTGTAAACGATCGCCTTCATTCCTCCCTCGAGAGAGTAGATGACGGTGATTGCGCCAAGCAGCCCCATCATGCTCCAGAACGCCATTCCGGTGATCGTGGAAAGCACCATGCACACCATGCCGATGGAGATGCCCGCGCCGAATGTGCGCATGATCACGAACAAGCTGGCGAGAAGCATGCGGGAGGTGCCGTCGAATCGGTTCTCCAGAAACGAATAGACGCTCAGGACGCCCGATCGATAGAGCATTGGTCCGATGATCATCATGATCGCGACCATCGCGAGGGGGACGCCGAATTCGAACGTGAGCCAGTGCATTCCTCCTCCGGGCCTGAGACCGACAAACGCAGGCGCTGAAATGAAGCTGATCGCCGAAAGCTGCGTGGCCATCGTGGACATGGACAACGAGAAGGCTCCAAACGTCTTTCCACCCAGAAAGTACTCGGTTCCCCCGCGGCTCCGCCTGAACCGGAATCCGAACCAGATCATCGAAATGAAGTAGGCGGCGACCAGGCCGTAATCGAGTGCGTTCATCGATCAGAGCGGGTTGGGATTGTGCAGCAGGTCCAGCGCCAGTGCCGCACTCCAGGAAAAGTTGTCTGATCCGAGGCCGCGCGCGGCGCCGGGCCTTGGGTCAAAATATTCAAACAGTCCGCCTTCCGAAAGAAGCCGCAGCGTGTCTGATTTCACCCGTGAAGCGGCGCTGTGGAAACCATATCGATTCAGTCCATGATGGAGCATCCAGTTGAGATTCACCCAAACGGGTCCGCGCCAGTATTTGATGGGATCAAATGACGTTTCGCATGGCGCCGTTGACGCGCACAAGCGCCAGTCCCTGCCCGGCATGAACGATTCATGGAGGTGGCCGGCCAGTCTGGCTGCCTGGGCCTGGCTCGGAACGCCTCCAAACAGGGGCATGAAACCCGAGGATGTCTTGATGGGCAGCCGCCGTTCCCCGCTCAGATCGTAGGAATAGTAGAACCCGTCACGTTCATCCCACAGCTTGCGGTTCATCGCCTCAATCGTCCGCGCGGACCAGTGCTGGAGTTCAGATGTGTCAAGGCCGTGGCGCCTGCCCATCGCAATCAGGGCCGAGTTTGAGCGGACCAGCAGTGAGTTGAACAGCACGTCCTGAACGAGAAACGGCGATTCATCCGCGATGGCCTTTTCACGGTAGCCGCACCGAACGAACAGATCGACGAGGTGGATATAGCGGCGATAGTTGTCGTGGCTCGGGCGCTGGCCCTCAGAAATGCTCCTCAGGTCGCGCCGCAACGCGGTGACATCGCGTGTCTGACGTGGGTCGATTGTCTCAAGAACGGTGTCATATGGAGGGGAGTTGTCCGTGCCGGCCTCCCAGTTGTGCCGGATGCAGACCAATCCCTCCCGCCCGGGATCGCGGTGCTCGTAAAGATAGCGGTGAAAGGCGACAAGCTGCGGAAAGATTTCCCTTTCGAATGCATTCCAAAGAGGCGTCCTTCCCATCGGGGTTGAGGCGATGCGATCCACGACGAAGCCGAGAACCGGTGGTTGAACGATTCCAGAGGTGCGCACCCCCTGCGGACCGTCGGGAATGTTGTCCGTCGCCCAGACATCGGGCCCCGGAAAATAATTCGGGTCATCGCGGTGAAACACGATGTGTGGAAGCAGACCGCTTCGCCATTGTCCCTTGAGCAGGCTTCGGATTTCGGCGACGGCCCGTTCCGGCCGATGGCAGGCAAGGCCGAGGGCGATGAAACCGGAGTCCCAGTTCCATTGGAACGGATAGAGCCGTGCGGAAGGAATCGTGTATCCGTCCCTCCAGTTCGCATCGAGCACCTCGCACGACTTGCGGGCAAGCGCCGAAAACGCATCCGTTGCGGATTTCCCGTCCGTCCCGGGTTGCCTGTCGAGCGTGACGAGGCCCGATGGGTTTCTCGACAGCACGATGTCAAAACGTGCGCCACGAAACTGGAGTCCCCGCAGAGTCAACGAGCGCCAGGTGGAGGGAAGCACCGGGGCGTATCTGCCCTGCAGGCCGTCATCGGAGATGCGCAGCCCCGTGAATCCAAAGATCACGCTTTGAAGAAAGCCGCTTCCGGCCGCGTAGTGATGGGTGCAGTTGTTGCCCGCGGTTTCACTGCGCAGCAGGAAAGGGGGTTTGAGAAAGGACTCCTGTCCATGGGTGAGCCAGTGCAGCGCGGCGTCTCCGTCCCCCAGCTGTGCGGCGTGAGCAGCCAGCATGCTTTGCATCATCTGGTTGGGTTCCGGCGACAATGCGTTGTTTTTTTCCAGCGCGTAGCGGTAGTTGTTCTGTCGCACGTCGCGCGACATGGGGTGATCGAGACTGGGCGAACTGAGAAATGTCAGCGATCCTGCCATCCAGGTGCGCCGGTCATGCGGCACGTTCTCGTCAAAGACACGGTGACGGTTCTCGGTCTCGGAGAATGGCGGATTGATGCGGGTGCCGACCGCCTGCCACAACGGGTCGGGCTCAAGCGCAAGTTCGCGGGCCGCCAGGGTTGCAATTTCCAGATTTCGACGAGCAACAGCGTTTGTGAACGCCTCATTGTTCACGTGCGTGTACTTTTCATCAACCGAGGTTACGGCCAGAATGTCGAACTGTTCGCCGTTGGAGCCGCGCGTCCCGCGGCTGAGCCAGAAGTCGGCGGTTGCGGCAATGACGGGAAAGCCGCGATCGCGCAGCCACTCACGGTCCTGCGTCGCAATGAAGTACTGCCATTGGGCGATGGCGATGCAGCCATTCAACAGGATCTCACGCTCCCCGTTCACCCCGGCGAAGTGAGGCGTTTGCTCCGTACCCATCACCGCATCCGACTCCCATGGATACTTTGCGCCACGCAGACCCTGGCGCTCGGCGTTGGCCTTTGCCCAGGTCAGCGTGCGGAAGCGAAATTCAACGAGATTTCGGGCGCGCTGTGGATGAAGGAGCAGGAGGACTGGAAAAAGCCAGCTATCCGCATCCCAGAAGACATGGCCATAGTACGAGGAGGAAATTCCGCAGGCGCCGACTCCGGCAAAATAGTCCCGGGTTGAGATTTGCAGGAGTTGGAAGATTTCCGAACGGATCACGCGTTGGAAATCCGGATCACCGTCCACTTCGATGTCGGCCCGCCATAGTTGCTCCCACTCAGCCCGCTGCGCGCCGAGCGCGTGTTCCCATCCTTGCTGGCGGGCGTCGTGGACACGCTCGACGTCGCCATCCTTGGAAAAATCCCAGTCTTCGCGCGACACTGAGACATGGCGGACGAAGGAGCAGGGGCTTCCAGCTGTCAGGTGGGCGTCGATCTCAAGAAAAGCGCATTCTCCATCGATCCATGATCGAACCCCATGGATATCCAAGCCACTTGGCACATCCACGGCCAGCGCCTGCCCAAAAGACACACCATGCCGTGCGCGGCCCTTCAATGACAGGATCATGCGTTCCTGGTCGACGTGCAGCCGCTCGATATCCGCCACGCCGGAATACCAAAGGGCGGCGCGTGAGGGTGCGGTGAGGCTGTTGATGCGCAATGCCCTGCCTTCGGCGGCCAGGGCGAGCTGCAGGTCCATCCAGGTCAGGATCTCGGTTGGTGGAGCTGGGCGCTTGTCTGGCGAAACACCGGACGGTATCGTTGCCTCCCCATTGGCAAGCACGTCCTTGAGCTGCTCCCATGAGAGTCGAGCCAGGGCCAGACGAGCCGGTTCCTTGCAAGTTGTGCCGAGCGAAAACCGGAAACGCGCGGGGCCGGACCTATGCGGGGTTACGCTGAAGCGGGATGCCGCCAGATGGGGTTGCGCCTGACTGATAAGACTTGTGCATTCGACTGAGCTTGTGCCGTTGGAATCGTGCCAGTCGTAGCGGGTTTCCAGGACCCCCCCTTTCATGTTCAAAATCTGCCGATAGTTTCGAAGCACGTTGGCGGAAAGCTCGCTGGAGTTGAGCCATGCGCAGCCATTGAAGTAGTCCGCGTTGTTCCAATCAGGAAGGGAGACCGGACGGGACACGTCTTCGGGCGTTCTATCGATCAAGCCGCCCATATGTCCCAGGCTTGCATCGCTTCCACGAATCGAGCTGTAGAAGCCCCAATGGCCGTTCGAGAGCAGAAGCGGATGATAGGCCTTGGGCTCGACGAGCTGGTGTTCGAGGATGTAACCGCAATCGATGCGGGGGTCGAATGAAGGTGATGGGATCGAATTCAACAAAAACGTTTTTGTTTATGAAAATGAGAAATTCAGAGCTTCGGATCGATGCGAAAAATCACATGGCTGAACGCGGGGAATGAGAGAGGGGTGTTTGAGCATTTCCCGCCACAAAAAGGTTTTTGTCAATATTTCCTTTTCATCCGCTGATGTTGGGTCGACGCTCCACGAGGCAACGCTGTCATGTCTCCGCCTTGGGGACCCCCTTTGGGTCGGAAACTGAAGGTTGGAGACTGGCACGCGGCCATTTCGGATACACATGTCGATCGTTTCGCTAGCCCGCGACTTGGGACTTTCCATTTCAACCGTGTCTCGTGCGTTGAATGGGTATAAGGATGTTTCTCCTGCAACGCGGGAACGCATCAGGAGACGCGCGACCGAGATCGGATATCGCCCCAACCCGGGCGCACGACGTCTGAAATCAGGAACCACATCGGCGGTGGGAATGATTCTGCCCGCTGTCAGCGAGGGAAATCATGGGGTTGACTCAGTCTATTCCGGTCTCCTGGGAGGGGCGGCGATTGAATTGGAGGACGCGGGCTATCATTTGATCGCAACGATTCAGACCCGCAATGATCCGGCGCGTGAAACAGCCCTGTATGAGAATTTGGTGCGCGGAAGCTGGGTCGACGCACTCATCATCGGCCGGACCCGGATTGAGGATCCCCGGGTGGAACTCGCCCGTAAGGCGGGGATTCCGTTCGTCACCTATGGACGAACCGGCGACACCGAACCGTACGCATGGGTCGATACCGACAACGAAAAGGCGTTCTACCTGCTCACACGGCGTCAGATTGAATTCGGACATGCACGCATCGCGTTGCTGAACGGGCCCCTTCACTACTATTTCGCGCAGCTGCGCCAGCAGGGTTATGTCCGCGCCATCGAGGAGAGCCGATTGCCGGTAGATTCCTTGAGGATGCTCAACGGCGAGCTGAGCGAATCCAGCGGATACGCCCTTTGTCGTTCGCTGCTGGTCAGCGCACACCCGCCGACTTCCATCATCTGCGCGACCGATGCGATGGCGTTTGGTGCGATTGCAGCCTGCCGGGAACGCGGGCTTAGAATTGGCATGGATGTTTCAATTGCGGGCTATGGAAACACAAGCGCCTCGGCTTTCTGCGACCCCCCTCTGACCACGGTGGATCATCAGGTTTTTGAGAATGGTCGCCACATTGGACAAAGCCTGCTTCGACTTCTTCGTGGTCTGGCTCGACCCGAGGATATTCATTATCTAGAACCTGTGGTTCTGGTGCCTCGAAAATCAGATGGGCCGTGCATGACCCGGTCCGCATGAGAAGTCCTTGGAGCCGGCCCCGAGACGAGGAATATCCAAGACTGACACTATTGTGTCTATGGCTTGTGTCCCATGCGCGTGTGTTCCAAGCACGCGGCGGTCCCACTGTTCCAAGTTGTGCCCACCAGGAGGGTCACCGGGGCGGCGGACGATTCTGTTTCGGGGCGGTAGAGTTCCGCCACCAGCAGATCGACTGCGCGGCGCCCGACTTGGAGTGAATTCTGGTGGATTCCGGTCAGCGTGGTGTCGTCGTCGACCATCGTGTAGGCGACTGGAAAGCCGGTGTTCGCACGGTCCAGCAGACGGCGCACATCGCGGTCCTGCGAAATCAGGACGTCGGGAGAGTATCGACCCAACCAGGCGTTGAGGTGGCGCGCATCGGCTGTCTTGATGGCGGGTATGTCCAATTCGGGGAAAAGTTTTGCGCGTTCGGCCAGGTAACCGCCTTCCCAGAGTTTGCCGACGTGTGTCACGCCGGTCGGCGCGATCCTGGGGCTCTCGGCGCGCAGCACGAGTCCGGGTCTGCGGTACCCGAGTGCGGCGAGTTGCTCCAAGGCCTGGCCCATCGCAGAAAAATGATTGATCGAAACCCGGTTGATCGACGACGCCTGGAATTTGTAACCGAGCGCCACGACGACGAATTTCTGCGGGAGCAGGTCAAGGTTCGCCGAGGCATCCAGGATCGGAAGGGTCATGACACCGCGGATGCCACGCGTTTCCAGTATGCCTGCGAGCCTCTGCGCAGTGAGTCTGCCGGGCTCGACGACAAACACCTCGACCCGGTAGCCGAGGTCCTCCGCGCGGCGCCCGGCTCCCTCATGGTAGAGACGACAGGCGAGGCTGAGTTTCCAGTCGGCGCTTGTCGCGACCATGCCGAGCGTCGGCTGGTATTCAGCCTTGGTGATTCCACGGCGATACGAGTAGAGCGCATTCAACATCGGATCGGGCCTGTATCCCAGCTTGTCCGCCAGCTGCTGGATGCGACGCCTCGTCTCCTCCGGAATGGAGGACTGGCTGCGCAAGGCCCGCGAGACGGTCGACACACTCACCCCCGCAGCCTTCGCCAACTGGTTCATGCTGGTCCGTGGTCCCGGCATGCAATACTTTGCACAAGAGCCCCCTCGTTTTTTCAAACGAATTCCGGACGCTTGCAGCCCTCACAGCCATGGCTCCGCATCCCCCACCGATCCTCGATCGTCGGAACGATCGAATTCTTGTCCGATTCTGCATGCTTCTCGCGGGGTGGCTGTGTTTCGGGTCAGGCATGGGATGGTCCGCGCCATCGGGCCCGGACGGCGCGCAGCCGCGGCGTCCCAACATTCTTCTGCTCCTCGCCGACAACTGGGCCGCGCCGCACAGTTCCTTTGCGGGCGATCGCACCGTGCGCACGCCCAATTTCGACCGCCTCGCGCGCGAAGGCGTCTATTTCGACAATGCATTCTGTCCCGTGCCGTCCTGCTCACCGACACGCGCAAGCATGCTCGCGGGGCGCTACGCCCACCAGCTCGGAGAGGCGGTGAATCTGTGGAGTTCGCTTCCCTCGGAGTATCCGCTGCTGTCGGATCTGCTGCGGCGCGCAGGTTATGTCACGGGCTACTCGGGCAAGGGCTGGGGGCCGGGCAACTATGTCGCCAGCGGCTGGGCGGAGAATCCCGTTGGCCGCCGGTTTGCCGATTTCGGCGCGTTCTTGAAACAACGGTCAGATGGACAGCCGTTCTTCTTCTGGCTCGGAAATCTCGACACCGCGATCGGGCAGTGGGACTACCATGCCGAGGCGGCCAGGGGACTTGATCCCGCCTCGGTGAAGGTTCCCTCGCACCTGCCGGATACACCCGAGGTCCGCGCCGCGCTGCTGGCGTACTACAATGGCGTGCGACGATTCGATCAGGCGGTTGGTGCGGCCATGGAGGCGTTGGAGAAGCATGGGCTTGCCAGGGACACCATCGTGATCTGCTGCAGCGACAACGGATGGCAGATTCCGCGGGGGCTGGCGAACTGCTACGACGACGGACTCAAGGTTCCAATGGCGGTGTGGGGTCGATCAATCGCCGGCGGACGCAGGGTCGATGGCTTCGTAAATTTGAGCGAATTTGCGCCGACCGTGCTCGAACTGACCGGCCTGCCCGTGCCGGCGTCGATGACGTGCGGCAGCTTTGCGAGCCTGATCGAGGGGAAGAAGGATTCCGTCAAGCGGGACGCCGTTTTCGTCGAGCGCGAACGCCATGCCAATGTGCGCGCCGGAGATCTGGGTTATCCGATTCGAGGGATCCGTACCCGTGATTACCTGCTGCTGCTCAATCTCCGACCCGACCGCTGGCCGGCGGGAGATCCGGTGAAGCACCAGTCGGTCGGACCGTATGGCGACATCGACAACGGACCGATCAAGACGTTTCTCATGAACAAGCGGAACGATCCCGGAATGCAGCGCTATTTTGAGCTCTCTTTCGAACATCGGCCCGCCGTGGAGCTTTACGATCTTCGAAAGGATCCGGACCAACTGGTCAATGTCGCCGACAAGCCGGAATATGCCGCGGTTCAGAGCTCACTGAAGCAGCGCGTGATGGACTGGATGCGCGCAACCAACGACCCGCGACTCAACCCCGGTGATGACAGCATCGATCACTATTTTTACCACGGCGACGTCAACACGTGGGATAAAGACAACTTCGATGGCGCGCACCTCTTCACGCACTAGATTGCATGAGCGCGGAGCATGTCATCGGCATCGATATTGGGGTCGCATCGTTGAAAGCGGCGCCGGTTGATCCTGTCACTGGGCGGCTGCTGGAAAACCCGCGCGCGATGGCGACACCGCGCCCGCTTGCGAGGGGACAACTGCTGGCGGCGATTGCGACGATGGCGCGGAGCTTTGGGCGCGCGGCTGCGGTCGGGATCGGTTTCCCCTGCGTGGTGCAGAAGGGGCGCGTGGTGACGTCGGACAATCTGCATCCGGAAACCGCGGGCGTCGACACCCGGATGCTCTCTCGGGCGGCCGGCTGTCCGGTGGTCATCCTGAATGACGCGGAGGCTGCGGCGCGGGCGGAGATGCGCTTTGGCGCGGGCCGGGGCCGGTCGGAAAAGACGCTGGTGCTCACGTTTGGCACGGGCATTGGCTCGGCGCTGGCGCATGACGGCGTGGTGATTCCATGCGAATTCGGCGGGCTGCCCCTGCATGGCGACCGGGCGGAATTGTATGCGTCCGCGGCGAGACGCGCCGCGGAAAAACTGAGCTGGCCCGTCTGGTGCGTGCGCGTGAACGAGTTCTTGGAGCTGGTGGAGCGCCTCGTGTGGCCCGAGCTCATCATCTTTGGCGGCGGCCAGGCTGTGCACCACGCCCGCTTCTTCAGGCACCTCCGCCATCGTGCGGAGCTTGTACCCGCGGCATTGCGCAACAATGCGGGGATTGTGGGAGCAGCGGTGCTGGCGACCGGACTGCTGCACCCGCTGCATTCAAACCATCAATGCGACGGGGATGAACATCGATCGGCATCCGACCGCGGCACGGGCAGTGCGTTGACCGCGGTTGTGCGGCGTGTTCCGATCAAATCCGCTGGACAGACTGGGGCGCGTCGCGCGGGCGCCGCTCGCCGGATGCCCGACACTCAGTCGAGTTTGGGCGGTTTGCCGTAGTACGGGTAGAAGTCCCAGGCATCGTACCCTGGATCAACGCGCGGGTCATGGGTTTCGTTCATCCAGCGATCGAGGCGCTGGCGCAGGGCGGCCTGCTGATTCTCATAGGCGGGAAGGCCGGCGACATTCACGATCTGGTGCGGGTCTTTGGATAGGTCGTAGAGCTCCTCGGCTGGCCGCTTGTCGAAGATGAGGGAGATGTAGCGTGCGTAGCCGGGATCCTTCAAGTGGCGCAGCAGCAGGTCCTTCGTGAGGGTGGTGTCGACGTCGCCGTAGGGGCGCCCGTGGACAAACAGGACATCGGGATCTCCGGCTGGCCAGCGGTCGGGCCGGAGGTTGCGGATATAAAGGAAATCCCGCGTGCGAATGGCGCGAATCGGGTAGCTGAGGTTGTCGTGGCGGACATTGGCGTGGCGCTCGCGTTCGATGAAGGCGGCGTCGCGGGGAGTGGAATCCGGAAGTCCGAGCAGCAGATTGCGGACGCTGTGCAGCGTCATCGATGCCGGTGGTGGAACACCGCAGAGCTCGAGGATGGTGGGCCCGAGTTCGGCCACGTTCACAAACTGGTCGACCCGGCGCCCATGCCGCAGGTGGGCGCCCCATCGGATGGCGAGCGGTACGCGTGAACCGGAGTCGTAGCAGTTGGCGAGCCCGCGCGGCATCTGCCAGCCGTTGTCGCTGGTGTAGATGACAACGGTGTTGTCGAGCTGACCTGATTTTTCCAGCAGGGCGATGGCGTGGGCGGCGGTTTCGTCGAGAGACATCACGCCGCCGTAGTAATTGAGAAGATCACGCCGCGTTTCCGGCGCGTCGGGCAGCTCCGGGGGAACGACGATCTGCGAGGCCTTGATGACAGCGGTGGCCTTGTCCAGGAAGGGCAGCCGCCCTCCCTTGGTGGCGGTATCCGTGTTTCCCAGCCAGAAAAAGAACGGATTCGCTGACCCGGAATGTGAGAGGAACTCCTCGAAGCTGGCGTACTTTGGTCCGACGGGATTGTCCTTCCAGCCGGATATTTCGTGATTTCCCGGCCCCCATGGCTTGCCACTGTAGCCGATTTCGTAGCCGGCCGCCTTCAGAATTTCAGTCATGACCGGCGAGTCCTTGGGGAATGCGCTCCAGAGGCTGGCGCGCTCACCCAGTTGGTGCGCGATGCGACCCGTGAGCAGGCAGGATCGCGTGGGCGAGCAGGATGGCACGGGATTGAAGGTGTGCGTGAAAACCACGCCCTCGCGCGCGATGCGGTCAAAGGCTGGCGTGTGCGCAAGCGGATCGCCAAGAGCGCCGGCGTTGGGCCAGGCCCAGTTGTCGGCGAGAATCAGCAGGACATTGGGGCGCTGCGCGGGTGCGGCGGTGCCGAAGGACGAAGCGGCAATCAGAGTGGCAAGACCAAGGACAAATTGGAGGAGACGTGTCGAGGCGCGCCTTGAAATGTGGCTGCGATGATTCCGAAGCCTTTGAGGGAAGACGAGTGGCGTCACTTTGCGGGAGCGTCTGACGATTTCAGCGGAGCGGGAGCGATGTCCTCGTACCGGGCGTTTTCACCGCCGATTTTGATGTCGGTCGCGTAGATAATCTTCCTGGATGCCCTGCCACCGGACTGTGCAAAGGCCGCCTGCCGCTCGGGAGTCTTCAGATTCCATGTCGGATGGTAGATACCCGTCTTGAAATAGGGCGAATAGACGACGCCGATGGTGGTGTAGATGTTGGGTCCCTTCACATCATGCACGAGGACTCCGTCCTTCCAGATTTTCAGGAAACCGTCCTTCTCCGCAGACCACTTTGCATGGACGACAAATGACACCCAGGCGCCGGGTCTGACAGGATCGGTCAGTGCGGAGGTGGTGCGCGTGGGCTCGGTCTGAGCGGCTCCGTAGTTCTGCTTGATCCACCATTTTTCGCCGCTGATCGATATGGCCAGGTTGGGAAATGTGGACCGCCAGTTGCCCGGTATCGCGTGCCATTGCATCACGATGTCGTCGCCCTTGTCATCATCGATCACCCAGTCCTCCGGAATGAAGATGCGCTCGCCGTACCAGCGCTCCTGGCTGCCGGTCTCGTGGGGCAGGGCCACCTCCGAGCGGAAGGAGTTTGGCGCGCGAAGCACGACGAACCTTGCCGCCTTGCGTCCCGGTCCGAGCCCGGGCGCGTCGACGATGGCCAGTCGATCGGCGTGCGGAGACTCGATGTTGTACGAGGCGTTCTCGGAAAACTTCCACCGGCCAAACCTGCCGGTGCCGAAATTGTCCTGGAAGAGAATCCTCTTTCCATAGTCAAAAACTTCATCGGCGGTGAACGAGCGTTCCTTGATTTTCGCGCTGTGGAGCGAAGGCGCGAAGAACGACAAACACACCGCTGCGAATGCGAGAAGCGGAACGGATGGCGTGCGATGGAATGGCTGCATGATTTGTGTCCGGGTGTGCGTCCGATTAAAGGCGGATGAGAATCTTGTTGCGATACAGAAACCGGACAAGGAGGAGCGGCAGCAGGAGCGCAACCAGCGCAATGAGCAGCGCCCCTGCACCGCGCGTCAGGGATGAATCCAGGAATTCCTGGATGCCTCCGCCCACGAGTCGCTTGGAGATCGCCTCGAAGTCGATCAGGTTGACGGCGAGGTAAACAACCAGCGCATTGGTGCCGATCCAGAGGAAAGGCGCGGTCCAGCGGCGAACCTGCCACACGTCGATGAGCAGGTAGAACACTCCGAGCAGGGCGGATGATGCGCCGCTGGCTACCAGGCAGTAAGAGGAGGTCCAGATGCGCTTGATGATCGGGAAGGATTGTCCCCAAAGCACGCCAGCCACGATGCACGCCGCTCCGCCGGCGATCAGCAGGAGCGCCTTGCGTCGGGCATCGTGACGGGGACTCGTCAGAATCCATCCTGCGAGGATGCCGAAGAGCGTGGTGGCTACCGCGGGAATGGTGCTGAGCAGGCCTTCGTTGGTGTAGTAGGTGTTGCGCTTGTGTCCGGGAAGATAGCGGAAATCGAGGTAGTGGGTGAGGTTGAGTCCCTCCTCGTAGCTGCCGCGAACGGTGGAAGGGACCGCCGCGGCGAGCGCTGCAGGCGAATGGCTGCCGACCCTGGCCGCGAGCTGCTCAACGCCGGCCTTGTCGAGACGCAGCTCCGGCACGGGCACGAAGGTGAGGAGCCCCCAGTAGCCGATGAGACAGGCGAGCAGGGCAAAAACAATGCCGCGGCGTGACATCAGCACGTAAAGAGTCGCACCGAAAAAGTAGCAGAGCGCTATCCGGTGGAGCACGCCGGCCCACTGCATGTCGCTCCAACCCTGCGAAACTCCGCCGTAGTAGATGACACCGAGCGCAAACAGCAGGATGCTGCGCCGGGCAATGCGGATCATTGCCGCGCGTCGGCCGGCCGAGGCGAGCAAACGATCCATCGAGTAAACGATGGACACTCCGGTGAGAAACAGGAACAGCGGAAAGATCAGATCGAAGAAGGTGAAACCCCGCCACTTCGCGTGCGTGAGCTGGGAGGCGATCGCGGCGACAACCGGACCGCCGTCCATCTTGTTCAGCGCCTTGACGAGGTGATCGCCGCCGATGATCCAGAACATGTCGAACCCGCGCAGCACATCGACAGACATCACGCGCTGCGGCTTGGGTTCGAGGGCCGCCTGCGGCTGCACAGGGGAAGCGGCGGCGTGTTCGGGCATGATGGATCGCAGCGCCGCGAGGCTGCTGCTCAGAAGGAGAACGTGTTGGTGAGCACGAACGAACGCGGCTCCGGGATTGTGAAGACAGTCACGGCACCGACGGAATTCGCCCGCTGCGGGATGATGCCATTGTCGTCGAAAACGTTTCGGATGTTGAGCTGCGCGCGCCATTCGACCTTGCGGCCGAGTTTTCGCGAATAGCCGAAGAAGAGCTCGGTCTCGTTCACGGGCCGGCCATAAACGGGGAGATTGATGTCGGGCACGGCGATCTGGTCGGGAATGCCCGCGAATGGAAATTCATTCGGGAGCACCTGTGACTTGTAGCCGACAACGGAGCGGGAGCGCCAGCGGTATCCCGCACCAGCGAATGCGCCCTTGAACCTGCCGTGATCGAGCGTGTAGCGGGTGACGACATTCAGGCGCTTTCCGCGGGCCTGTTCGGTAGTGCGGCCGTCCGCCTGTTTGATGAGATTGATGTTGCTGATGAGGGTGCGCGCGATGTCGCGGATTGTCGTTGCAGAGGTTGATTCCGGATCGGTCAGGGTGGCGTTGTCGCTCCAGACCTTCACCCGGCTGTGAATGTAGTCGATCCACTGTGCGCCGATTTTCGACTCGATCGTCTCGCCGGTCGTACCGTTGAGCGTGAAGCGCCAGTTGCGCGTGAGATTCGCCGTCAGCTCGAACTCGTAGCCGGTGGCCTCGGCCATCGAGGTGACCTCGTAGGTGGCGACCGCCCCCGTGACGAACGTGGTCGGCGGTGGCGCGGGTTTGATGAGGCCCGCCGCCGTCGCATTTGCGATGATCAGCTCAATGTCGTTGACGGGATTGCGCAATTGCACGCGGAAGTCCGACTGGTCGGGACCCGAAGTGTTGACGTAGCGGTTGACGCGCAGGCTCACCCGGCCGTCGAGCAGGCTGAAGCGAAGGCCGTAGTCGGTGCCCACGCCCTTGGATCCGCTTAGAAGGGAGTTGTCAGGATAGCGGGTGCCTGGAGCGGAGCTCCATCCTGTTGAGCGATTGAAGAACGCAGAGACCGACTCCGTCACGTGGAGCACCGCACCGGCGCTGTAGGTGCTTCCAGAGTAGAACTTCTGATTCTGCGTGCCTATTGGAATGTCCATGACGGAGGCCCAGGCGGAATTGGCCCCTCCGGAGCCTAGGCGGCCGAGCAGTCCGGGTTCGTCGATGGCGCTCCAGTTGGTCACCCTATCGCGCCGGAGCCCCCAGGTTGTCACGAGCCGGTCCTTCAGGAATGTGCTCTGCATCGAGAATGCGGCACCGTGCAGCGTGATGCTCCGCAGATTTGTTGAACGCGCCGTCAAACCAATCGGATTGTCGGGACCATAGATCGTGTAGCCAGGAATCTTGTTTATCTTCAGCGGATCGAAGGGTAGGTTGAGGTAGAAGACGTTGCCGGTTGAGGGATCCTGCGGATTGGAGACATAGGATCTCCATTGATACGCGTAAGTGGCGTTGGTCCAGTTGTCCACGGGATTGACGCCATCAGGCACAATGCGCAGGTCGCTGTCGGGTTGTCCGTCGACGGAGTAGGTGCGCTGCGCGAGCAGGCCGAAACGATGGTGACCCAGCCATGCGTTCCTCTTTCGCAGGTCAAGTTCGTAGGCGACGGTTGCGCGGGCCTCCTCGCGCTCGAAGCGACGGATGCCCCCGCGCCCGCTGCCTTCAAAAAAGTAGCGTCCGACGTTCGGATTTGGCGTCACGCGGTCCGGCAGGAACCGGTTTGCGTCGACATAGAGCGAGTTCTGGTTGCCGCGCATGAGGTCGACGAAGTCATAGCGGTTTTTTTCCTTGTTGAAACTCGCCTCGATGAAGAGGTCATGTCCGATGCGCTGCTCCACGGTCGCTCCGAGGATCCGGCCGCGCATCCAGCTGGTTGTGCCGTTGCCATGCACATTGACGTCGAATGGAAAGATGCCGGAGTCGTTCAGGCTGTAGGGATAGACATCGGGATCCGCGGCGAGATCGCCGGGGCCCTTTGTCGTGACCGAGTAGCGGGCCGTGGCACTCGTGACGGGGTTGGCACTGGCACCCCAAACCATGAAGGGGACATCGGCGGCGGACTGGCCGAAGACGTACACATTGCGCGTTGTGGTGTAGCGACGGAAGAGCGGGTCATTGGCGGACGGGACGGGTGTCGTGCCGGAGGTGCCGGTGCCGTTGTTGAAGATGGGGCGCCCGGCGTTGATCCATGGGGTCACGCGATCCGTGAACACGGTGTTGCGGGCCTGATTCGCGCGGATGTCGGCATGCTCCATCCATCCGCGAATGGTGGTGTTCTTGAACGGGGTGAAGGTGAACGCGCCGAACAGCCGGCGGGTGTTTTCACCGGAATAGGTTCTGAACGTGTTCTGGTTCTGCTGCAGGGCGTCGATGCGGATGGCGAGGCGATTTGGGATGAGTGTGCGCTCGATGTCGATGGATGTGCGCAGGGAGTCGTAGTTGTCGGTGCGCAACTGGACGGAGTACCTGTTGCGCCCGATGCGAGCCCGGTTGAAGCTGATGTCCACGATGCCGGATGGCTTCCCCACGCCAAAGAGGATGGCGTTGGGGCCGCTCGAGTATGTGATGCGGTCGGAGTTGTAGCTGTCGAGAAAGATGGAAGTCTCGAAGAAGTCATGCGATCGGCTGCTGGTGGTCAGCCCGCGCATTCGGTTGTCGGAACTTGGGTTGACGACCCGGTTGTTGAAGTCGCCGGACGAATAGGCCGTGTATTCGCTGACGTTCTCGACATTGATGGAGTAGCGGAAGGCGTCCTCCACGGACACTGTGCCGATATCCTGGAGAAACTCGGGGGTCATCACCTGGATCTGGGAGGCGACATTGCGCAGTTCAGTCTTGAGCCGGCTGCCGGCGAGAGTGTCCCGTGCGGTGTAGCCGCTGTCCTCTTCAGCCCGGACCTCAAAGGGCGACAGTTCCTGCACATCCTCGGGAGGAGGCGCGGCGGTTGCCACCGGAGCGACAGCCTGGCCGATGGCGGCCACGGGTGCGAGCGCCAGGACAAGGGCGGCGCGAGCGGTGGGGGCGATCGACCACGAACGTGGAGAAACGGCAGGGCGCTTGCGGACGGACGTGCGACCCGGGGCCAGGGGAAGGAAGGGAGATGCGTGGCGCATGGAGGGGAGGGCGCCCAAGAAGGCCCCGCGCACCCCCGTGCGACAACACGAGCCCCGTGCAAACTATTGCGTGAGGAGTCCGCGCCTTGGATGAAGCAGTCGTCGACGAGGCCGCACGGGGGGCACTTGCCTTTCAGGGGCTTGCCTGCGACTGACGCGCAGCCGCGGGGGGAATGCTTTCAGATCCGCTGAATGTGATATCGTCGTCAGAAACTAAACGAATTGGTCACCGTCCACGAGGGGCCCAACTTGATGCGCAAAGCACCGGGGCTTCCGTCAGGTTGGACATTGATCGGTATGAGTTCGTTTTTCCCCAGAATATTGGTGACGTTTGCCTGGATGTGCCACGCAATTTTATTGGTAATTTTTCGACTGTATCCGATCCATAGATTGACGCTATCGTCACTAGGTCCATAGTACGGCTTCGCGATATCGATAGTTTCCGATTTCACGCCATTGACTGTTTTGAACACCGAGGGATAACCGATGACAACTTTGTCCTGCCATTGATATCCGAGTCCAATGTTTGTCCCCTTGAAGGAACCCTCACTGAAGTTGTAGCTCGTGACAAGATTGCAACGCCATGGGCGGATCTCTGCATTGCTCGATCCGTTGAGCGCCCTCAATTGCTGCAGTGGAGTTGACACCAATTGCTTCCATTGGTCACCGAGCGTTACAGGGGCATCACCCGTATAGCGAGGGAGTTGGCCAACCAGACCGTCAATAAAGAGCTTGTCGCCTTCGGCCAAGAACGCCCCATTTGCCCCGCCGGTGAAAATATTGGTCTTCTGGGCGGTCACCTTGGCCACATTTAGAGTGACGTCCCAATTGTCGGTCGGTTTGGCATATATTTCAATTTCGTAGCCTTCCGACACCTCATCCTGAAGGCCGGTCATGCCGGGTGGGATGGTCATTGATAGATCCAGATTTTGCCATCTGGCGTCTGTCTGTCCCTTGGGTGTACCGAGTTCCATATCCCAAGCCTTCCAGAACACCGGATTGTTAATGAAGGGTGACGAAAGGGTTGCTTGGACCATCGCTTGCTGCCTCGAGCGGTCTTCCGGCGTGATGGTATACACGCCATTGACGTACTTTCCAATATTGTAGGTTGGACCGGAATAAGTTGGATTGCCGCTCAGTCCCGCCTCGTAGCGTTTGGCAAGAACCCAGGCTCGCTGGACATCTGCGCCCGCGACCCACATGTAAGTTAGGCCACTGCTTGCTCCGGCTGAGGTAGTCTTGAATTTGGTGACCTTGAGAGCGAGCCGACCATTGAACGCTGAAGCCGTAATTCCATAGTCCTCGGTTTCCCCATATGGTGCCGGCAGTGGCTGGTTCAGAATGTCAACCCGGCCTGCGCTTGGCTCGAAGTCCTTGGACTTGTTGGCGAAAGCGCTGAATGTCATTCCCCACGGCAGATGCTTGCGAATGAACTGGGGCGTGTGAGCTACCAGGCTGTAAGTGCGGTTGATGCCTTTGACTGTATTGAATGGGGCGTCGGGCAGGACAAAAGAGGGACTTCCCAGTTGAGCGTAGTTGTACAGTGTTGGAGCGCTCTTGCTATAGGCTTTTGCCGTGTCCCTGCGGTAGCCGATGATCGGGATGAGATTGCCATCAAACATGTATCCTTGCCAGACAAAGACCTTTGAATCCACAGTCTGCTTTTCCAAGGACCCGAGAGTCGCGAGGCGGTACATGTCGGTGTCCCAATAGAGGGGCTGAACCGGCAAGGTGACCCATCCGACATAGTTGGCGGGATTTTCCGATTGGGTGGAGTTTGTTCGAAGCAGGGGATTGTACCATGCATCCGCCGGATTTACATAGCCCGCAGCGACCGGGTTGGCCGGTCTATTCCACTTTGAATCGAATACTGTCAGAGAAGTGGATGTTGGTTTTCGTGCCGCACCTACGGGACTTAGATTCAATCCCTGGGCAGTGGAGAGGCTTCTCATGTCAGGTCCCAGGTAACTTATTGTCTTGATTCGAAGATACGGATCCAGCGAGTTCCCCAAGATGGCATTGGGATCGCTTTGTCCTCCGGTTGGTGCGAGGGCCGAATAGGCTCCGCTTATTGTGCGCGAATTCCTGGAGCTCTCCGAAATGACTCCGGTAAGTACATGGCGGCCGAGAATCCTGGCAATGACACTGTCCTTCCCCAGAAATGGAAGGTCTTCGGCCTTGCCGTCAAGGAATGCGGTCAACCGCGAGCTCTGCCTGGTTGTATTGCTGTCGTTGCCACCATATAGATAGTCACCAAGAAGAAAGGCGCGTCCTACATTTGGGTTGGGCGATCCATCTGTCAGAAACCGATTGAGATCGACGTTGATACCCGCCAGGGAGCCACCATAGGGGTTGGAATAGCTGGAATGAAAGTGTTGGCGGTCGAACCGCGCCTCAAGTCCGATGTGGTTGTTGAGGAATGTCTGGTTGAGGTTGGCGTTGATCGCTTCAAAATCCTGTCCCTCGCGTCTTGATGGACCATCAATAAGCTTGTTGTAAAAATCAAAGATGCTCGTGTCACTGAGACTGCTTTGAACGTAATTGCTCGCAAAGGGAACGCCTGCCTGAATGGCCCAAAACGCGTTTGTCGCGACGTTTCGCATGGTTTGATTGCTTTGACCGCCGATGTTCCCGTCGATAGCGCCGTTGGCTCCGATGCCATGGTTCATTCCCAGATAGAAGAATGACGACATCATGTACTTCCCGGTTTGCTGGTCAGAATTTGGGTCGCTGAAATAGGCGAAATTGCCTTGGTAGAAGCTATCGATCCAGGGCTGATAGTTGGGCGACGAGGTCAACGCGAACCCGGAACCGGGCGTGTCCGCGAAATATAGATTTCCATATCTCAGATCAACTGTCGTTTTGTTGAGGTTATTGGTCACCTTCCCGTTGGGATCCGTGTAGGTGCCGGTCTTAAACCAAGGCGTGATCATGTCCACCGGCGCCAAAGTACGGGGGTTTTCTGATTTGATTTTGCCTTTCTCGTAGCTGACCCGGAGCGTCGTGTGCGCCGATCGTCTGTTCAGAATCTCCGGGGCAAATGTAATGGTCGCGAAAGCGCGAGCATCATTGTTGAATGCAGGTTTTTGATAGTATTTCTTGTTGTCCTTTAGCAGGTCGACCCGCAAGCCCAGTTGATCCTTCAGGATGACCTGATTCAAATCCAAGGTACTGCGGATACTTCCTTCGCCGTCGAATCGAATCGAAACTTCACCTGCGTTCCTGAATTCCGCCTGCTTGAGGCTGGCGTTGATCAAACCTGATGGACTGCCCAACCCAAACAGGATTGTGTTCGCTCCACGCTGGATCTCGACGGAGCTAATGTTGTAGGAATCCCATTTGATGTCAGTCGATTCAAATTCCCTGGTATTGTCCGCGCGGGAAAGTCCGCGAATGCGGGTGTTCAAATCGGGTCGGCTCAACGAATTCTCGAGGATCGTCGCCCCCCTGACGTTTCCATCAAAGTTTCCGGCAAAACCTCCAACCTCGGTGCCCGTGGTATAGCTTAGCAGGCTCTGATTGTCAGTCGCGCCGGTATCCTTGAGGAATTGCGCGGTAACGATTTGCAGGGCCGTGCCTACATCGTCGACCTTGGTGCGAAGCCGCGTACTTGCCAGGGTCGTTTTGGCTTGGTAGCCCACCACTGCGTCGCCCTGCACGCTGAATGGCGATAGTACGAGTGGAGTTTCATCAAGCAGGTTTTCAGTTTCGCTGCGTACAACAAGTTCATCCTGTTTTGGAACGTTTCTGGTACGAGGAAGCTTGGACGGGGCCGCGGGAACGGTTTGAGCGGCCAGTGGTGACAGGGCGACGACAAGCAATAGTCCGCATGCGAGCGAACGAGGCAGCCAGACATAGTGGATATTCATGGAGGCAATGAGGTGGAAAAATCTTTAATGGGAGGTGACCAAGATTCCCGTTCGGGATTTGGATAGGAGGTGGAGAAACCATTAATCGTGAGCCGACCGCAAAATGGGCCGATCAGCCACGACATCGATAGAACCTTGAAAGCACGCGAAGCATGTCAGGTTCACGGATAGCTCGCTACATCTAGGCGCTCAATTTCTGACACTAATATCTCACAGATCACCGGCGGCCAGAGGCTGGATCATTCGATGAGACGCTGGCCAAACTGGAAAGCTGCGTCCGCGACCAACAAGAGAATGATGCGAGCCAGGCCGAGCAGTGATTCGTTTCTGCGGAAGATTCGGGCATTGCGAGCAGCAGCACTTTCTCGCGGCGCCGGAAACGGGCGGACTCCTTCGCGGAATACAGCCTGCCACGGTCGTACGGCACTCGCAGTTCGAGGGTACCGATCTGACTCTTCAGCCTGCGGACGTAGCAACCGCCGCGACTGTCCCGGGGTTTGCTGGCACGTTCGTTCTTGCCGATGCCCATCGCCTCACTGCCTTGAAAAGCCCCCGCCTTCGCTCGTGGGCGGGTTTTCCTTTCGTCGAATCCTCGGTTGGACAGGTTGCGGTTCTTCCTCTCTCCGTGACTTTTGTTTTCGCACCCGACTGCTAATCATACCCCTTCCACTTCCGGATCTTTCGGCCAATTCGCACGTGCTTCCAGCAAACTAATCCGTGGGATGCCCGGAATCCCATATCCAATCGCAGCAGTCCGCGATCGCCAGGATTCGACTCGAAATCAGCGGCTAGAAATCAAACCTCCATTGAGATGGCCGGAAACGGCTTCGCGCAGGTCTTCCTCAGCTGCCGCTGTGAACGGAGATACCGTTGGTTCATATCCGCCCATCGATAATTCGTCCGCGGTGAGCAAGTACCCAAGCCAGCCATTTGTGTACCCAAAATAGAATGTGTAGGGGAATGGAGACTGATCCCTGACGGCGTTCGAGATCTCGCAGAACAGCTCCAATGGCGCCGCCCAGATCGCAATCTCGTCATTGATTCTCAAGAATCGCACCGGCACCTTCACGGCCGTGTTGCCGTCGGGTCGCAGTCTTGCGTAGCTCTTCAGACTCTCGGGCCAGGCCAATCCCTCCTTCATGGGAGTTTCGACAATCAGCTCATCAGCTTTCAACGTCACTCTGCCAGTCATGCCTCCAATTCTGTTGTTTGCTTCGATGATCTTGTCCCCCAGCAACACTCGAAATTGACCAAGTCTCCCGGCTGACGGGGAAGGATATACGCTGTAGATGGGAGCCAGGTTGCCGGCAGCTCCGTTGATGAACAGCATCGTTGCTCCGGTCCTCTCTTCAACATAGTTGGCCACTGTTCCCGGGGCGTCCCCACTGATCAATAGATTCTCCTGCCCCATCACAGTTCCATGGATCGGATAGTTTGCCAGCAGTGCCAGAAGGGTTCCATCAACCTTTTCCATTCGGATCAGACCAATTCTCCTATCCACCGCTCCGTCCGGATTCATCCCCAGTGATGTGCGCCCACCCAGATCCCTTGCCCGACGATTGATATTCGCACGGGAGTATCCCCATCCAACACCCAATTTTGCGGGTGCAAGCCGCTTCCGCGCCTCTGCTATCGCATTCAATAAAGTGCTTTCCACAAAATCCGCGTAGGCTGTATCCACGGGATGCCGGTAGCGATGTCCCAGGAATTGTTCCGGCAGTCCGGGACCACCCACCTCCGGGGCTGAATGGGTGTGTGTCAATGTCCACCAGAAATTGATGCGCGGAATGCCTTGTTCTCTTTCCAGTCGAGCAGCCACCTGGTCGTAGAAGGACGGAGCAATCAGGCAGAAATCCGATGAAACGATGACAATTTCCGTCGAGCCGTCGTGCAGCACCAACACACGATGATGGAGTCGATCGTGTATGCCTGTAGATTTTCGTGCGGAATAACCGAGTAGCTGCTTGGATTCGGTTGGCGTCACATCCACTCTCGCCACCCCCGCCCGAAAGGCTTCACCAGGCATTCGGGTGCACACCAGCAATAGCAGCAGCGCCCAAGCAGCGCCGCGTTGCAAGCATGGCATCAGGAGCGCAGGAGCTCTTGAAAACACCGAGAATGAAATCGATGTCATATGATAAATGACTTTGAATACGGAGCCTCAAACTCGAGGATAGGTGCGTTATGATGAGTGAGACTATTGAAGCGGGATTGCTTAAAGGGGGTTGGGCTTTTGAAGATTGATCAGCTCGACGGCGGTCCACGGCGCAGTCCTGTTGCGCGATTTCGCGCGTATCCGGGCAACTTCAGCCGGAGAAACAGGTGAATCCATATTACCCCACTGACGGCGAATATAGGTTACTATTCCCGCGATTTTTTCATCGTCAAGCTGCGCGCCAGTTGAACCGAGTCCGGGCATCACCATGTTCCACTTTTCCCCGCTGACTTCGATTGGCCCGCTCACGCCATGCAGGATAATATTGATTGGGAGTTCGTGTGAATTGGTGACCCACTCCGATCTTACAAGTGTTGGAGCCACACCATTCAGCCCTTGTCCGTTTGATTGATGGCAGGCGGCACAGATTGATGTATAGTGTTCGCGCCCGATTTCGAATAATGTCTGCTCTGATGGGGTCAGAGGGCGAAGGGTTGGAGCCTTTTGCGAGGGGTCTCCCGGCCAGGTCAATTTCGCGGAGAGATCCGCCAGCAACTTGTCAACCGATTCGCCCCCAGTCCCTCGCATCGAAGAAAACAATCGTGGCTCTTCCGGCAATTCCAATCTTGATCCGCTCGCAGCCTTGAACGCAAGCCCCTGAAGCACAGCTTTGACACGCCAGTCCGTAGCAGCCTTGTGACTCAGGATGCTGAAGACGGCCGACACCATGGAGGCGTTTCGACGCTGCATGACAATCAGTCCAAGCTGCTCGAGCAACACATGGCGCAGTTCAGTTTCCTGTTCCCAACCGGAAAGCATCATGAGCTCGCGTATTGCCTCGATCGGAGCCGATATCATGCCTGCCGCCGCGGCACTCACCATCCGCATGTCGCTTTCCTTCTCAAGCATATCAATCATGAGCTGCAGAGCCATTGGAGTGCGTACCGCACCCAACGTTAGAACAAGTTGCAGTCGTACCTCGATGTCTGGATCCGACGAGATCCGACGATACAAATCCATCAACGAAGGATGCATTGTGGTGGAAAGAGTTTCACTCACTCGCAATGCCGCACATCGAATCCAAGGATGAACGTCGTGCGATGCAATTTCGCATGCAGGGATATCGATTTCGTTCAGACCGGCGAGGGTCCAAAGTGCGTGCAAACGGCCGAGGGCGTTGGAATCCTCCTTTGCCATCGCGCGAAGCATGGAAACCACTTGATGAGGTTTTCCCTGCACCAGCAGTCGTTGTGCCGTATCTCTGACCCAGCCATTGTCCGACGAAAGCTGCCGAACCAATTGCTCAGGAGAAGCATGATCGAGCTTCGTTGGTTTGGGTGCCCGGGCCTGTGTGGGAACTATGCGATAGATTCGCCCCGTTGGCGCGAAGGCGCCAATTTCTCTGCTGAGGATCTGTTCCCGCAGATATTCGGTTACATATCGTTTGTGCTCTACGATTCCCGTATACATGTCGGCTACGTACAGGGCCCCCTCAGGTCCTGTTTCCATGAATACAGGGCGAAAACGTTCGTCGCTTGAGGCCAGAAATTCCCGCTGATGACCCGTCGCGAGCGCCTTTGGCTGGCCGCCACGCCACTCAAGCTTGAAGCGCTTCACCAGATTGCCGACGGGATCGGCCACAAACACACTGCCCCGGTAGTCTTCGGGGTACAATGACGCGCGATAGACATGCGGAGCCGAAGCTGCTGTAAAGTGTTTCAACGTTCCGTCGGGTCTGAGGTCGGATGCTCCTAGCGTGACCAATGGGGTGACCCGAACCGGATAGACTGAATTGTCATCCACCAATGATGCATTCACCAGCATGGGTCCCCTCAGATTCCGCGATTGAGAGAGGTCCATCCCCTCGACAGGTAGAAAATATTCGCCGGGCACCATGTCCGCGTGGAGCGGTGAGGCATTGTAGTTGTAGTAAAGTCGACCCGCATCGTCTTGTGCGATACCCCATTGTCCACGAAAGAGAGTTGGCTCGGATATGAGCTGGCCACCGGAGAATCGATGGCGCTCCGCGCTCTTTGCCGAATACATCCAGTTGTCCATTGCTGGCAGGAGCCCATTCGCGGAGTGTTCGGGATTGCCGCGTTCTCCATAGTGTTCCGCGACAACGATTCGTTCGTCAGCGACAAGATCGCCATCCTTGTCCTGGGCATACCAAATCCTGGGTGGTTCAACCACGAGAACGCCGCCGGGAACAAAAGCCAGGGTGCGTGGCATCACCAGCTTGTCCAGAAACACGGTCGACTTGTCCATGCGCCCATCTTCATTCAGGTCCTCCAGCACCACTATTCGGCCGGTTGGGGCATCCTCCCCCGTGCCGGCAACATCCCGCATATATCCCGGCATTTCTGCGACCCAAAGACGGCCAGCTTCATCAAATCTCATGAAAACCGGACGAATCACCATGGGCTCGCAGGCAACCAACTCCACTCGAAATCCCTGGTCGACCTGAAACGTCTTCAGGGCGTCCTCGGCAGAAAGTACAGGTGCAGGCGGAATTCCAACGCGTGCCCAGATCTTTCTGGCCTCTTCGGGTTCATATCCGGGATAGGTTAGCCACCACTGCCCTTTGGGGTGGCCAGTGTTCTTCCACCACTCCTTGTCCTGACTACCCGGTGACTTGACCTTGTCACCTTCAGATATCGTCGTTGCCTGTGGAGTTGGAGGAGTCTCGTTGCGCGCGATACACGGTGCCACCATTAAAGCGGCAATTGAAGAGAACCAGGGTAAGAGGTGCCTCATGGTCATAATTCGAACCAGCGTCGACATTCAGCAATGTAGATTGTGCTGCCTGGATGGACAGATTGAGAGGAAGTGACTGATCCTTGGCTGGAGATGAGTGCTCGCCATGAGAACTACTGGAGCGCGGTGAGAACACATTGCCGGGCGAGTTCTCCTGGAGTGAGGCTATTGCTTTGAATATAGACAGGTGATTCCGACAGCCTGATTCCGCTGCCTTCCAGAAGGGCGCCCGTTACGCTTCTGACCATTGAATGTGCGGGGGGATGAATCGTCCAATTCGCTTCGCCTCGTTTCTCGGTGGCCCAGGCAATCAAGATTGAGGATTCGCCGTTCGCGAAGGCATAGCCATGGACGTTGTCTGTACCCTGTCCCGAAACCTGCTTCGGAACTTGAAGTCTCCCGCCAAATGCCGGTTTTGGCCCAAGCAAGTTTGTGAAGGCGGAGAGCGCCACGCATGCCTTGCGGAGAAATCCGCCCGGTGCCACAAAAGGATTTTCGATATCCGTGACCCCCTTGTTGGCGTCATCGGCGATCGGTTCGTGCCAGAAGATCTTTTCCACACCGTATGAAAGCATGATTGTTGAAAACCGCACGATATAGTCACCGGCCTGTCGCTCGCTCTTTAGGAGTCGATTGGCAGCGAACTGGTTTACTGGCGGGCTCCAGGGCAGATAGGGGAATTCATCTATTCCGTAGTAGGCGGCCTCTGTCGCCCAGATCGTTTTCCGAATGCCAAATTCATCCATCACGCGCCATATGCGCTCCATATTTGGGATGAACGACTCCGGTTCGCGCGTGCCCGCATAGGGGTGGAGATTGAAAATATCGACGAAGTCAAGACCGCCAGCCTTGATGAATTCATCGCCGAAGGTTATCTCTGGCTGGATTGCCAGACCACCCAGGACTTTTGCATCGGGATTTGAAGACCGAATGGCTTTCGCTGCGCCCTTTAGGAGACCGATGTAGGTTTCGATTGTATAGCCTCCCTTTTTCGGCAGGCAGAAATCCGGAACCCATAACGGTTCATTGAGAAACTCCCAGTATGTCACCAAACCCTTGTAATGCGATGCGGCTTTTGCGACGAAATCAAACAGCAGTCCTGGATCCTTGGGTGCGTAGGCCAATCTATACCAGGATTTGTTTGGCACGGAATCCGGGGCTGTTGTAGACCAACTTGTTGAGGGATTCGACGGCAGCAGGCTCAGAATGTTCATGCCTGCTTTTCGGAGCCTTTGCAGGTGTGGATCGATTGGGGCAAATGAGAGTTTGCCCCGCTGGGGTTCCGCCCACTCCCAGTTCACCGCCCAATCCCGAATCCAGGTCACACCCGCCTGCCTGATCTGGCGGCAGGCTTCCAAGGTGGTCGGTCCATGGTTCAGGCCGAATGGAGAATCGTCATGCTTGTAGGGTTCAATGACCGATAGCTGCATCCCATGGATGTGCGCCTGGCCGTCCAAATTCCAGGAGAATTGCGCACGATAGTAGCCTGTTGGAAGGTTCAGCGGCAGCGGCAGGACAGATCTTCCGTTGGCTGGAAGTGTCAAAGCAATCGTGCGTGCGGGGAGATGCTGGTCCCAGTAGTCCGTCAACTGGATGTCGAACGTGATTTCCTTTGGAACGCTGGAAGTATTGTGACCGACAATCTGGATGGTTGGCGAGGGCCCGGCAGAATAGACATTTCCATATCTCTCTGAATTGAATCCGAATTCAACGGGGTTCCGTGGTTCAAAAGAACTCATTGATTCGCCAGCTTCCAGTTGGATGGCATCCACCCAGAACATGATGTTTGCAGACATGGCCGCATCGCGGACGTCTGCACCGACTGCTATATAAACGCTGTCGGCCGGAGCGATCACAGTGTACGAGAAACGCTGCCACTCTCCAGTGAGCAGCACTTCCTTTGTCAAAGGCTCCATTGACTTATTTGCATCCGCATTGAAGACAAACTGCAGGACCCCCTTTGTGCCGGGCCGATCGGATCTCATGAAAGCAGAGAGAGTGTAGGGGCGTCCAGGCTCGACGTCCATCCATCCGCGATTGGCGACCAATAGTCGGCGCTGCCGGATGTATTGTGGTGGAAAACAGTCAAAGTATGATTCGGGGGTGAGACCGGGCCCATGATCGATTCGAAAGGAGTGTGCACCGTCCGGGGACCGACCAGTCTCAATATTGCCATACAAGCCGGCAACGTTTCCCCCATAGGGCAGTCCCTCGCCTAGTGACAGCCAGCCGTCTCCTCCGCATTCGAAGGAGCCGTTCGGTATCAGGTTTCTTGAGGCAGTGCGGGCAAGCCGCGGCTGAAATCTTGGCGCAGCGACCACGTTGGCACCCGCATTCGATGTGCTTTGCAGGGAAACATCATCGAGCCAGACCGTGCCGGTCGATGCCAGCACGAACTGCAGGAGCGAATTGTCCCGCGACATGTCACGGTCCGGTTTGAATGCAAACTGGAATTCCTTCCACTCTGTGCCTGCCCTTACGATCGCCCGAAAGACTGGTACCGAAAGATTGCGCGTGTCCTTTACTTGTACGGAGAATGCGCTGTCCGCGATTGCCGCACTCCTGGCCTTGAAAACCAGAGTGTACTCCCGCCCGGCAATCAGCGCGATTCCCTTTTGCAGCAGTGCCGCATAGCTGGTTCCTGGCATGGGGGACGATGTGCAGTCGATCCTCACTGAATTGCCGCTCCCCGTGGCTCCGCCATCGATGTTCCATGTCGCTATGGCTTGGTCTTTCTCGTCCAGTTCATTCATCCATCCCGCGGGAAGATTGTGAACCCGCTCTTCAAACGAGCCGTTCACGACGAGGTTCATATCCTGGCCAACGATAATGGTCGAACAGACGGCAAATGCCAGGACGAGCAGGCTTGTTCGCAATGTCACTCCTGGCATTTCAACAGGACGAAAATTCACGCTGTTCCCCCGTTCCTGCGGATTATGCCTTGGTGCGGAGGGCCTTCTTTATTGTCCCAATTGCGGTGTCTTCCTGGGCGCTTGTGAGGCAGGAGGGAATGGGCAGCAGGACTGATCTTTCGAAGAGAGAGTCACTGAGAGGACACGCGCCCTTTGCGTATTGGTAAACGCTCGAGCGATTCTCTGGTGCCGACCAAGGATTGCCGGCGGGGGACAGTGGAGTTTTTTTCACCAATGCGGTGATGTTCGAATAGATGTGAAGGCCGTAGTCCGCGATGCGGAATGCATTGTGAAAGCCGCTGCTCCGCAGTTGGACAAGGAGGCCCTGTGCGATTGTGGCATTTTCCAGCAGCAGAATGAGAAACGGACCGGTGTCGCCCTTGTCGTCCACAATCCTGCGGAACGCCAAACCAGCCGTTCCGGTGAGTCCGGCTTTGATGCGACGCTTCGAGTTGCGCATCCGATCGAGGATAGCCGGCAGTTTTTTCAGCTGCACACCAGCTACGGCACCGCAAAGTTCGCTCATGCGTCGGCCCTGGCCCCAGGAAAGCGCATAGTCCTCAGGCTGGGCAAGGCGTCCGTTCCGGCGCACCATGCCCATGTCATGGGCTGAAAAGGCGCGTTCGTAGAGTTTGTCGTCGTTGGTGACAATCAAACCACCTTCACCGCAGGTCATGTTCTTGTTAAGCTGAAGGCTGAAAATGGCCATGTGTCCAATCGAGCCAAGCCTGCGGCCCCGATATGAGCCGCCGTTGGCCTGCGCACAGTCCTCAAGTACCTTGATGCCATGGCGTTGAGCAACGGCCATGATTGGGTCCATATCACACGGTGCGCCCGCCATATGAATGGCGATGATGAGCTTGGTGCGTGGAGTGATGGCGCGTTCGAGCCTGGCAGGATCAAGGTTGAACGAGTCATCCACTTCACTGATGACAGGAATGGCTCCGACTTGGACGATCGCGCCCACGGAGGCCACCCACAAGAATGCGGGGACGATGACCTCGCAGCCCGGGCCGATGCCGAGCGCAGTCATCGCGCAGATCAACGCTCCGGTGCCGCTGTTTATCGCGAGGGCGTGTTTCACGTCATAGAACTCGCGTGCCGCATGCTCAAGATCGTCCACATGATGCGGCGGTTTGGTGCCGTAGTAGCGAAAGAGCGAGCCATTGCGCAGCACATCAAGGACGCTTAGCTCCTCCTTTTCATCGATCCAGTGAACGCCGGGAAATTCATGGGGCCATTGAAGGTCTGAAGAGTCAGGTTGTTTCATGAGGAAGGGTCTTGTTGATTGAATTGGGTTTGATGATTCCTCGATCCATTGATTCGGGGGCCGAGTTGAGCGACTGAGAAAACCATGGCTCGAGGCATTGAGCTTGCAGCGAAAAGCATGCCTTTTCCGATGCTTCCAAGCTACGTGCATGAGCTCAAAGAATGGGACTATTCGCTCAGCGTGTGTGCACCAATGTTAGCTTCGACTCATTCGCATGCGAACAGCAATTTTTTTGGACCTCCGGTGCGTTTCAGCAATTCCCGCTAGAAGCCCATGAACGTCGGTGGCGGGAGGGCTTGGGGGTGGCGGCCGACTCTGAGGATCTGCGAGCGGGCGAGATCTTCGGCGGGCATGAGTTCCGTGACGAGATAAACCGGCGAGTCGCCCAGCACCACGGTCTTGCCGTTGCCGCCTTCGTGGAGTTTCGTGCCGACAAGATTGTAGGCGTCGACGTCGCGGGGAATCTTGAGCATCCACACATGGTCGTGCTGCGCGTCGCCCGGCGACCAGGCGACGAGGACAGCCTTGCTGCCGCATTGGAAGGCGTATCCGTAGATGGAATCGGTGGGCAGGCCCTTGAGCAAGGCGGGCTTGTCGAGCGGGGCGACGTATTTGAATCCGGGGGCAAACAGGTGCGACAGGAACGCGAGGGCCGGATAGGTTTTCTGGGGCGTGCCCCCGGGGCCGAGCAGGGCGTTGCCGAGGTCGCGCATGCCGTCGTTCACCTCGCCGGAGCTGCCCATGTGGTAGAAGATCATTTCCACCCCGTGGGAGAACATGATGACCGCGTGGCGGATCGTCTGGTCGGCCGCCGCTTTCTCGCTCTCCATCGCGAATGGCGCGTTCGGCTCGATCCACGGCTCACGCGCCTTGTCGTCCTCGGCGTAGTAGCCGGCTTCCGTGACCCAGATCGGCTTTCGGCCCGTTGGAGAATGGTCCATGAGTGAAAGAAGCTCGTTCATCTGCGGGATGAAGTCCTCGGGCTGATCCTCGAAAAAGCCGTACGGGTGAATGTTGAGAATATCGATGAGCTCGAGACCGCCGGCGCGGATGAAGTGCGGGGCGCGGTGCAGCACCTCCAGTGAGTATCCGCCGACAAGCTTCGCTGACGGGTTCGCGTCGCGCAATGTGCGCGAGGCGATTTTCAGGAGATCCACGTAGGCTTGCGCGTCGTAGGTGAAACCCGGCAGTCCGCGGTAGGGTGCGGGCAGTGCGGTGCTGGTCGTGGGCTCGTTGAGAAATTCATAGTAGGCGACGCGACCCTGGTAACGCGTCGCAGTCGCCCGGATATAGTTTGCCAGATTCGCGTTGTCTTTCGGCGCGACTGCGAGCCAGGCCCATTCGGGGGTCGCTCGCCAGACCTTCGGCGGCAGCTTGTAGTCGGGAGGGAGCGAGCTGGCCCATTTCGCGGACGCGAAAGCCGGCAGGAGGGCGAGGATCTTCCAGTTGGCAACCTCCAGCCGGGACACCTGCCGATCGGCTTCCTCCCAGCGGAACGGCCCAGGCTTCGGCTGCACCTCCTCCCAGTCGAGCGACCATTCGCGGGCCCAGAACACGCCAGCGCGGCGGAATTGGTCGAGGAGATCGCGATTGGTCGGAGCGTGGTTCAGCCCGAACAGGGTTTCGGGCCTGCGGTAGTCGTGGATCAATGCCAGCGGGAAACGCGATTCCTGCCGAAGACCGGCCGACGTTGCGACGGCCGTTGCGCGGTAATAGCCTGGGCCGGGCAGCGGCAGAGGCATCGTGACGACGGATTGTCTGCCTGCCGGTGCGTTGAAGCGCTGGTGGGACCCAGGCAGCGGCAGGTCGAAATAGTCCGTGAGTGTGACGTCTACGTCGATATCCGCGCCTTTACCTGAGCGGTTGAAGGTCGTCACGCGAAGACCTGGAGGTTCGCCGACAGTGTAGACATTTCCGAAGTGGCCGGACTCGATCGCCACCTCGATCGGAGCGCGGGACTCGTAGGCGGACGCCTGCGCACCCTCCTCGAACTGCACGGCGTCGATCCACACGCGGGCGCTCGCGCCGGGCCGCCGGCGGAGGTCGGGACCGACGCCCACGCATACGCTCATCGAAGTTGCCTTGAAGGTGAAGGCATGGCGTTCCCAGCGTTCGGAAAGCACGACAGAGTGCTCGGTATTGGTCGGGTGCGGATCGGGTGCCGGGTCGCCGCCGAAGCGCATGACGAGGCGCGCCGGCACGCCGGCATGGTCGGCCTTCAAATAGGCGGAGAGCGTGTAGGTTTTTCCTGGCACCACGTCGATCCAACCCAGGTTCACTGCGAGCGGGGCCTCCTGTACGACGGTGGCGGCGGGCCAGCAGTCGAAGTGGGTAACCGGTGTGACGCCGGGGCCCATGGCCACCTCGAGGCTGCGGTCGCCCTCGTATTTTTCGGCGGTGGTGACGGTGCCGAAAAGCGAGGAAAGGTCGCCGCCCCAGGCAGTCCTTTCGCCAAGACTCGACCAGCCGGCGCCTCCGAGCTCGAAGCCGCTGTTCGGCACCAGGTTCCGGGCGTCGGTGGGTGGCAACCGCGGCTGCCAGCGTACGCGCACCTCGGTGGGATTGATTGCAGCGGCGGCGAAAACGAACCCGATGGCGGATCCGAGACAGCCGAGGAGAAGAAGGCGAACGTGCGGCGCGTGGAGGGACGGCATGGTCCGGTGCATGATAGCAAGGAAGGGCACATTCGCCAACCCACGCCGAAGGACGTGGCTGGCGGAAAAGGACGGGAGGTGACGCCGGCGCACGGATGCGCCGGAAGGGAAAAGGTCAGCGTGTGGCGTCGGCGACGATGGCTCCGTCGAGGACGTCGGTGTATGGGTTCAGCATGAACCAGCGGGCGTTGTCGTGGCCGATCGAGTGCACGCGGATCTTCGCGGGCTGGCCTGCGGTGAGCGCTTCGCCGGGCACAGACAGGTAGAACAGGCCTGTCGACTCGGACCACGAGGACTGGCTGAGCACGGGCACGAAGCCTAGAATGTAGCGGCCGTCGTCGCTCCGCCAGGTTGTCGCTTCCTTGGTGGCATCGAAGTTGAGGATCTTGGCACCGTTCACCCAAAGGCCGAAGCCCATGTTGCTCGCGCTGCGCTCGGCGAACGCCGTGCCACCGGCAAAGACGAAGGTCGTGCGAGCGGCCGTTGGCACTGGCGCAGTTTCCCAGGCGAGTTCATGCAGCGCCTCCTCCTGGCGTATGCGCAGGCCGTCAGCGTTGATCTCGCGGTAGCTGAGGCCGCGCGCAGTCTCGCCCTTGTGCTTCAGGGTGCGGGCATAGCCTGACACCAGCGAGCCCTGAGCGAACGGCGATTTTGAGACGGCGTCGCGGAGCGTGGCCAGCGGGATCGAGTGCCGGGGGTGAGGCAGGCTCTGTGCGCGGGTGAGCAGCTGCGCGAGCAGCCATGGGCCTTCCGGCCCGCCGTGACGGAGCGCGTTGTCGAAGTTGAGTCCGCTGACGATCCATGAGCCTTGGCCAACGCCGGTCTCGAAAAGCAGCGATTTGTTTCTCCAGACGTAGTCGAAATCGAGCTCGCGGGTGAAGGGTGTCGGCGCGCTGTGGACATTCAGTGCGCGGATCAGGACGTCCGGCTGAGCGAGCAGGGTGTCGAGGATGACGGTCTGTGCGCCCTGCAGCAGGTGGAACCAGCCGGCGTCGCACCAACCGTCGGGTGCCATGGCCTTTGTCACGGGTGAATCGTAAACGACCGTTCCGGCGTTGCTGTCGCCCGGGAACACACCGAGCCACCAGGCGGTTTTCCAGGTGGTGACGTCCGTGGGAAAAACATCCGTCGGCGAAAGCAGCACCACGCTGCTGCCGCGCTCAGCGGTCTCGAGCAGGCGGGAGTTGGGCTGGCGCGCCACGTACACGGCTGGTGCCGGCAGCACGCCGTCGGCAGGAATTGGGCGCGGATTGAATGCCTTCAGCATGGGGAGGAGATCGGCGCTGCCATACATAGGCACGCGTGCGTCGACGGTTGGGGAGCGAGAGGGATAGACCCAGGCTTCCCACTGGTTCGTACAGATCTTGCCGCCAGCCTTAAGTTCGATCTGGACCTGGAACTTCTCGGGGCCAGCCGGATCGGGCAGCGCGAACTCAAGCGCGCCGAGCGGCACTATCTGACCCTGCTCGATCTCCCCGGTGGAACGATTGCCCCGTTGAAGAACCTCCGTGCCGCGGTTGATTCGCCAGGCAAGCGTCGCGTCCTTGAATACGTTCGGAGAATAGTTCGAAACTGAAAGTTGGAGCCGGACCTGCTCGCGACCGCGGTAGTTCAGCTGCAGGCCGTCCTGGAGGAGCACGACCGGACCGTTGATCTGGCGGACCTGCTCTGGCGTGATGGAGTTCGGGCGGCGGTGGACGTCGACCAAGCCGTTTGAACCGGGATACCAAGGCTGCAGCAGCCACCAGTGGTAGCCGGAGATCTTCGGATTCTTGCGCAGGGCCTCGAGGTTGAATTTGTGACAGAGGTAGTAGAGTTTCTCCGACTGCAGGGACCAGTTCGCCGTTTCGTCGAGGAGTCCAGCCCGCGCAATCTTGTCGCGGGCGACGGTCAGCCAGAAAGGTTTGAATGGCGACTGGTCGTAGAGCGGGATGGAATCGAGGCGGGGGAAGCTGACGAAGTTGCCCTCCTCGTGTGTGATGACCGGCTTGAGCGGGGTGCCGGTTTTGAACTTGTCCGGGTTTTCGAGCGGCGTGGTGAGGATGCCGAACATCACGGTGTAGAAGTCCACCGTGGCACGATCCTTGGTTCCGTCGATGAAGCCCGCTGGAAAGACGCCGTCCGTATCGATGACCGGGCGCGTGGGATCAAGGCGCTTGGCGAGGTTGTAGAGTTCAGGGGCGAGGTCGACGCCGCCCCACAGCTCGTTGCCCATGCACCAGTCGAATATCGAGGGATGGTTGCGGTAGCGGAGAATGGCACCGGCCCATTCGCGGCGGTAGGTGTCGCGGGCCGCGCCCTTCGCGCGGTTGTAGTAGCGCATGTAGGCAATTGGCAGCTCCGGCGAGACGAACATGCCGATCTCGTCGCAGGCCTCGTAGTATTCCGGCGGCAGGAAATGGCTGTGGTGACGGACGAAGTTGAAGCCGTAACTTTTGGCGACCCTGAGCCGGTCGAGGTAGAACTGCTTGTCGGATGGTGGCGCGATCGTATCCGGATAAACCGCATCGTCGCCGTAGCCGTTGAGGTAGTATTTCGTTCCATTGACGTGGAAGTCGGTGCCGCGGATCTCGATGCTGCGCATGCCGAATCGCGTTTCGACGACGTCCACCGTGCGGTTTCCGTCCAGCAGTGTGAGGCGGGCCCGGTGCAGATGTGGCGTTTCCGGAGTCCATCGCGGCGCGTCGGGCAGCTCTACCACGAGTTCGATCCGGTCGTTGGCGAGCACCTGGTGGAGCGGCACCTGGCGTTCGGCGGCCTTGCGGCCGTCCGGAGCAAACACATCGAGGCGCACGGTGTCGGCGGTGCCGGCCGCGCCGCTGAGCCGGGCGGAGACGAGTGCGCTGCCGGCGGCGAGCTGTGGCTGCACGAACAGTTCCTCCAGCCAGGTCGCGCTGCGGCGCTCAATCGCGATGTGGCCCCAGATGCCGCCCCAGAAGCTGAAGAGGTGGTCGGGGATGTCGATGCAGCCCATGAGCGGATCGACGTCGATTTGCTGCTGAGAGTTGACCTCGAGCGCTATGGATGCCGGCTGGCCCGGCTTCACGAAAGGAGTGATGTCGAACTCGAAGGCCGAAACGTAGCCGAGGTGAGAGCCGGCTTCACGTCCGTTCACCCACACGCGCACTGCGCGGTACACGCCGCCGAAGCGCAGAAAGAAGCGCTGGTCGCCGGCGGCGGCCGGGATGTCGACCGTTCGCTTGTACCAGCCCCTGCCGATGAAGTTGTGCCGCATCTTGTCCGTTTCCGGACCGTATCCCTGGGCGTCCCAAGCGCCGGGCACGACGATCCTGCCGGAGAGCAGTCTGGCGTCCTTGTACCATTGTTCCTTCCGCCCGACGCTGTCGGGATCGAGTTGGAAGGACCATGAGCCGTCAAGAGGGACAGTCTGTCGAGGTGTCTCAGATGAGGCAGCCGCGGTGCCGGCCAGCGTTGAGAGCAAAAGGAGGGATGCGAGGATTGTGGATGGCTTCATGGGACGAATCTCGGCGGTGCCGTGGCGGAATATCTGGGTTGGGCGACAATACCGGCGAGGCATGTGCCTGGGCAACTGGACGCGGCGATGTGTTTCCGAGCATGCCTTCTTATGTGGATGAAGGCTACGTCTATGCTCTCAAAGAATCACATTATTGGCTCAATGAAGAAAAGCGTGGTCATAAAATATGCGCTGCTGAATGCGGTCCTGCTCGAGAGTGTCTTCGAGGAACTCCGTGAGATCATAGCGGTGAATCTCGTTGTCGTAGTGGACTGCTCCGCGGGTTTGAGAAAGTGCGTGTCCGGGAGGATCTGCGAACCCGAAGTGCAGGGAAATCGTGCCTTCGCTGAGCAAATAGTAGCGAAGATTGAGTGCTGAGGCGTAGTATCTCGCTTGGAAATTGGTGCATACCTGTCTCATGGCTTCACGAAAACTGCGCGGTGTTCGATGCGTCGCATTCATTCTTGCGTCCGCGGGCTTCCTGCATGCGAACGAATGGTGGGACAAGGCATGGACCCATCGCCAGCATATTGGCATCGACGCTTCGTCGATCGGCGAAGATCTTGCTGATTTTCCTTTATGGGTAAAGTTGGGCGATGCACATTTTCCAAGAACCCTTTCGGCAGACGGCGGGCGTGACCTGCGTGCCATTGGAGCGGATGGTGCCGTTCTGGATTTGGAGATGGTCTCCTGGAGACCGGACGACATCCGATTTTATGTCCGCATTCCGAAGATCAAGGCTGGAACTTCCGGCCAGGGCTTCGACCTGTATCTTGGCAATCCCCATGCCCCTGCTCTCCCGACAAAGCTGATCTGGGACAAGTCGCATCTGGCTGTCCTCCATTTGTCCGGCGACCTGACGGACGCCACCGGGCGGGGGTCGGACCTATTGAAACAGGGTTTCGTGGTTCAGAATGGCTGGACGGCCGGGTTGATCATGGACCAGTCCCATCGCTGGATCACTTTCGACAGCAGCAATCGGGGCTATCTGGAAGTGACTCCCCCGCAGGATCAGGCCGCCAGTCCCAACCTGACCCTGATTTGCCGCTTTAGGCCGGCGAATACCGAACCCCTCACTCTTTTCTCCAGCAGCGGATTCGATGTGCTTACCAGCGGCGGCCGCCTGCTCTTTCGCTCCGGCACTTCCGAATTGAGTTTGGACGGTGTCGGCATCGGCCAATGGCAGTCAGCCGTATTTTCCTACAATGCCGCCACCGGGTCGCGCCTGATCAGCTTGGGCGGACGTGGGACCGCCAAGGACTTCCATTCGCTGCTCCGGCTCGAATCGACCCAGGTCCGCATCGGCCGCTCGGTTTCCGATGCCAAGGAATCACAATACGGAGGCGACATCGAGGAAGTCCGCCTATTGGCTGGCAACCCTTCGGAAGCTTGGATCAAGGCAACCGCCCTGAACCTCAGCGAAGAGAATTCCCTGATCGTGCCCGGCGAACTCCGCGCAATCGGCGGCAAGCCCGCACCGCCACCTCCTCCGCAACTCCTCGGTCCCTCGGACGGCTCCCACTCGTACAAACCCAAGGGGACAAAACTGCAATGGCTGCCATCGCTCGGGGCCGGCGAATATCGGGTACTGACCTTCAAGGATGCCCGCGGCACTCAACTATTGAAAACGGTCGCAGCCGGCACTTCCCGGGAAATCAATCTGACACTCGATCAAGCCGGAGCATCGGACATCTATTGGACCATCGTCGCAAGATCCCCGCAGGGCGAAACCCGTTCCCGCCAGATTCATCGACTGATCTTCCACGAAGCCAATTCCAGGGACTGGCTGCTGTCCCCCGGCCAAGCAGTCACTCCGCAGCTGGTGAAGCCGGCCCATCTCGAGATCCGGCTCCAGGGCTACCTCGGAGGCCGCATCCGTCGTCTGGCTGAATACATGAAAAGTTTTACCCAGCAGAACCCGGGACTCTTGCGCATTCAGCGTGAGCGTCCGGAAAAGGGACTTCCACCCTGGGCAGGGGTATTCACCGGACAATACCTGAGCTCGGCCCAACTGATCTGGCGCGTGACGCGCAACCCCGAGCTCAAGGCGCATGTCGACGCCTTTGTGCGCGACTTGATCAGCACCCAGCGCGCCGACGGCTACCTTGGGCCATTCGAAAGCATCGCTGGCTCGCTGGAGCTCTGGAATCATTATGCGACTCTATGTGGATTGCTCGACTACTATGAGGATACGCAATACCGGCCCGCGCTGGAGGCCGCGCGCAGGGTCGCCGATCTCGTGATCCAGGCTTACGGCCCGGCTGGCGACGTCCTGCCCAAGACGGGCGGCGCCAGCGAATCGATCAGCCATGCCATCGTGCGGCTCTATGGCGTGACACGGGACCAACGTTACCTGGATCTGGCCAACTACATGATTCATGAGGCATGGAATGAACCGGGTGGCGTGGCTTTCTATCACCTTGGCCAGGGTCATCCCACGGTCAGCGACTTTCCGGTGCGCCGCTGGGAAAGTGTCCACAATATCATGGCGCTCTCCGAAATGTATTGGTTGAGCGGAGACGTCTCCTACAAGACCGCCTTTGAACGCCTGTGGCGAACCCTGCGCAGGACCGAGCGGCACATCACGGGCGGCTTCTCCACCAACGAAGGCTTGCTCGGCACGCCGTTCAACAAGGGAACCATTGAGACTTGCTGCACGGTTGCCTGGTCACTCCTTTCCACCGATATGCTGCGGCTGACCGGCGACTCTCGTGTCGCCGACGAACTCGAGTGGAGCGCGATCAACAGCGCCCTCGGCTCCATTCCTTATGGTGGAACCTGCTCCACTTATGCCACTCAACCGGATGGGCTCCGGCAGTTCTGCGTGCTGAACCGGCAGGGTCCGCACGACGGGAGAGCGTTGAGCTGCTGTTCCACCAATGCGGCCCGCGCCTTGGGCAATATCGCCAACTGGGCCTTGATGGAAAACCAGGATGGCTTGGTGCTCAACTTCTACGGTCCTTCGAAAATCGTGGCCGATCTGGAGTCGGGCAACCGGATCAGCCTGGAGCAGACCACACAATATCCCTCCCGGGGTGGCATCCGTCTCGGGGTGACGGTGAAGGAGCCGGAGACCTTCACTCTACATCTCCGTATTCCGGAATGGTCCGCGCAGACCCGGGTGACGTTGAACGGCAAGGCGCTTTCGGCGCCGCCGGCCGGAAGCTACCTGCCGATTCGTCGCCAGTGGAACACCGGCGACACGCTCACCCTTTTGCTGGACTTCACTCCGCGTTTTCAAACCGGCGCGGAAGACTATGCCGGCAAAGTCGCCGTCTTCCAGGGGCCGATCCTCTTCTCCTGCGATGCCCGATACAACGCCGGCCAGCAAGAGCAGCCCATCGCTCTCACGCTCGATGGCCTGAAGATCGAGCCCATCGAAACACCTGCTGGAGAAGGACCGTGGATCCTGGCCCGACTGACCGATGGCGGCGGAAGGCAATTCAACGCATGTGATTTCTCGAGCGCCGGCTTGTTTGGTGACAAGTACACCTCATGGTTCGATCTCAAGCAAGGAGGCACGGTCAGGTAGTCACGAAGATCCGCACCACGTGGCATCGATGAGATGATAGTACTGCTATTTGAGAATTCAGATGGAGAGACGGTCTCCATGAACTGATAGGCTGCCGCGTGCCCCTCTTGCTCGCTTTCTCCCTACTTCAGTGTCTATTGCTGGTGACTGCTTCTCATGCGCAATCCCCGGTCTTGGGTTCGAAATCTTTTCCTCCTGAAGGGCGTCTTGCCGGAACGCAGGTGCGGCCGGGGGCGGTCATACTTGAACATGTTGCGACAGAGTCGTTCACGCTCAGTGGGTTTTATGTAAGGCTGGCAAACGGCTTGGGACCGACGCGGCAACCCATCGTGGCGGGACTGCGCATTCGCGGGGAGCGTCGGGCTGAGCGCGCCGTCATCCCAGTCCATCCCTTTCCGCTCAACCTGCACACGCGCACGAATGGGAGAACTCAACCACCTCTTGATGTTGGGCAGGAATATCGGACCTTATTGTCTCCGCCGCTCGCAGTAGAGGCAGGCGAGATGATCTCGGTGGAGATTGTGTCAGGTGGGGAACCTGGTTGCGATGTGGTCGCCGGGGTGCAGCTGCAGGGTACCTGGGCCATTGCCGAAATGCCGCGGCCGTTTCGCGCCGTTCGCGCAGCGGGGCCCGTCAGCCGTGTGCCATGGTCGGCCCGCGAGGTGATCTGCACGGGCAACCAGCGAAAGTTCGATCCGCTTTGCGCCCCGCAGAACAACTCCGGCGTTGTGGCCGACGAGGATGGCACCCTTTACCAGTTCACGTCGTATTATTCGGTGGATGAGCAATACGGAGGCGGCCGAGAAGGATCCTATGCGCGCATTTACGGCCATCGTAAACGTCCTGGCGGCACGTGGGAAAACACCGGATTGCTCGTCGATCCAACTGCCACGGGATTGACCTACGCCGGGGATCCTTTCGCATTCCGAGACTTGGAAGGCACCCCCTGTCTGGCCTACACCACGGCGGATGGAAGCAATGGCTTTGTGGACTGGAAGCACATCGATGGTCGGATACTGCGTTCGAGCACCAAGAGTTTTGCCGGCCCGTGGCAAACCACGCATGTGCTCTACGCCGGGCTCCCACGCCAGGAGGGCAGCGATGGCCGCATGATCGGAATCCGAATCTATCCTCGGACTGCCACCGGGGATTACGTGCTGCTCTGGCAGCATGGCCAGCGCGACATCACAATTCGCGGGCTTATCCTGCCGGACCTGCAAACCACGCTGGATCACAGTCAAATAGCAGCTGCGCCAATCCTTGTCCGAAATCAAGAGGAAGGCGGCGGCGGTTTCCAACGCGACGGCAAGGGATATCTTTCAACCTGGCAGATACCATCGATCAACGATCCAACAGGGGTGCAACGGCTCTACGAATTCGATCTCGCCGACCCGCTGAATCCCAGCAGCTGGCGCGTTGTGCCCGGTTCCTGGGGCTACAACAACGGCACCAATCCGGTCGAGGATGGTGGAACGACCGCAGACTCCTGGTCCCTTTCCTTGATTGGCGACGAACTCTGGGCGACGCTCGTAGCTTGGAGTGTGAGCAGCCAGAAGAATTCTGTCCTCACCTGCCATGTTCCGTGGGACCGCCGGCAGGGCAACACCTTCCGTTTTGGCGGAACCAGGGTAGCGCGCTTCAGCGAGATCACGCCAGTTGTGGAGTACGCGATTGGCAGGCAAGGCAGCCTCACCTTGGATTTCACGAGCTGGGGCGACCAGGCTTACGCTTTCCTCATGCTTGCACCAGATGATCGTCCCGGTCGCGAGGGTGCCTTCGGACTTGAGCTGTCGGACCAGGGAGCCCGACTCGTCTCCTGTCCTCCCGGTGCACCGATGAAGCCATTGACTGCGATGCGCGGACCGCACTGGAGCGCCGGCCGCACATTCCGGCTCAGGTTGCGTCGTGATGGCGATGGATTCGCGGCTTGGGTGGACCGAGAGTTGATTGGCAGAGTTAGGCTCGCAGAAGCCGCGGATCTCGCCCTGCTGGAAGAGCCGCAGCGATTCAAGCTCCACGGCACCGGTGGCGGACTCTATGCCATCGAGAATGCCGTGCTGGTCGATGGACCCGAGGCGGAGTCAAGGGATGCGCCGGTGCCAGTTCATGTCGACTAACCCTATCCGCATGTTTGGTCCACCACCGCTTCCCTCTTCACCTGCCTCTGACAGGACGTTGTCAGCCTTGTCGCCGCTGCGATTCCGTTCGTTATCGTGCGCGCTTGGTATCCTGATCGGCGTTGCAGCCTTCCAAGTCGCGGTGAGCGGTGCTCAGCCATTTTGGACCACGACGAGCCGGCTCCTGAGCCTCGGTGAGTCGATCGAGTTCCGGTTTCACCTGCCGCCGGAAGTCGATGCCGGTCAACTTCGCATTTACCCGCGCTATCTCGAACAGGCGGACCCCGGCGATGCATTCCAGGCGGGAGGCGACCTACGGTGGCTGGCCCGGCTTCCGTCCGAACCGGCGTCGCTCATCCGGGAAGGCGCCGCCGCCGTCTTTCGCTACCGGCCGGTGCAGACTGGGAACTACCTCGCGGAATGGCGGACCGGAAACGAAGTTCAGTACCGCTACTTTGCGGTGATCGATGAGACTTACATCGTGCTGTCCTTTTCCACGTTCGGCAGTCTGACGCCGGAGCCGACGCTTCATGCCACGGGAATCCCGCTGGATTACCGTCTGCCGCTGGACCAATTCAACCCCGACAATCCCACGGGTCGGAAATTGCTCGGGTACAACCGGAGCTTCGGTGACCTTGTCGTGCCGCATCTGCCGGACCTGCCGGGCACCACGCACGAGGAACTCGTACAGGCATACGGGGAGGGCCTGGCCAAGGCCCGCGTGTTCATCCCCGATCCGCTCGACCATCGCGCTGTCCGCGTCGAGATGCGGCACAACGAGGACCCGGGATACCCGCGCGCCTTCGCGGCTCTTGGGATCAACGACCACTGCGGCCTCGTTGAGGCCAATTGCATGCCCTGGCTCGGCATGCCGGAATTTCCCTATTATTCCTCGCCCGAGGACAGCCGGCGCATACGTCAGGGGGGCGGTGGCGAGGTCGTGGCCCACCAGTGGGATTTCTGCGGATCATTTCATTTCCTCGGGCCGGTGGACTGGCACTATAGCGCCGCCGAAGGCCGCTTCGAGCGCACGGTCGAGTGTCTCGAGGACGGCCTGGACGAGCTGCGCAACCTGGCGAAGATGAATCGCCGTCCGGCGATCGTGACCCCGCTCTACGGAGGCACCGACCGCGCGTGGGGTGACAATCCCAACCCGATCTTTTATGCGGGAGACCACACGGCCGCCATGCTCGCTTATGTCGAGCGTTACCAGCGCCTGCTCGCCTTCGAGCTCACCAAGCGGTACAAGCTGGCTTTTGCCCGAAGCCTCGACTTCGTGGATTACTTCCGCCGCCACTACCCGGCGACGCCGCGCACCGTGTATTCCAGCCGGACCCGACACCAGCTCTACGATGCCTGGTGGACCCATGGCTCGTTGAACCACCATGGCGTGCTTTCCTCGCCAGCCCGGATCCCGTGGAGCACCCGGCTCTCCACCGTGCAGCGGCTGCGCGAGACCCCGGTTGTGCCCACCACCGCCCTGAGCCTGCCCTTCAAGGATCCGCTTTCGTGCGAATTCATCCTCATCGAGGAGCAGCGGCGGCAGGTGCGCTTCGAGCGCGAGAGCCCCAACCCGGTCTGGTGGTTCGATTACACCCGGACCGAGAGCAGGGAAAAGGGCAGCGTCCTCCACCGGACAGTCCTCCCCGACGTTCGGGTTCGCCGGACCCAGCGCTTCGACGCATCCGCCGGACTCACGCTCACCCTGGACATGCAGACCGAGGCCACTTTCCCCGGGTACGCCCTCGCGTTGTGGAACGTGCCGATCGCCAGCGACGCTTCTCCCGCGGAAATCGATACCGGCGGACTGCCCTACACCCTCGTTGGCAACACGGCGGGTGAAACCCACCTGGTGGTGGAGTTTGATCTCAAGCCCGGCGCGGTCGTGAAAATCCTCCTGCGCAAGCCGCGGGCTGCGCGTTGGGACTTATGATCGCCTGTCCAACCTACCCATGCTCATGATATTCCGCCCACCTTTGCCTTCGACCACCTGCTGCCGTTCGCAGGCTGCGTCGATGCGGGCCGAGGTGCCTGGTGCTGTCTGGGCGTTCATTGGACTGTGGTTGTTCTGCCTCCTCTGCAAGGTTGGTTGGTCTTACGACTACTCCGAGCCGATGCGTTGCGTACAGACGCTGCCGCTGGGATATCCCGATTCGCCTTTTGTTCTGCGCTTCACTCGCGAGGAGTTGCAGGCGCAACCGATCTGGGGCGATCGGGTCGAGGCCATAGTGATAGCTGACAATGCATCGGCCCCAATCCGAACCGGGGCTGAAACCTTGCGTTCTGCCTTGGTCAAGTTGGGGCTGAGCAACGGTGTGGTCGTGGAAGTGGACCCCGGTCGGAAGACGCTTCCCGCAACGCTGCCCGATGGGCGGATTGTTGTCCTGGGTGCGCCGGGGCAATTCGATTTGGTTTCGGCGCTTGCGGAGCAGGCGGGCCTTCAGGTGACCGACGAGACTTTGAATGGCGACGGCTTTATCATCAAGCCGGTCAGGCAGGACCGACGGGAAATGCTGCTGATCACATCGCCCGTGGACCGCGGGGTGCTCTATGGGGCCCATGAGCTCGAGGAACGGAGCAGCCGGCGGGGGGTGCCACGGATTGATCAGAGCTTTGTGCCCAGCATCCGTTATCGCGGCTGGCCGATGATGGTCTTTGTCGATGAACCGCCCGACGTGATCGGACGATGGCGTCTGAACATGTCGATGGCCACCGACTGGGGTGGAGGATCGACCAAGGAACTTCTTCGTTACAGGGATTTCCCCGAACTAGGCGGGGAGAAGCGCGAGGAGCAGATACTCGGGCAACAGAGGAGGCTGCATGCGAAGTATGCCAATGCCATCAGGCAAGGCGCCATGCCGGCAATCACTTGGAATCCCCTGAGTTTCAACTTCGCGCCGGGCCGGGTGGCGACGCAGGCTTATCGGGAAGCCATCGCCCGGGTTCATCCGGGGATCCTTGCGGAACCGTTTGGAGACCATCTGGCCCACGAACTGGGCAACGATCGCAGGAACCTTTGTCCCTCTCATCCGGCCACCCGCCGATTCGTGGAGAGTGCGGTCAAGGAATTCGTCGAAACCTTTCCGGAGATCGAGATCCTGCACTTCATGCTTTCCGACGTGGGAGGCGAACTGGTCTGCGGCTGCGCCCGATGCAAGGAATACCCCTACCTGCAACGGATCTCCGACTATTCGGAATTGATCATCCGGACTGCGCGCGCAGTGAAACCCACGATCCGGTTCATGACCTGCCCGGCCGCCCTGCAGCACTTCATCCCGATCCATCATCCGGAATTCCATGGTGACAGGGTGGCGGTGCTCCGGGAGCTCAAGCAACGCCTTGGGCCCGAGGTGGAAGCGTTCTTCCTGTCCTTGGGCTCACCACCGGGGAGCGATTGCCAGTCGTGGCTGGCCCCGGACAGTGAGATCCTGGGGCAGGGCGTGCCGATCATTTTTTTCTTCCAGCATTACGAAGCGGACGGGCCGGGGATAGTCTCGCCTGTTTCGCCCATCCTGAGCCACCTGAGCTGGTCACTGCCCATCCACTTGCAGACGCTGCAGAGATATGCTCGAGGCGGCATGATTGGCGGGATGCTGCAAGGAGCCGGTGTCGAGGTCGGTTGCTGGCATCCGGACCTGGACGGGAATCGGTATATGCGGAACTGGTGTCAGGCCAAGTATGGTCCCTCGGCCGGGCAAAAGGTATTCCAGGCACTCCAAGGCACTCACAAGATCACTGAGGCGTTTTATCTGGAGACCAAGCCTGACTGTATCGAGAGCGTGGATTTTTTCCGCTGGGGCGAATACCTCAAGCCATGGTCGACCGACATGTCGGCTTTGAAAAATGCTGGGCTGTCGGAAGAGGAAGTAGCCGGCATCGCCCAGTGGATCACGTTTTCGTTCACCATGCCCCAGGCTCCCCAACCGGAGGAACTCCGCCGTGTGACGTCATCGACCCAGCGGAAATGGCTGAAGCGATTCTCGATTACGAAGGAGATCGACATTGCTGATCGTGCCGAGCGGCTGTTGGCGGAGGCCGTGGTTACGGCGCCTGATGCGGTGGAGATTCAGCATCTGCATGAGTTGGCCCGAGCCACCCAGGCTCTGGTGCGGCTGCACCGGGACTATCATCAGGCCCTCGTGTTTGCGAATGCCGCGCGAAATACCAGTGAGCCGGATATGCGTCAGCGACAGGTTGCACAGTCGCGGAGGCTTCTGAGAGCGGCAATCGAACAGGTGGTGGAGTACCGGAATCACTATTTACCGCTGGTGAGAAAGCAGAATCCCGCTCTGTGGAGTCTCCATCTAAACGCCCCACGGAAATACCTTGGCAACATATTGGGGATTGTGCGGGAGGCGGCCTGCCTCCATGACCGGGAATTTGGCGACGAGGGCCTGCTGCAATATATGGACCAAGAAATGAAACACTGCTTACCATGAGACTCGTCCCGCTCGTGTCATTGATTGCGACGTTGCTTATTTCCGCCGCCGACATGGTTGCTGCGGATCGTCCGAATGTGCTTTTCATCGTGGCCGACGATCTCGGCACGCAGATCGGAGCCTATGGAAATCGGGAAGTGCTCACGCCGAACATCGACCGCCTTGCAGCGCGCGGCATGGTTTTCGACCGGGCGTATTGTCAGCAGGCCATCTGCAACGCGTCCCGAGCCAGTTTTTTGACAGGGCTTCGACCCGACACAACCCGGGTTTACAATCTGACAACCCATTTTCGCGAACGCGTGCCCGACGTTGTCACCCTGCCGCAACAGTTCAAGAACCACGGCTATCACAGCGAGGGCATAGGCAAGGTGTTTCACGCCGCCTTCGGTCCGGGCTTGATTGATGCGCCATCCGATGCCAACCGGATGGATGATCCGCCGTCATGGAGTGTGCCCGCATGGCGCCCGAAGCCGCGCTACTACTATACGGACGCCGGGATTGCCGAGGCTCGCCGCGTGTATGCCGCGACGCAAAAGAAGACGGGTGCCCAGGTTGATGACTATCTCAACACGATCGTCCGCGGATTTCTGGCGGAATCCCCGGATCTGCCCGACAATGTGCTCGCTGATGGAGAGATCGCCGACCGAGCCATTCGTTCGCTCTATGACTTCAAGGAGCGGCAGAAATTTGGAGTGGGGAACAGCCAGCCTTTCTTTCTGGCAGTCGGCTTCCTAAAGCCACACACGCCTTTAATCGCGCCGAAGAAATACTGGGAACTTTACGATCCATCCAAGCTCACCCTGCCTGAGAACAACTTTCCTCCGAAGGATGCGCCCCCAATCGCGTTGCAGGTGTCCTGGAATGAATTTCGCGCGTTTTCGGATGTTCCGAAGGATGGAGTCATCCCCGTCGAGTTGCGCCGTAGGTTTGTGCATGGCTACTATGCCTGCATCAGCTTCATTGACGCGCAGGTTGGGCGGATCCTTGCGGAGCTCGACCGGCTCGGCCTGTCCGGCAATACGATTGTCGTGCTGCTGGGCGATCACGGCTATCACCTGGGCGAGCACAGCCTGTGGGCGAAGCTGACGAATTTCGAGGGGTCTGCTCGCGCCCCGCTGGTCGTCAGCGCGCCCGGAATGAAGTCCCGGGGAAAGCATACGAATGCCCTGGTGGAGTTTGTGGACATGTATCCCTCCCTGTGCGAACTGACCGGGCTGCCGCGACCGAAGAACCTTGAGGGCAGCAGCTTTGCGCCGCTGCTGTCGGATCCTGACCTGCCATGGAAGTCAGCCGCGTTCACCCAGTACTGGAGACAGAAACTCGAGAAGCCGCATAACGTGGTCCCGCTGGCGATTCCCAATCCGCCGGGCTACGATCGCTACCCGGAAAATGGTTTGATGGGCTACTCCATGCGAACGGACCGATACCGTTTCACGATCTGGTGCCCATTCGACGCCATGGAGAAAATCGTGACGACGGAGCTCTACGATCACGAGTTTGATCCTGCGGAGAATGAGAATATTGCCGCCAGGCCGGAGAATGCGAAAATTGTCCGCGAACTGACAGCGAAACTCCGGAAGGGCTGGCGCGACGCCCGCCCGCCGAGATCATGATTTTTCGATCCTCCATGCGCTCACCACCGTGCTCAAGCGCCTGAAATTGAATTTGAAACTCCAGTGCTCCCTCATTGTGGAATGCTCCGCACGACTCCGCTGATCCGAATCGTTTTCCTGTTTGCTGGCTTTCTTGCCTGCGGAGCCGGCTGCCATCACGTCAGTGCACCACCAAGCGCAGAGATGCGCGTGGTGGCCTTTGGCGATTCGATCACGCATGGTTATGGCGTGCCCCAAGGTCTGGGCTGGGTTGAACTGCTCTCGGCCAGGTATCGCGAGAACGGAAGCCACCGCGTGACGCTGATCAATGCCGGCGGTGACGGGAACACATCGAGCGAAGGCCTGCGGCGCCTGGAAACCGACGTGCTCAGCCACCGACCGGGACTGGTGCTCGTGGAGTTTGGTGGCAACGACGCCACAGAAGGAGTTCGCAACGTTACGCTCGACGATTATGAGCGCAACCTGCGCGCCATCCACCGCGCGGTCATCGCGAGCGGCGGGAAGATGGTGCTGCTGACCTTTCCTCCCGTCATAAACTCCTGGCATGTCGACGGCGGAAAGCCCTATTTTCTTGAGCGCGGAGGACTGGATCAGGAGGTGGAACGGTACCGCCAGCGCACGCGTCAGCTGGCTCAACAGCTCGGGCTGCCGCTGTTCGATCTGGACCGCTTCCTGCGCGACTTGATGGAACTGCACGGTCCCGCGCGATACATTGCCAGCGATGGCGTGCATCTGACTCCCGCAGGCAATCGCCTTGTCGCGGAATCGATCGAAAAATTCCTTGCGGCGAAAAAATTGATCGCAGCGCGGGAGTAGCGTGCGCCTCACGGGCATATGCCTACTGTTTCCCGGTAAAGGGTCGCGCAGGTCGTCAAACAAGACCTGGCAAGCGCTCGTCACAGATGGCATGGCTGCTGGCGCTGAAGGATGACAGTCGTTCACTTCCTTGGCTCCCGTGTGTCCGGGCTGGAAGTGACTGCTTCATGGTCCTGTCGCTAAGCTGGGAACTTCACCCAGCGAGCGCCGTGTTTGGCGGATTTCACCACGGTCTCGATGAAGATCATGCCGTCAACGCCGTCCTCGATCGTGGGAAAATCCAGATCCCTGGGCGGTTTTCGGCCCTCAACCTCAGCGGCAATCGCGCGGAATGCCTCACGGTAGATGTTTCCAAAAGCCTCCAGATAGCCCTCGGGATGGCCGGGTGGGACCCGGGTGAGACGGGCTGCCCGCGGGTCGAGGTACGAATTGCCATGACGCCAGAGCTCGCGCGGTCGGTCGGGGTATTTGACCACGAGATCGCCTGGGTACTCCTGGTGCCATTCCAACGAGGCCTTGTCACCGTATACTCGGATGTTGAAGGCGTTCTCATCGCCGATGCAGATTTGCGAAGCGAGGAGCACGCCACGCGCACCGCCGTGAAATCGCAGCAGGATATTGCCGTCATCGTCGAGCCGTCGGCCGGGAACAAATGCGGTGAGATCGGCGCAGAGCGACTCAATGCGCAGACCTGTGATGTAACGCGCGAGATTTTCGGCGTGAGTGCCTATGTCTCCCATGCTTCCAGCCGCGCCACTTCGCTTTGGATCGGTGCGCCAGGACGCCTGTTTTTGGCCGCTGGCTTCAAGCTTGGTTGCGAGCCAGCCCTGCGGATACTCCACCACGACTTTGCGAATGACACCGAGGTGGCCCGAGTGAACCAAGGCGCGGGCCTGCTTCACCATGGCGGTACCCGTGTAGTTGTGGGTGAGCACAAACACCTTGCCCGTGCGACGCACGATGGAACGGAGCCTGCGAGCCTCGGCCAGACTGAACGCCACGGGCTTGTCACAGACCACATTGAAGCCGGATTCAAGCAGCAGCTTTGCCGGTGGAAAATGTTCATGGTTGGGCGTGACGATCACCACGAAATCGAGCCTTCTCTCCGCAGGCTGCTCGACCTCGGCCTTGATCATCTCGTGATAGCTGCCGTAGACGCGGTCCGGTGAAAGGAAAAGGTCGGCACCCGATGCACGCGAGCGGGCGGGATCGCTGGAGAACGCGCCGGCGGCGAGCTCAGCCTTCCCATCCATCAATGCGGCCAAGCGGTGGACTGAGCCAATGAATGCTCCGCGTCCGCCTCCGATCATTCCAAAGCGTAGCTTTCGATTCACTGGCCGGGAGGGATTGCCGCAAGCGCCAGCCCGCACTAGTGTTCTGTCGCGGAAATGACTATACATATATCATGCGGCCTTCTTGCGCGGCTTTCGCCGGGTGCAACCGGGCTGGATGGCCTCGAGCCGGCGACGACAGCGTTCGATCCTGGCAAGGATGTCCTCCGCCTTGGCGGTCCAAACAAATGGCGTGGGCTCCTGGTTCCATTGCTCGATGAAGCGGGTGATCGAGTTGATCAGATCGGGAACACTGGAGAAGCTGCCGCGACGCACCGCCTTGCCGGTGAGTTCGGCAAACCAGCGCTCCACCAGATTGAGCCAGCTCGAACTGGTGGGAATGAAGTGCAGTTTGAAGCGTGGACGCCGGGCGAGCCAGCGCTGCACCCGCTCGTGTTTGTGGGTGCCGTAATTGTCGACGATAAGATGGAGCTCGTCCGCCTCGGCATATTCCGCGTCGATTTGTCGCAGGAACTTCAGGAACTCGATGTGCCGGTGGCGCGGGAAGCAGTGGCCGCTGATCTTGCCGGCGGCCACGTTCAATGCGGCAAACAGCGTGGTCGTGCCATGGCGCACGTAGTCGTGCGTCCAGGTGCCGCAGCGACCGCGCTTCAGCGGCAGGCCTGGTTGCGTGCGATCCAGCGCCTGAATCTGGCTTTTCTCGTCCACGCAGAGCACCACCGCGTTTTGCGGTGGGTTGAGGTAAACGCCCACCACATCGAGCAGTTTGGGCACAAACTGTGGATCGCGGGAGAGTTTGAACGTCTCCTGTCGGTGCGGCTGCAACCCATGCTCCTGCCAGATACGCGCGACTGTGCTCGCATGCACGCCCTGCGCCTTCGCCAGGGTTCGCGCGCTCCAGTGCGTCCGCCCCGGCGGCTTCGTGTGCAGCGTCGCTTCGACGATCCTTTTCGCCAGCCCTCGGCGCGGCTTGCGCCCGCGGCCATTCGCCACGTCCCACAATCCTTGCGGACCTGCGGACACAAAGCGCTGGCGCCACAGCCGGCAGGTGTGCCGGTTCACCTCCAGCTCCTCCGCAATCGTGGCATCGTCCAGCCCTTCGGCCTTGCGCAAAATGATCCGGCAGCGCTTCACCACCTGCTGGGGCGTACCGTGCGCGCCCACCCAGCGCTCCAAAACGCCACGTTGGTCTGCCGTGACCGTCAGAATCGTCGGTTTCCTGCTCATGCTTGCAGGTTGAACGATAACGACTTTTAAGTCTAGTCATTTCAGCAACAGAACACTAGCGGGCGCCTAGAAGATGCTGGAGCGTGTAGAGCTCCAAGCCCTCATAGTCTCGCGCCGCACGGAAGTCTTCGACACGCCTGCGGTCGTACGCTCGGACTTTTGTGACGAGATCAAGAAAGATCTGGCGCGTGGTCTTCAGGTGATCAATGACCGGAGAGCCGCGCTGCGTGCGCATGGCCTTCACATCCAAGCCCACGAATTCGCCGCGTCGGCCATACCCATGCTCTTCGAGCACCAAGACCTGGTTGAAGGCTCCGCGAAGGTTGGCGCTTCCAAAATTCTTGTCCTGGTCGTACTTCAGCCCGTTCTGGTCGTTCAGGTGAATGCTGCCCAGTTTGTCATGAGCGAGCGCGAAGGCCATTTCATCCGCAGGGTCAAGATTGGCGAGAATGGCGTGCGCGCTTTCGATGACGATCTTCACACGACTCTGGTCGTCAGACGCGTAGGCCAGCGATACCGCGTGACCGGCAGTCGGCACAAATGCGAGGTCGGTGGGTTCGTTGGGTTTCGGCTCGATCCAAACCTCGATGGTCTTGTCGTAGGCCAGCATCCTGTTGACAGCTTCGAGAAGACGTTGGTAGGCGGTGACGACATTCTTGGCCTCACGAACGTACGTTCCTTCACGCGCAAGCCACAGCACAATCGCTTTTGTGCCGATGGCGCGGGCCATGTCGATCGAGCGCAATGAGCGGTCGATCGCATATTGACGGTCGGCGGCTGAATTGGATGTGTAGCCTCCATCAATGGTCTGCGGTGCGAACCAAAGTCTTGGCGCCACAAATTCTGCGGCGAGGCCCTGGTTGTCCAATGCCTTCTTCACACCGGCCGCCTTCGCCAGCACCTGTGCGTGTGTCAGACTGTCGATGTCAGGAACCACGTCATCATCGTGGAACTGCACGCCTTCGAAACCCATCGGACGGTAAAGTGCGAACTTGGATTCGATGTCGACTGCAGCCCGTGTCATGGGGCCAAACGGATCGGAGCCCTCACTGATGTTCCAAGGACCAAAGGAAAAGCGGTAGTTGTTCAAGCTGGACATGGATGGTGATGTGTCTGCGACAGATGCCGCACCAACCATATCGGGGATACCTCACAACCTCTACGACTTTTCGCTCAATCGTTGATATTGTTGTCTCAGGTATCAGACGCGGACTTGCCTGAACAGGACGGAATCCATCCTCGGCGACCTTGCTCGGCCGCTTCGCCGCAAGACCTCTGAAGTATGTCCTGCACAGTCTCGTCGACTACACTGTGGTCGGTGTGCGCGATTGCCTATCTGCCCCATCCTGCCCCTGCGGTCCGCAGTTTGATGGAATAGAGTGAAGTGCTCGCCGTGATGAAAAGTGTCCTGCCATCAGGACCGCCAAAGCAGAGGTTCGCCGTTGTTTCCGGTACGAATATTCTACCCGTCTCCGCACCACTGGGAGAAAAAACGTGAACGCCATCCGCGGCGCTGACGTAGAGACGGCCGCTGGCGTCGCAGCGGATTCCGTCGGGCACACCGACCTCGATGCGGCAGAATACCCGACCACCGGCGAGCGTACCATCCGGGTTGACCGTGAAAACTCGCACGTGCCGCGGACTGCCGGAATCCGAGACGTAGAGCAGATCTTCGTTTGGGGAGAAACAGAGCCCGTTGGGCATGTCGAAGTCGCTTGCCACGATCGCAACATTGCCGGTCCTTGGATCCAAACGGTAGACTTGATTGAGCGCCTGTTCCCGGGATTCAGGGGACGGGAGGCCGTAGGAGGGGTCGGTGAACCATACGCTGCCGTCTGATTTTACGACAACGTCATTCGGTGAATTGAACCGCCGACCATTGCTGCGTTCAACAAGGGTGCGCACGGTTCCATCCGCCTCCAGAATGCTTACGCGTCGGTTGGAATGTTCGCAGGTGATCAGCCTGCCAGCACGATCAAGCGTGTTGCCGTTTGCGTGGCCACTTGGCTTCCGAAAAACGGTGAGACCGTCCGACGCCGACCATTTCCAAAGCGTGTTCGCAGGAATGTCGCTGAAAACCAACGCTCCATTCAACCATACGGGCCCCTCAACAAACTGCATGCCTCCTGCGAGCTTCGCCAGGGCTGCACCTGGCATCACGATGCCTTCAAGGGTGTCCTTGCTGATCCCTTCTGTCGCAGGGATGGGATCACCAAACGAGCAGGTGCACCAAAGCAAGACGAGGCAGATTGTGGGGGACAAGTGATTGACCTTGCCGGAAGGAGTGCGTTGAAGGGATTTCATTGATGGCTGCAATTGGTGCCTTGTTCCCATCGAGGGAGCCATTCCTCCTCCACTACTGGCCAATCGGGCTGTCTGGCAGCGCACGGGTTTTCGATTTTGTTTCCCTGAATTCCTTGGGAGACAAGCCGAATTCGCGACGGAAGAGCCGATTGAAGAATGAGAGCTGGCTGAATCCATTGTCGAGCGCGATGTTTCCGACCAGCTCGGTGGTGTCGCGAAGCGCGCGGCAGACAGCCTGTAGTCTTACCTGGTTGAGAAACGTCGAGAACGATCTGCCGGCATGACGGCGAAACTGCCGCGCAAAGGTTGCTCGGCTCATGCTGGTTAGACGCAGCAGTTCGGAGAGCCCGATCGGCTGATGAAAGTGGGCGAGAATATAGCTGACTGCCTGGCGAATTGCCTCCTGGTGCTCCGCTGAACCCGTCAGTGCAAACGGGCGGGCGGACAACGGCCGGACTTCCCTGCCAGGCGCACGAGCGAGCCCGTCGAGAATCTGCAGAAAGAGAGCCAGGCGCGCGAGACCGGTGAGATTCTGCAGTTCTTCCATCTGGCGGCGCGCAACTTCCGCGGTCCTGCCCTCAAAATGAAGACCGCGCAGTGAAAAATCGGCGAGCCTGCGCAGCGATGCCGTCTCCCCGAGGCTCCAAATGCCGTGATCGAAGGGAAAATCCCATTGAATGGCCAGACCGGACGAAACGCTCCGCTGGTGCCAATAGTGCGGCACATTCGCGCCGATCAGCAGCAGGTCGCCCGCCTCAAAAAGTTCTATGTGATCCGCGACGAAACGCGTGCCTGAACCACGCTGAATGAAAGTCAACTCCTGTGCTCGATGATAGTGCCAGTGATCGCCATGGCCTGAAATTGGCACGGACCGGCCCGCGCCTTGCACGATTTCAACACGATCAACGCTCCGGTTCCAACGGAGAATGCGAAGGGTGCTGTTTGAGGCGAACTGAATTTCTTCGCGTTGCAGGGGCATCGATGTTTCGAGAGGCTTTCATCGTCGATTTCGAATGGCAAGGCAGGATGAAGGTGCTTGCGTTGAACTCCTGACACAGTGCGCAAACTTGGGCAAATCTTGAGGCGGGAAGCTCACACGGGTCCGCTTTTTTGCGACCCATCCAGTGATTTGTTCCGCGTGCGGTGGTCAGTCTCTGGGCTGAAATTGCGAGGTGAGATAATAGTGTCAGCGTTTGAGAGTTGAGGCGTAGCCGTTGTGCCTGGAAACTGGCATTCTCATCAGGAAATCATCACACATGCGTGACCGCTTGTGCTGATTGAGATTTCAAAACCCAGACACCCCACTGCCCAATGAACAACATACTTGGATTCAGGCAATTCCTGCAGCCGCTCTGCGCGCTACTTGCGTCGGCGGCAGCCGCCGTCTCCCTATCGGGTCAAGCTGCAAGCCCCGGATCGGGGTCCGCCTCCACGACACCCGCTCGGCCGCTTACTGCTGCCGACGTCGCATCGACGGAGGACACCGAATCATCGGAAGATGCGACAGTCCGTCTTGAGCCGTTCAATGTCTACGGAGAGGCCCAGACAGGCTATCGGGCGAAGACCACCCTGGCTGGAACTCGCATTCGTTCCAACGTTGATGACATTGGTTCAGCCCTTCAGATCGTCACTTCGCAGTTTCTGAGGGATACAGGGGCGACGAATACCCAGAGCCTCCTGACGATGACGACCGGCACCGAAGTGGGAGGACTCTATGGCAACTTCGGTGGCAACGGCGCGGGTCAGACCGTTTACGAGTGGGGAAAAATGGCGCGACCGGATCTTAATACGCGCATCCGCGGGCTCAGTGCTGCGGACAATACGCGCGAATTTGAATCGTCCGACATCCCGTGGGACGCGTACAATGTCGATACAATCGAAATCCAACGCGGCGCCAATTCCATCCTTTTCGGATTGGGCAGCCCAGCGGGTCTCATCAATTCCAGCCTAAAGCAGGCTGATCTGCGGAAGAGCAACGGTTCAATTACCGGACGTTATGGCAGCCATGGCAGCTGGCGCTTCGCGCTGGATAAGAATCAGGTTCTTCTGAAGGACGAGTTGGCCATGAGGGTCGACCTGCTCAAGGACTACACCTATTTTCAGCAAAAGCCCTCGTTTTCCGACAACAAGCGCGTTTATGGAGCGCTTCGCTACGACCCGAAGTTTCTCAATACCAAGTCGATCAGCACGTCTCTGCGCGCCAATTTTGAAACGGGGAAAGTCAAGGCGCGCAATCCCTACACGATGCCTCCGGTCGATCGGATAACTCCCTGGTTCGCGACCGGAACGATGCCTGCAAACACAGCAGGGTATCAGCATCTGAATCTTGCGAAGAGGACCTTTGATTTCAACTACGCCAACTACTACTTCGCGGACGTTGCCAACTCTGGTTCAATGACGGCAAGCAGTCCCAACTTCCAGCCATGGTTGACAGGCCTTTACCAGGGAAGCTACGCGATTTTCCCTGATCCGTCTTCCAGTACGCAGAGCGGTCCATTCCGCGCTCCAGGCATGTTCTATGTCGGTCAGCAGTATGGTCTCGCGCCTAACGGAACCATTGACAAGAGCATCCAAGGCATGCCGACGAACGGGCTGCTTGTTATTACCCAGCAGCAACAGGCGGCCGCGGCGGCGAAGCTCCCGTTCGCCAGCGCTTACAAGAATGCCAGCCTTACCGATTCCTCAATCTTTGACTTCTACAACAAGGGCATCTCGGGCCCGAATCGGTTGACGCGTCAGGAATTTGAGGCAATCAACCTTCACCTGAGCCAGACCTACTTCGAAAACCGCCTGGGCATAGAGCTCGTTTACGACAAGCAGCATCACTATCTGAATGACTATAATCCATACAATGGAACTGACGGTGCCATCACGGTCGACATAAACACGGTCTTGGGAGATGGCTCACCCAATCCGAATGTGGGTCGCCCATTCATCACCACCTCGACATATTATGGTGGCTCCGATTCCGGCAGTCGCCGCGAATCCAAACGCGCGACCGCATTTGCCGAATTTCGGGCCACGGACGTTCTGCGTGAATCATGGCTAACCAAGATCATTGGACGTCATACGCTTACCGGCGTCTACAATGAAACCGATTACAAGAGCAAGTTGCGGAGCGCGGCAAGCTCCGCCTTTGCTCCTCTGGGTGCCACAGCCGACCCGGATGCAATCATTGGCAGTGCGCTTGATCCTTACCGTTGGTTCCAGACCATCAGCTATCTTGGTTCGAGTCTTGCGAATGCCACCTCAGCTCAAGGCAGTAACCTCAATGCCGTTTCGGTTGACCAGCGTCCAGCATCGGGTTCGCAACTGCGGGTGTTCAATTCCCGATGGAACAAGCCAACCGATCCGGCTGCGAACGGTTACGTAAACCCGGCGGCAACTTGGTTTGATCCGTGGAGGCGCACGAATTCCACTCAGTCGGAGAATCCCGCCAATTACGTCGGCTGGGTCAATCTTCCGGTGGACACGCTCTATTTCGAGCCCGACATGGACTCCCTGCTCACCAGCTCCGTCAAACGGCGAAGCTCCCTGGCATCGAGGATACTTGTTTACCAGGGTTCGCTGTTCGACAATACCGTCATTCCCACTTATGGTTGGCGCGAGGATACCGCAAAGTCCTATTCCAAGGTTCAGCCGACAACGAACTACGGCACAGTAAACGAGCAGGACCCCTCGTATGTGCTTCCAGAGAAACCCTTCAACACCATAAAGGGCCAGACTCGGAGCTACAGTGTAGTGGTGCATACTCCCATGTTCATTCGCCGACGTTTGCCGACCGACATTAATATCAGTCTCTTTGCCAACAAGTCGAAGAACTTTGTACCCGCCTCCAGCCGTGTGGACATCATGAACGTGCCCATTGCTCCGCCCTCGGGTGAAACGAAGGATTATGGAGTCATGCTTTCAGCAATGAATGGCCGGATTGCGCTCAAGGTTACGAAGTATGAGTCGCTGTCCACCGGTGCCAACTACAATGTGGCCAATGCATGGCTTGCAGGAAGTCTTGTGGTGCGCACGTGGGTCGCCGCAAAACGCTTCGAGGCGGGTCTGACGGGCGATCCAAAGTATGCGGGATCCAGCTACAACTATGGCACCAATGTGAATGGTGTATTTACTCAGACGGCACAGGACATCGCCGATCAGAAGGCCGCAGTTCAGGCCACACTCAGTTCGCCTTTCATCACCAATCCCGCCTTTTGGGAAGCGTGGAAAATGCCGATTGGCAGCCAAGCCGCAATGTCTGACTACCGCTGGCAAAATAACTACAATGAGCCATGGACGGCAGGCCTCGGCGGGTTTCTTCCGGATGGCATGACTGCAACCAGTGACAATGAGTCGAAAGGATATGAGTATGAACTCTACCTCAAGCCGACTGACAACTGGGATATCACATTGAATGCTGCAAAGACGAAGGCTGTTCAGACAAATATCGGTGGTTCGAGCACTCGGGCGTTCCTTGAGGCCGAGAATGCCTACTTCACAAGTGCGGGCGGTCAATTGCTTCGCACATCAGGCACCAGCCGCTCAACATGGAAGGATCAGTGGGATGCGAATGTGTGGAGCCCTTGGTCGCTGAGCCAGCTTCTCAATGGAACCAACAACGCCGAACTGCGCCCATGGCGGTTCAATCTAATAACCAATTATCGGTTTACCAGCGGCCGTTTCAAAGGCTTCAATATCGGTGGTTCGTACCAGTGGCAGGACAAGATCGCGATCGGCTATCCCTCAGTCTATGCAACCATCGCTGGAATAAAGTCCGAGACCTATGATGTCGAGCATCCCTACTGGGGACCACGCGACACCAATGTCAACGTCTGGATTGGTTATTCGAAGAAGATCAATACGAAGCTCACCTGGCGAATCCAACTGAATGTGGACAACGCATTCGGAAAGAACAAGCTGATCCCAATCAATACCCAGCCTGACGGCACGCCTGCCGCCTACCGAATCAAGGTTGGATCCGCTTGGGCTGTGACCAACACATTGGAGTTCTAAAAACCAGACATCCCCCTCTATTGCCGGCAGAGCGCATTCGCCTGCCGGCCCTTTTGTTCATGAACGTTCTCGCTGTTGCGGCTCACCCTGACGACATAGAAATTTTTTGTGCCGGCACCCTGGCCAAGTACGCGCGCCAAGGGCACAGGATTTTTCATGCGTGCTTTACGAGCGGCAACATGGGAGATCTGCACGCAAGACCCGCCGAACTCGCGGCTACACGACACGCCGAAGCCCAAGCCGGCGCCGACTTGATCGGCGCCAAGTTGATCTGGGGCGGGGTGGATGATGAGTGTGTCTATCCGAACGAGGCACAGCGGAATCTGATGATAGATATTCTTCGTGAAGCGGATCCAGACATCATTCTGACACACAGTCCGGATGATTACCATCCGGATCATCGCTACGTTGGGCAGCTTGTGTTTGATGCCTACCATCAGAAGGGATTGCCCAACATTCCCGGACCGAAGCGCCCGCCATGCCGATTTGGCCTGAGTCAGGTGTTTTACATGGACCATCCCAGCGGCATCAACTTCGTGCCTCAGGAGTATGTGGACATCACGGATGTCATGGAGACCAAGCGTGCGATGCTGAGCAGGCATGTGAGCCAGCTCGCATCGATGAAGGAGCATTCCGACGCTGACATCATGGACATGCTCGACGTGATGGCGCGCTTTCGTGGACTAAACTGTGGTTGTAAATACGCCGAGGGGTTCCGACGTGAAGAGGCCTTTCATCGCGTCAAAGCCTACCGGGTTCTTCCCTGATTGGAAATCGTCATGGTTTTCCAGCTATCGAACCTCGATCTTCTGATCATTGGGGGATCAATCCTTTTCGTTGTCATCGTGGGGATGTTTGCGGGCCGCAAGGAAAAGAGGCTTGCCGACGACTACTTCCTCACCAAGGGACGGCTCCCATGGTGGATTATTGGCGCGGCGTTCGTTGCGACAAGCGTATCGAGTGAACAGATTGTTGGAACTGCCGGAGCCGCCTTTCAACACGGACTCAGCATTGCGAACTGGGAGATTTTTGCCCTGCCGTGTTACACGCTGCTGATGGTCTTTTTCATCCCGATTTACTTGAAGAACCGTATTTCGACGATGCCGGAGTTTCTGGAGAAACGCTTCGGACCGGCCGCCGGGCGCATCTACAGCTACACGATGCTGTTTGCGTACATTTTCATTTTTATGCCGCCCGTGCTCTACGGAGGCGCGCTGGCGCTCTCAGATCTCACTGGCTGGAACCTTCATCTCATTCTCTGGGCGACGATCGCGCTTGTCGCGGCCTATACCATCAAGGGCGGGTACATTTCGGTCATGTACACCGATGCGGTGCAGTGCGCGATGCTGGTGGGTGGCGGGCTGCTTCTCTTTTGGGTTTCCCTGAAGCATGTGCCGGGAGGGTGGAGGGCCATGGAACTCGCGGCTCCGGATCGCTTTCATCTGTACCGGCCGCCGGGCGACGGCATTGCGCCGATGCTGGGGCTCATCGCCGGATCGCTTGGACTGTTCATCTTCTATCAGGCCACGAACCAAGTGATGATCCAGCGCGTGCTTGCCGCACGCTCGACGTGGGATGGTCTCATGGGCATCGTGTTTGCCGGGTTCATCGGATTTCTCCGGCCGCTGGTGACCTGCCTCGTGGGTCTTGTGGTCTGGCACTACATTTATGTGATGAAGCAGGCACCAGCCCTGGCGACACCCGACCTGGCGTTCCCGTTTGCATTGAAACATTTTTCACCGGATTGGGGCCTGCGTGGAATAGTCCTCGCCGGATTTCTGGCAGCGGTCATGTCAACGGTGAGCGCACTCGCCAACTCGACATCCACAATCTTTTCATTGAACATCTACCGGCCCCTCCGACCCGGCGTGGGCGATCTGGATCTGATCCGGGTTGGGCGAATCGCGTCCTGCGTCACGCTCGTGCTCGCGGGGTTGACGGTTCCGCTGATCGTGAAGTTCGGTGGAATTTTCCTCTATTTCCAGCAGAGCATCACATTTCTCTCAACTCCGATCATTTCAGTTATCTTTCTGGGGATTCTCTACAAGCGCACCAACAACGCCGGAGCACTGTTTGGCCTGCTCGGTGGCTTCGTGATCCAGGGCGGTGTTGTGCTTTTGAATTACCATTTGGGCTGGAATCTCCACTGGTTCTACCAGGCTTTCATTGCCGAAGTGATCATCATGGTTGCCATTGTACTGGTCTCGCTTCTCACGGAGCCGCCTCCGCCTGAGAAGTGTGAACCCTTCCACTGGAAACCTTCGATCCTTGCCCATTACGATGAGGGCGTGCGCCGGCCATGGTATGCAAATCTGAAGCTATGGTTCAGCATCTATGCCGTCTCGTGGGTGGTGGTCTACTGGCGTTACTGGTAGGTCGATGAAATGCTGCCTGTTGCTCCTGCTCTGTGGTGCCGCGGCTCTGCTTCGAGGCGCGACCGGACTCGACGAAGCGGCAATTCGGGCCTCGTTTTCTTCCTGGGAAATTCAATCGCTGGGCTCTGCTGGTCGAATCGATGCGATTTGTGATCTTGGTGACGGAACAGTGGTCTGTGCCACGCGAAAACCGGATCCTGGTCGGATTTTTCTGAGTTCCGATTACGGAGCGCACTGGCACGAGATCGCCTCTCCCACGCGTGATGCCATCACCTGCCTCGCGGCCCGCGGCCGTCAGGCGTTCTACCTGCTGACAGATCGCGCGGAGATCTTTGGCACCGGAGACGGCGGCGGAACCTGGCGGCAACTGCGTCCAGCCGCGCCGAACCGCAATCGCGTGGGTGCGGCCGCCGCCTACGGGCTCATGGTGACCCAGACAGGCACGCTGCTCACAAACGACACGGATTCCGACGGCGGTCACGTCTATCGTTCCACGGACGATGGCGCGACTTGGGTCGACCTCGGGATCGTTTCGAGCGATGCGCTCTATCGTTTCATGCGGGTCGGAAACGGCATTGTCTTGAACGGCTTCGAGGGGTCGGTCTTCAAGAGCACCGACGACGGCCGCACTTGGAACCGGCAGCAGAAGCTGGGCGACAGTGCGCTTTTCGCCACCGAATACTTGGGTGCCTCCTATGTTCTGCAGGCCGATCAGGCCGGCCGAGTTTACCGCAGCGGCAACTTGGGCGAGCGGTGGGAAAATGTGGCTGTGCTCCGCGGTTCGGCGGACGATTTCATCAATATCGGTTATGGCGCCGTGCTTTATTCCACCTACACCGAAGAACGGGAAATCTATGCCTCTCTCGACTACGGAAAAAACTGGGTGAGTTTGGGCGCGCTGCCCACAGCCTCGTCGGGCGATTGGCTCGATCATGGCATCCGACTGGACGCGCCCGACTTCGTGGTTGCGATCGCCGGCACGGTGAAGGGCAACATCGTCCGCCAGGTAATCCCGCGGGCTAGACTGGCCGAGCTGACCAGGGTCGCCCGGCAGGGCGGCATTTCGCCACCGCCTTCGCCTCAGCGCGATTTCGGCACGGCGCTCGTGAGCGAGACAGTGAATTTTCGAGAGTTGGCCGAACCCGAGGACATCCTTGTCCACCGAGGCTACGCCTACGTACCCTGCCGCGATGGTGGCAATGTTGCGATCTTCCAGCTCGGGTCGGACGGAAGTGCGCGTTGGGTGCACAGCATTCGCGCCTCGGATATCCTCGACCCCTTCGGAGTCGCGGCCGAAGGTGACCTGCTCGCCGTGGTTTCCATGTCCAACGCCATTGTGAGCTTCTACGATATTTCCGATCCCTCACGACCCGTGAGGCGGAGTGCACTCCGCGTCGGTGGAGAAGGGGCTGTCCTGGAGACGACACGGTCGAGCTACACGCGGCTGCGGAAGATCGCATTCCAGGGTTCGCTCGCATTTGTGACCCACGCTTCGGAAAGCAAGGTCTATGTTCTGGATCTCGCTGATCCCGCTACTCCCGGTGTCCTGGCGGAATTCCATACCGGCGACGGCGCTTTCGCCGTATTGCCGCACGGACAGATGCTTTATCTCGCCGGCTATGGCCCAGGCTCATCAGTGATCGCTGTGGACATCGCTGATCCCCGTCATCCGGTGATCGTAGATCGTGACTACGACCGCGAGCGATTGAAGGGCACATGTGCCCTCGCGGCAGATGGGAGTTTCCTCTACGCGGTCGCCTACAACGCCGGTACTGTCTCGGTTTACGATATATCGGACTTTGGAAGGTTGAGATTGAGGAGCCGTTTCACAGATCCAGGCCTGCGCGGGCCCGGTCGAATATCCGTGCGGGAAGGCACTGCGTACGTGATCAACTCGACCAACGATTCGATGGCGGCGATTGACGTGCGCGACCCCGACCATCCCGTGATGCGATACTTCATTCAGGACCGACGGATCAAGATGGCCTACGGCCTGGCAGTGACGGATCGATACCTGTATCTAGCTGGGAGGCAAGCGAGCAGCTTCGTGGTGCTCGACCGAGATAAGCTGGAGCGCGAGCCACGCTTGTCGCCACCCACGAGATGAATCGGTTCGACGGGGTTTCAGGATGCAAGCCCGATTCCTGTCACCTTTATGCAGCCATACCTGACACGATCTGCCCTTTGAGCTGGAGCCAGCTACCGCATCCCACAACGCGGCCCGACTTCGCAGGACCGAAGGCCGCAGTTGGGCTACCGAGAGAATAGTGCCAGCGATTGAGCGCTTAAGCGTGGTAGAGCGCATGGTGAAAGAGTACTGTCTCACACCGAACGGTCGCGTCGAAATCGAGATCGCACAGAAACCAGCACCGGCACCCACCCTGCCCGACTTGGAACATGAACAAGCAGATTCTTTGTTTCCAGTCCGCGATCTGCGTCGCCTTGGTACGCTTGCTTTCAGATGCGCACGGGGCTGGGATGGCCAGAGATATGGCGCAAGCGGCCCGCGACAGCGATTGGATGCTCATTGGTGCCAGAATGCAGCGTGAGCGATTCTCAATGGAAGGAATTCACTTCGCGGAAACTGCTGAAAGGGAACCTTCCCCTTGGTCCGCGGGCAAATCATTGCTCACCCTCAATCTCATGCGACCGGGCTTGAACTGGAGTTGATTCGGCTGCTTCAAACCGTGGATGCTTGCACCCATCTGTCTGTTCTTCCCGCCTGCGAGGTAAACCGCTGGTTCGCGAGCGATGTGCACCCACACGAGCCGGCGCTCCGAGCCTACCTGCGCGGTCGTTTTCCCTCTCTGACCGACGTGGATGACGTGATTCAGGAAGCCTACCTTCGCATCATTCGGGTCCGCGCGCACGGCGGAATTCGGTCTCCCAAATCCATGCTGTTCGTCATTGCCCGGAATCTGGCCGTGGATGTTTTTCGACGGAAATACGCCATGCCGACGGATGATCTAGTGAATATCGAGCGAATTCCCGACTTGATTGAGGAACACGGCGCCACGGGCGGCGACATTCATGATCAGGAGCTCGAGCTGCTTGAAGAGGCGGTTCTGGCACTCCCGGAGCGGTGCCGACAGGTGATTTTGCTCAAGAAATTCAAGAACCTTTCCTATGACGAGATTTCGAAACTGCTCGGGATCTCGCGACACACCATCAGCGCCCACACCACGACCGGCATGATGAAATGCCGCGATTACCTCCGGGCCCATGGGGCGCACAAGGATTGCGCATGAACACCGGTCCACGAATCATCAACCGCGCTATCGATCGCCAGGCCGCCGAGTGGTTCGGCCGGCGCGAAGTCGGCCTGACTCCCGATGAAGAACAGGAATTTCAAAAGTGGCTCAGTGCGGATTGCCGTCACGCCGAACATTACAGCCAGTTCGATGAAATCTGGAAAAACCTCGATCGTATCAAGAAATTGAGAAGCTTCCAGAGCGTGCCGGTGGTTGAGCGGAGGCCGGTTTTCAAGATCCGCAGGGTTTGGTTGCCCACGGTCCTTGCCACTGCCGCCGCCATTGCCATTGTGTTTATCCAATGGCCGGGTCCCAATCCCCGGCTCGTCCAATACACCATTGCGAGCGAGGCGGGTGGAATGAAGAAGCTCGAGCTTCCTGACGCTTCCACTGTCTGGTTGAATGGCGACACGGTCGTGAGCGCAAATTTCACCGCCGACGAGCGGCGGGTGGACCTGCGACGCGGCGAGGCCTTCTTCACGGTGGCGAAGGATCCTGCCCGCCCGTTCATCGTGAGCGCGGCAGGAGTGTCGGTCCGGGCCGTTGGCACGGCCTTCAACGTGGCGCTGACCTCTTCCAGGCTGGAAGTGCTGGTGACGGAAGGGAAGGTGCGGCTGGAAGACGCGGCGAGGGGCCAATCCGTGCTCCCAAAGTCGGGTCAGAACGAACAGCCTCCGCTCCTGGGTGCTGGTCAAAAGGCAACGCTCGCCCTGCCGACCGCCACGTTTGCCATGCCGACGGCGACGGTTGTGGCGATTTCCTCACCCGAGGCGAAAGAGGCGCTCGCCTGGCAGGTGAAACTGCTGGAATTCGACATGCAGCCGCTCAGCGAGGTGGTGGCGCAATTCAACCGTTACAATCGGCACCAGTTGGTCATTGAGAGTCCGAGTCTCGCCCGCCGCACGTTCGGCGGCACCTTCCGTGCGGACAATTGCGAGGTTCTGGTCGAGCTTCTCGAAGCCCGCTTTGATGTCATTGCGGAACGCTCCGGCGATAAGACGATCCTTCGCCTTCGCCGGTAGGATGCCACTCATGCCACGATTGATCCCATGCAGCTCCCGCGGGTGATGGCAGAGGCTGCATTGGGACGAAGCCGACTGGCAGGTTAGGGTGGAATCTGCGGGTAACAGACCACCGGATTAAAGGCACGCCCGACTGGCAGGGAACCGGCCTTGGGCCGCGGTAGGCAGCTGTTGCAGTCTGATCGCTGGTTTGGCGAAGGAAATCCCGCAAGCTTCTAGTGAATTTCTCAATCCTTCCGTCATGTATATCCAAGCGGATTCCGCAACCCCCAGCAACCCAGCGGCATTCCGCCCATATCCATCATGACCTCCTACTCCTCTGTTGTTTGTCGGTCCTTGTGGTTAGCCTTCGTCACCTTGGCGTGCAGCTTGGCTTTATCCGCGAGCGCGCTGGCTGCGGATATGACCAGAGAAGCGACCTTCGATATTCCTGCTGGTAGCGCGGTAAATGCCCTGAAATTGTTTTCCGCGCAATCAGGCCAGCAGTTGCTATACTCCAACGCGGACCTCGCCGGGGTGACGACCAATGAGGTAAAGGGCAGGTTCAACATCACCAAGGCGCTTGATCAAATGCTGGCCGACACGCCGCTTGTCGCCAGCCGGGATGCCAGCAATAGCGCGGTGGCGGTGGCGCGGACCGAACGTCGCACTGAGTCCCCGGTGCCCACGACCGCCGGGGCAACCGCGGCTTCAGCGTCGGAATCGCGAAACGCTCCGCCGCAGGATGACGATGCCATCGTGCTCTCACCCTTCACGGTGACAGGCGAGGAAGACGACGGCTATCTGGCGACAAGCACATTGGCTGGCACGCGCATCAGGACCAACCGGCGGGATATTGGCTCAGCTCTCTCGATCATCACACCACAGTTTCTCAAGGATATCGGCGCAAGGAACAGCCGAGAGCTCCTCGTCTATACGCTGGGAACTGAGATCGGCGGGGTCGGAGGCAACTTCACGGGTGCGGGCAACGGCGTCGTGCTCACTGAGCGAGGCATGCTGGCGGAGCCCGACAAGAACAACCGCATCCGTGGCCTTGCCACTGCCGACAACACCCGCGATCTGAACACGACCGACATCCCTTGGGACACCTACAATATCGACCGTGTGGAAATGCAGCGCGGACCCAACGCGATTCTTTTTGGCCTGGGCAGTCCGGGAGGCCTGATCAATAGCAGTCTCAAGCAGGCGGGATTCAAGAACCTTGGCTCGGTGGCGACACGCTTCGACAGCAACAACAGCATCCGTGCGTCATTGGATTTGAACCGCGTGCTGTTGAAGAAAGAGCTGGCCATCAGGTTGGACACTTTGAAGGACCGCACTTACTATCAGCAGAAACCGGCGTTCAATGATGACGAACGGATTTTCGGAGCGCTCCGCTATGATCCGAGATTTTTGAACAAGGGATCGGCTCACACCAGCCTGCGGGTCAATTATGAGCACGGTAAGATCAAGTCCAACAACCCGCGCAGCATGCCGCCGATGGATCGAATCACCCCCTGGTTCGAGACGGGTACGACCACGGTCAACGGAAGGGTATTCAACAATCTCAATAAATACACCGATGATTTCCGCTATAGAAACTTGTTTTTTCCCTCTATCCCAGGGTCGGGTTCATTGTTGCCGAGCAGTACGTTTTATCAACCCGGAATATCCGATCTAAACAATGGCAATTATGCTTTCCTGGACCCGGGCGTAAGCGGGGTGCAGATCGGTAAATATTACGCCAATCAGACCGCATACAATGAGGCGATAGGCGGTCTTGGGCCCAACGGGTCTGTCGACGGAACCATCGGTGGCTTGTTTGGAACGGCGCGACTGAGCATGGTGGGCACGACCAGTGAAATAGCCAGGCGCCTGGGCGTGCCATTCGCTTTTGATATCAAGAACAAGGCCATTGTCGATACCAGCATCTACGACTATTTTCATCTGTTGATCGATGGGCCGACGAAAAGGGAACGGCGCAACTTCGAGGCGGTCAACATCGCCCTAAGCCAGACCTTCTGGAACAACCGGGTCGGCCTTGAGGTCGCGTTCGATCATCAGCGCTATGAAATGTCGAATGACGCCTTTTTATGGGGCGTGGGCACTGGCGACGCCGCCATTACGGTTGATGTCAATTCGCTTCTCCCGGACGGGACACCCAATCCGAATGTCGGCCGGCCGATGGTCGCAAACCGCTCGGTTCAGGGAGGGAACGGCACGCAGACAGAGCGCAAGGATCTCCATGTGACCGCGTTCGCTGAGCTGCGGGCCGATGATTTCCTGAAACAATCCTGGCTCGCCACATTTCTCGGCAGACATGTCTTCACTGCGGCGGTCAGCCAGAACGATTACTTCCGGGCGGATCAATCACGCGGAAATTACGCGATCAACACCGGTTCCAGCCTGTTTAGTGGCCAGTTGTTTATCCGGCGTGAATTCAATACCATCACCTACCTCGGACCCGATTTGAGGGGCAGAAATTCGGCCTCCGGTCTCAACCTTTCAAACATCCAAAGGGAATTGTTTCTGACCAACAATACTGCTGTCGCATTTGACGCCACTTGGAAGCCGTCAAGAAATCCAGCGGACGCCAGTTACGTCAATCCAGCGGCGGTTTGGGTGAATCCATTGCGAAACAACCTTGTTTCGACCCAGTCGGAAAATCCGGCCAACTACGTTGGTTGGACCAATGTCCCTGTTCAGGTCCTGAGTACCGACCTCGGAGACAAGCGCCTTCTCACTACCTTCGCGAACAAAGGTCGCGACAAGGTCAGTTCACAGGCCTTCGTCTGGCAGGGTTACTTCTGGAAAGACAAGATCGTCACAACTTTCGGTTACCGTAAGGACATTGACAAGGCCTACAAGATCGCTGCGACCAACGCGCCCGACGGATTTGCCGATGAATCAGCTGCCCGCTACGTGCTCCCCACCACACCGTCGAACCGGGTGAACGTATCGAGCAAGAGCTACAGTGTGGTCGTTCACACGCCGGATTTCATTCGCAACAGGTTGCCCAAGGGTATGGATTTCAGTTTGTTCTATAACACTTCCTCGAATTTCCAGCCGGCAGCAAGCCGGGTCGATGTCCTGGCCAAGCCCATGGACAGCCCGGAAGGAGTGACAACCGACTATGGCATAGTGGTGTCGTTTCTCGACAGTCGTTTCCTAGTGAGGGTAAACAAATTCGACAGCACTGCCAATAACGCATCCTACACGCTACTCAATGCCAACGTCATTGGCGACATAGAGCGGGCCTCGTGGATCAGCGCGAAACGTTACGAAGCGGGCCTTACTGGCAACCCTCTCTATGCCGGACCGGAATACAATTATGGAGCGGTCGTGAACGGTGTGTTCACGCAGACCCAGGCAGACCGAGCGAGACAGCAGCAGGACGTCAAGGCTGTCCTGGATAACTTCGCCCCCGAGATTTGGACCGCGTGGAATCTGGGTGGTCAGCCGACCGATGCATTTTGGCAGCTGGGGGCTGGCGCAAGCTTTGCCTTGCCACCTGCGGGCATGACTGGGACCACGGACACGTTTTCGAAGGGCTATGAGATAGAGCTCAATTTCAAGCCTGTGAATGATTGGGATATCGCCCTCAATGCGGCGAACATCAAAGCTGGTCGGACCAATATCGCCGGGGGTACAATGAAAAAGTGGATGGACGCGCGCAATGCTGTTTGGAACGGCCCTGGCGGGAATATGCTGATGAGTGGGACCGGCACGGCGACATACAGCGAGCGATGGAACAGCGGAGTCTACAATAACTATAAGCTGCAGCAACTGCTCGACGGCAGTCTTGCACCGGAAGTTCGGCAATGGCGGGTCAATTTTATCACCAACTATCGTTTCTCGGAGGGAAAATTGAAGAACTTCAATCTGGGTGGGGCATATCGTTGGGAGGACAAGGTTGTCATCGGCTATCCTTCGATTACGACGACCATCAACGGCGTTTCGCTGAATTCCTATGATATCAAGAAACCGTATTATGGTCCAGGGGATGAGGGCCTTGACCTTTGGATCGGATACACGAGAAAAATATCAAGGAACATCAAGTGGCATGCACAGCTGAACACCAGGAACTTATTGGGCAAGAATGAACTGATCCCGATCAACGCGCAGCCGGACGGCTCGGCTGCAGCCTTCCGTATCAAGGAAGGTGTGAGCTGGCAAATCACCAACACCTTCGAATTCTAGTCGCCACCGAATCGTGCGGGCAGGAGGACATCTGGAGCAATTCTGTCAGAGTGACAGGCTAACTGAAGGTTTCTGCCGTTGATCCGTATCGAGAAACGCCTTCTGAATATAAACTCTTTAGCAGCAGGTGGCCATGCTTCTCCTTCACCTGCTTCGCTGCTCACCCACCTCCCCGCATCCACCCATGTCCTTCCGTCTGCGCCGGACTGTCCTGCTTGTCAGCGTGGTCCTGTTTTCCTTTACTCGGCTGCTCGCCGCCGACCCGCCCGGGGCCAAGCGGCCGAACATACTGTTTATCTTCTCAGACGATCAGTCATACAGGACGCTGGGTTGCTACGGCGGCGGTCCTGCGTGGATCCGGACGCCGAACATCGACCGATTGGCCGCGAGGGGCGTGCGGTTTGAGCGTAGCTACTTCGGGGCTTGGTGCATGCCGTCGCGGGCGTCGATGCTTACCGGTCGACTCCAGCATGCGGTGATGAGCATGACGATGGTGGGACGGTATCCGTCCAGCTCCTACGACCCGGCGCTGTGTCCCTTTGTGCCGGCCCAGTTCCGCCAGCAGGGCTACCAGACCGCGCAGATCGGCAAGTGGCACACCGGTACCGATACAGGCTATGGCCGCGACTGGGATTACCAGGTTGTCTGGAACCGGCCCGGGCATCCGGAGAACGCTGGCAATTACTACGCCAGTCAGATCCTGACCACTGACGGAGTGGATCAGCCGGTCCAAGGTTACTCGACTGACAACTACACCGACCTGGCGGTCGATTACATCAATGGTCGGCACCGGGACCCCGACAAGCCATGGTACTTGTGGCTGTGCTACCCTGCGGTTCACGGGCCGACGACGCCTGCCGAACGACACCGGGGATTCTTTGCTGGGAAGTCCGCGCCGATGCCGGTCGACATCTTTGGCCCGTGGCCTGGCAAACCGGCGTACTTGGAAAAGACCAAAGCTTGGAAGCCCGGTCGCGATGGCCGGCCGGTCATGCGGACGAACGAAGAAAGGAAGACGAGCTTCGACACCGTGTTCGCCGAGAAGACCTATGACTCCTGGATCCAGCAGGTGAACGAATGTATGCTGGCTTTGGACGAGGGAGTGGGGCGCGTCCTGGCCGCCGTGGAGGCCTCCGGGCAGTTGGAAAGCACCCTCGTCGTCTTCGCCGCCGACCAAGGCTACGGCCTTGGCGAGCACGGCTTCAACCACAAGGTGGCACCCTATGATGCGACCGTTGCGTCGCCCCTGATTATCTCTTGGGCCGGCCGGATTCCTGCCGGCAAGGTGTGCCGGCATCCGGTCAACGCGCCTGATCTGATCGATCTGCTTTGCAGCACCGCCGGGGTGGGGATACCTTGGAAGACTCATGGCCGCGACATCCGCCCGTTGCTGGAGAACCCGGAGACTACGACCTGGAACTCCCCGATGCTGATGACCAACACCGGAGACAGCTACGGCGCGGAGACTGACGTGATCCCGACCGATCGCCGTCTCACTCGCATCGCAAACATCCCGTGGTATGTTCTGCTGCGCGACGGTCGGTACAAATATGTCCGCTACCTGATCGCCGATGAAATGGAGGAGATCTACGACCTGGAGACCGATCCCGAGGAGTTGACCAACCTCGCCGTGCTGCCGGAACACCAGGCGCTCCTGCTCAAACTCCGCAACAGGGCGATCGCCGAGCTACGGCGGACCGAGGCGAAATTCGTCGACCACCTGCCGCCCACTCTGGCGGAAACATCGGATAGCACGGGCCCATTGCCCGATTGATGATGACGGTCCGTTTGTCGTTCGGAGCACAATACTTCACCTCCAAAAAAAGATTTCATGACCAAGACACAATTGCCGTTCGTGGCGCTCGCTTGTGCCATTTCCTTCCTGGGCACGCCGGTTGGCGCGGCTCCGTCGAAGCGGCCGAATGTGCTTCTGATCATCACCGATCAGCAGCAAGCAGGCATGATGAGCTGCACAGGCAACCGCTACGTGAGCACGCCGGCCCTCGACCGACTCGCCGCCTCCGGGGTGCGGTTCGAGAAGGCATTCTGCGCGAATCCGGTCTGCGGACCGTCGCGTACCTCCATGATGACGGGAGTTCTGCCCAGCCGCATGGGGATTGGTTTCAATGAAGGCGTCATGCTGCCTGTGCCCGAGAAAGTCCTGAACCACAGCCTGGGCCGGGTCTTCCGAGGTGCAGGCTATGTGGCAGCCTATGGTGGCAAGTGGCATTCGGCGGTGAAGCCCGCGGAAAGCGGGTTTGAGTTCATTTCCAAGGATGAACGGGCGGGTCTGGCCAATGCCTGTGTTGCCTTCCTCCGGGGAAAGCACACGCAGCCGTTCCTCCTGGTCGCCTCGTTCATCAATCCGCACGACATCTGCTACATGGGCCTGCGGGACTACGCACAGGCAAAGAAGATCTACTGGCCTGCGCTGATGAATTCGAAGGTGGAATTGCGGGATCTGGACGAGGCGTTGAAACTTCCCCCGGGCGTTTCCCGGGAGGAGTTCTTTGCGAGGATCTGTCCGCCCCTGCCGGACAATTTCGAGGTTCCGCCGGGCGAGGCGGAGGGAATGTGGACGGCGGACAATCGGGTCTACCGCCATTATATCCGGGAGAACTGGAGCACGGAACAGTGGCGCTTGCATCGCTGGGCCTACTCCCGACTCACGGAAAAAGCCGACGCTGAGATTGGCCAGGTGCTCGACGCCCTGCGCGAGACGGGTCTGGATGAGAACACCTTGGTGGTTTTCACCAGCGACCATGGCGAGATGGCCGGCGCCCATCGTTTGGAGCACAAGTCGGTGCCCTACGAGGAAGCGATCCGGATACCACTGATCGTCAGTTACAAGGGCGTCGTCCGACCCGGTGTGGTGGACCGGGAGCATCTGATTTCCACCGGGCTGGATCTCATCCCCACGCTGATGGGCTTCGCCGGCATCCCCGTCCCTTCATCGCTGCCGGGTCAGAGCCTGCATCAGGTGGCTCAAGGACAGCAGACTTCCTGGCGCAGCTACGTGGTGATCGAGGGCGGCGCCTTCCGCGTCATCCGGACGGCCCGCTACAAATACGTCATCTACAATTCGGGCGACCGCCGCGAGCAATTGATCGACCTGAACAAGGATCCCGGCGAAATGCGGAACCTAGCCGGCAGCCCGGAATATCAATCGATCCTGGCGGAGCACCGACAGTACATGCGCGAGTGGATCAAATCAAACCAGGATACCATTGCCGCCGCGTATATCATCAACTGATGCTCGTCTTCCACCTGGCGCGACGACCGAACTTGCCGTGTCCTGTGCTGGCTGTTGCGCAATCAAGCCCATGAAAAAATATGCGGGATATCTTCTGACGAAGGCTCCGCAATTCTCGGGACTCACAATCCCGACTGCCCATGGCCGGATTATTCCGAAGAATCCTTTGGAAGCCTTCGGGGGGAAGCGGGTCGGAAGCGCGAATCTCGATATAATAGTGCCATGCATTGAGCCATAAAGCGTAGCGGCAGACGGAGGGAACAAGCATGATGACAAGGTGAAATCTACCCCCTCCAGATCCATGCCACTTACAGCATCCTGTCTCGCCGAGTATTGCCATCACAACGAACAATGAAGTTGGAAACAGGCAGCGTCTTGCAAAGGTGGGCCATGGGGCTGGCTGTCATTGTCATTCCATGCGTTTGGCTGACCGTCTCCCACGGCGCTGAAAATCAGCAAAGAGTTCGTTTTACCGATACGGTTCCAGCTGTGGGCGGGAAGAACCTTGTGCCGAACGGCTCCTTTGAAGCGGGCAGCACCGGATGGTCCTCGCTCGGGCGGGGTGCCGGCTACAAAAACGCCTGGGCTCCTCTGATTCCCAACTGGGGCAATTTTGAATCCTTGCACGGCCAGGTGGAAAAAAAGGGGGCGGCCCACGGACAGTCCTTCCTGAGGATCCGGCTGGGCGGAGAGAATACCCCGGTCTTTAATTTTGATTACTTCCGTCCCGTCAATCACCGCGAACTGCGGCCATTGGCGGCCAATCTCGGCTGGATCGAGGTGGTTCCGGGCGAAACTTATACGATATCGCTGGACATGCGTGCATCGCGTGAAGGTGTCAGGGGTGCCTTCGGAGTGCAGAACGACGATGCCGGCGAGGGCCTGTCGGAGCCAGGGGCGGAAATACTCAAGAATGTGACACTGACACAAGAGTGGCGGCGCTACAGCCATACGTTTGTCGCCAGGCATCCTTTTTTGTTCGTCCTGGCCGGGCCCGACCTGACGGAAGAGGAGAATGTGGCGGTGGATGTTGATGCCATCCAGCTCGAGAAAGGCACACAGGCCACGGACTTCGCGCCGCGCGCGGAGCTCGAGGTGGGCGTCACCACCACGGCACTGTCCGGGGTGTTCACGGTTGGTGACGCGGTGACGTTGAAAATCACCGCATCCAACGACAGCGACAAGACAGCCTATGCCCGGTTCAGTTTCAAGGTGACCGACTATGCCGACCTACCGGTCGAGCTGACCGAGGCCGACTTGGAGATACCCGCGAGAGGTGCCGCAGAAAAAGTAGTCTCATTGCCGCCACACTGGCGCGGGTTCTACCGGATCCAGCCCATGTGCAGCAGCGGGGATTTCTCGATCAAGCCGCGCCTGCTGCGGGTTGCTATTGTCCCTCCCCGCACCACGACGGAGACTGTCATGGGCGTCAATCATGCCTATCCCACGTCCAACCTGCTCGCTCTCGCCAAAAAAGCAGGCATCACGTGGTATCGCGACTGGTCCCTCAAGTGGCAGCACATTGAGCCTGCCCGCGGCGACTATCATTGGGAGGTCAGCGACCCGCAGGTCCATCGCGTGACGGATCAGGGGCTCAATCTGATGGCGATGATTCCGTTTCCGTCAGCCGAGTGGAATTCCACCGCCGCGGACCTTGCGACGATCCGCAAGTACTCGCCCCGTCATGGTGGTGGTGGCCAGGGCGACGACCAGGAATTGCTCCTGCGCGCACGCTGGGCGTGGCTGCCCGAGGATCCCCAGGAGCTGAACCGTTTTGTGTCGACGTCGGTCAAGCGCTACCAGGATCGCATTCAGGTCTGGGAATTCCTGAACGAGGCGCTCTTCACGCTGTATTCGCTGCCCAGCGAAGAGGTGCTGAAGACGAAGGAACTCAAGAGTTACACTTTCGAGGACTACCTCGCTTTGCTGCGCACGGCGGTGCCGGCTATTCGATCGGCGAACCCTCAAGCACGCATCGTAGGCGGCGGAATGTTTCCGGGGGACGTCTCAGCCCAACGGATGCTGAAAAACGGTCTGCTGGATTTCTGCGACATTCTTGGTGTGCACGACTATCCGTCGGCAGGAATGCGGAATGGTGGGAAACTCCGGTTGCCCGAAACGCTCACGGGCTCCATGGATACGCTCCTTGAAACCATGGCCGCCCATGGCGGGATCAAGCCGCTCTGGATGACGGAATTCTCCTATTTTGGAACTGACGATCTTCCTCGCGAGCCGTTTGTTCCCATTCCGGGGTTGTGGTCGGAACCACAATTGCTGACTGAAAAGCAGGTCGCCGACTACACCATCCGCTATGCAACGCTTTTTCTTGCGCGTGGAGGAGAAAAGATCTTTCTGCACTCCGGCTGCACGGGTTCGGTCAACAAGCCCGGCACTGAGAGCTGCCTTTTCGCCGACGGCGCCGTGCGCAAGATTTTTCCGGCCTTGGCTGTGTTCAATAACCTTATGGGTGCGACGCCGCGCCATGTCACGGACAGGACGGTTGCCGCGGGATTCGGAGTTGCGTTTGAGTCGGGCTCGCACGCGACGGTCGTGTTGTGGGATCCGTCCGGGCAGACTGCAATCACCGTTCCAACTGAACTCGAGTGCCAGGATGCGATGGGCGGGGCAATCAAGAGTCCGACGGTATTGCTGAGCGACTCTCCAATCTATCTGCTGGGGACCGCCGGGTCGGCGCGCGAAATTCTGTCGGATATTCGTCCAAATTGATCGTGAAGTATGTTCTGACATATCCGGCCTTTGCTTGCCTGATTGTCGGAATCGCCGCGAATCCGCGACCCAACATCGTGTGGCTATTGGCCGAGGACATGAGTCCAAATCTCGGTGCCTATGGTGATCCCGACGCGCAGTCTCCCACCCTGGATCGATTGGCGGCAAGAGGAGTCCGCTATGAACGAGCCTTTACCGTTGCCGGGGTCTGCGCACCTTCGCGTTCGAGTCTCATCACTGGCATGTACGCTTCGTCGCTTGGGTCTCAACACATGAGGTGCATCGCGACACTGTCAGCCGAGACTCCACTGTTGCCGGCTCTGCTCCGCAAGGCCGGCTACTATTGCACAAACAACGTCAAGGAGGACTACAATTTTGTCACCCCGCGCGGCGCGTGGGATGAATCGAGTCGGAAAGCCCACTGGCGGAATCGATCGGAAAACCAACCTTTCTTCAGCGTATTTGATTTCAAGGTGACCCATGAGCAGTTCTTGCGTGCGACTCCCGAGCAATTTGCCCGCGCCGCAGGAGGTGCGGTGCAGATTGCCCAACGAGATGGTTCCCGATTGAAACTTCCAGCGTGGCTTCCCGACACCCCGGCTGTGAGGAAGGAATGGGCTCGATATCACGAAATGATCACCGCGCTCGATCGGCAGGTAGCGGCGTTGCTGCTGCAACTTCAGGAGGACGGGCTTGAGGATGAGACCATTGTGATATTCTTCTCTGATCACGGTGCCGGCTTTCCACGCGCCAAGCAATTCCTGTACGACTCAAGCACCCGGGTGCCGCTGATCGTTTATTGTCCTCCGCGTTGGCGCCATCTGCTGCAGGTTCCGGCCGGTACGGCGGATCGGCAACTGGTGAGTACTGTGGACTTGGCGCCGACGGTCCTGAGTGTTGCAGGGATCGAACCTCCAGCGATGATGCCCGGGCGGGTTTTTCTCGGTTCATCGACGGGCGAGCCACGTGAATATGTCTATGGCATTCGTGACCGTATGGATGAGCGATGCGACACCAGCCGCACAGTGCGAAACGACCGGTTTCGGTATCACCGCAACTATCGTCCCGACCTCCCACATTTTCCTGGTTTGACTTACATGGATCTCCTCCAGACTTCGCAGGAATTCCGTCGCCTGGCGAAGGTCGGTGGTCTGCCAGTTGGCTTGACCCATTTCATGGCAGCTCGGCAAGGCATTGAGGAACTCTATGACATCCAATCGGACCCGGCGGAGCTGCAGGATCTTTCAGCAAATCCGGATTACGCGATGGAGCTGCGGCGCCTCCGAAAACTACACTTCGATTGGGTGCGAGCTACCAGGGACACGGGCTTGATCCCCGAACAAATGCTTCGGGATTTTGCAGTCGGTGGCAGCGAATATGCCTATGCTCACAGTGATGCCTACCAACTTGATCGGTGCATCGATACTGTGCGTTTGATGGAGGACGGTGCGAATGGTCTGGCTGCCTTGGCGCATGCGTTGGTCGATGAGTATCCGCCCGTGCGGTATTGGGCAGCGGTTGGCCTTGGAGTTCTTGGAAAGAAGGCCCAGCCAGCAGCCGAGCTTCTCGGCCATGCGCTTGAGGATTCCTTTTCTGAAGTAGCTCTTGCCGCTGCCGAAGCACTGGGGCAGATCGGCGACGCAAGACCCGCGTTGCCAGTTGTGGCCAGATTGCTTGAAAACGGCCGGCCCTTGGAGGCGCTGGTCGCGGGGAATGTTGCGGACCGGCTGGGTGACGCCGCGCGACCAATCGCTGATGTGCTGCTACGCGTAGCTGCGACCAAGCCAGTTGGAGATCTTGGACTGATGCGTCAGTGGATCGTCGTTCACGCCCTGAGCCAAATCGACCAGGCGAGTATGCCGGTGGCGAAAGCGGGGAACTTGACTGATGCTGGTGTGGCACCGATCGAAATCACACCAGAGCATCCTATCCGCCTATCTACATTTCCTCGGCTAGGCGGTGGTCTTTCTATCGGGAGAAGCCTTTGCTGGCTTGCGTCATTCTGATTGAGAGTAGCGGATTCCGTTGGAATTCGCCAGTCAGCGTCCGGACGAGAAAAGAACGATTGGAATTGTCATGCAGAAAATCACAGTTATCGGTGCCGGCACCATGGGGGCGAATATTGCGCTGAATTTTTCGGCGAACGGGTATTCTGTGCGGCTGCAGGACATCGATGCGCGTCAGCTTGAGCGCGCCATGGAAACGGTGCGCAGCAATGCTGCCATGCTGCGCAGTCACGGTTTGTTGGCGGTTTCCGTTGATGACGTGGCTGGCCGGATCGCCACCGGGGAGCGGATGGAAAAGGCGGTTGCCGGTTCGGAACTGGTCATCGAGGCCGTCCCGGAAAGGCTGGAGTTGAAGCATGAGCTGTTCAAACAGCTGGACCAGCTGTGCGGCGACGCGACGATTCTTGCCAGCAATACATCGACGTTTGTGCCGTCGAGTCTGGCTGATGGCATCTTGGGCGGAAAGCGAAAGGAGCGCTTCCTCGTGATGCACTATTGGAATCCCGCGCATCTGGTGCCCCTGGTTGAGCTTGTGCCTCATCCATTGACGCGACCTGCGGTGGTGGGGGAGATCAAGGGACTGCTTGAGCGATGCGGCAAGACACCCGTGCTGGTGCGTCGGGAAATTGCGGGTTTCATTGGAAACCGGCTGGCGTTCGCACTCCAGCGCGAGGCCATGGATCTTGTGGCCAGGGGAATCGCGTCGCCGGAGGATGTCGACACGGTGGCGAGGGCCGGCTTCGGCCGACGGATCCCGATCAGCGGAGTTTTCGGCACGGCGGACCTTGGCGGGCTGGATGTGTACCTGGAAGTCTGTCGGTCGATCTTTGCAGAATTGTGCGCTGACAAGGAGCCGCCGAATGGATTGAAGCAGCTGGTTGAACAGGGGAAACTGGGTGTGAAGTCCGGTGCGGGCTGGAAGCGCTATTCGGAAGAGGAAATCGCGAGGCTGAAGCAGGACTTGACGGCGGAACTGATCCGCCACCTGCGGAGGGATCATGAGCTTGCGGCGCGATCAAAGTAGAAATCAGACTTGTGTCTTGGAAAAGCGCGCCCGCACGGCGAAGCATCGCCAATATGCGACTCCGACGGGCGGTTCCTGATTCGGAATCGCCGCCTCCTGTGCGACGATAGTGCGCAACATTGAGTCAACGGACGTAGCCAATGTCCTCAGCAGACGATTATCCTTGGCATGATATTCTTGCCTTCAAAGTTTGAATCAAAATTCCCCGGTGTCTGACGTCGTCATTATTTCGGCTGCCCGTACTCCAATCGGAGCCTTTCAAGGCGGGCTTGCGGCTGTCCCTGCGTGGAGGCTTGGGGCTGCGGCCATCAAGGGGGCGCTGGCTCGCGGCGGCGTGGCTGCGGGCGACGTGAGCGATGTCATTCTGGGCAATGTGCTGCAGGCGGGGCAGGGGCAGGCACCAGCGCGGCAGGCTGCGATTCATGCCGGGATCCCGTTGTCGGTTCGAACAGTTACGGTGCACAAGGTCTGCGGCTCGGGGCTCCAGTCCGTCATGCAGGCCGCGCATGCGCTGCGGGCGGGAATGGGATCGATTGTTGTCGCGGGTGGCATGGAGAGCATGTCGCAGGCGCCGTACCTTCTTCCGAAGGCTCGCGACGGGTATCGCCTGGGCCACCAGCAGGTGATCGATTCGCTGGTATCCGACGGGCTCTGGGATCCCTACGACAATCTGCACATGGGAGCCTGTGCGGAAAAATGCGCCGCGAAGTATTCGTTCACCCGTGAGCAGCAGGACGCCTTTGCCGTGGAGAGTTTTCGGCGCGCGAATGCCGCGCAAAAGGACGGATCCTTCGCCGGTGAGATCACTCCCGTTGAGATCGTTGATGCGAAAGGTGGTCTCACGAAGATCGAGCACGACGAGGGGCCCGCGAAGGTGAGGTACGACAAGATTCCGACCTTGAAGCCCGCCTTTCAGAAGGACGGCACAATCACCGCGGCAAATGCGTCGTCGATCAATGACGGAGCCGCGGCGCTGCTTCTGACAACTGCGGCGCACGCGGCGGCGAAGGGATTCAGTCCCTTGGCGCGGATCGTCGCCTTTGGCGCGCATGCGCAGGAGCCGGTGTGGTTCACCACGGCGCCCGTGCCCGCCGCGCGCCAGGCGTTGGATGCGGCGGGATGGGGCGTCGCCGATGTGGATCTTTGGGAGGTCAACGAGGCTTTTGCCGTCGTGCCGATGGCGTTCATGCATGAGCTCGGCGTGCCGGCTGAAAGGGTCAACGTTCGCGGCGGTGCCATTGCTCTCGGCCATCCGATCGGCGCCAGTGGCGCCCGCATTCTGATCACGCTCCTTTCGTCGCTTCGCGAGCGCGGGCTGAGGCGCGGCGTTGCCGCGATCTGCATCGGCGGTGGTGAGGGCCTGGCCGTGTGCGTGGAGATGTCATGAAACGGGGCGCATCCTGGAGGATTTCCGACTCCGCCTTTGATAAACTTTCACCGTGAACAAGGTTTACTCCAGCTCTCGATCGGCATTGGAAGGCGTGCTTCAGGACAATCTGGTCATCGCGGCCGGCGGCTTTGGTTTGTGCGGCATCCCCGAGAATCTGATTCTCGCGCTCCGCGACAGCGGGGTGAAGGGGCTGACGATCGTCGGCAACAACGCGGGTGTCGATGACTTCGGCATGGGACTGCTGCTTGCGACCCGGCAGGTCCGGAAGGTGATGGCCTCCTATGTTGGGGAGAACCGCGAATTCGAGCGGCAGGTGCTTGCGGGTGAACTTGAGTTGGAGCTGATTCCGCAGGGCACGCTGGCCGAACGCCTCCGGGCCGGAGGCGCGGGCATCCCAGGATTCTATACGCGCACAGCCTGCGGCACCCAGTTGTCGGAAGGGCGGGAGACCAAGGTTTTCGACGGAAAGGAGTACGTGCTCGAGAGAGGCATTCAGACGGATGTCTCGCTGATCAAGGCGTGGAAAGGGGACCGCCAGGGAAACCTCATCTTTCGCAAGACCGCGCGGAACTTCAACCCGATGATCGCGACGTGCGGCCGCGTGTGTGTCGCTGAAGTGGAGGAGTTGGTTGATGCGGGGGCGCTTGATCCCGATCAGATCCATGTCCCGGGAATTTTTGTCGATCGCATTGTAAAGGGTGAGCGGTATGAGAAGCGCATTGAGTCGCGCACGGTGCGGGAGAGTGGATCCCCCAGGATTGAATCGCCGATGCGCGAGCTGATAGCCGGACGTGCCGCGCGGGAGCTGCGCGACGGCTATTATGTCAATCTCGGGATCGGCATTCCAACGCTTGTGGCCAACCACATTCCGCCGGGAATCAAGGTGACCCTGCATTCGGAGAACGGCCTGCTTGGTGTCGGCCCGTTTCCGACGGAGGATCAGGTCGACCCGGATCTGATCAATGCGGGCAAGCAGACGATAACAACGATCCCCGGTTCGGCTTTTTTCTCCAGTGCGGACTCGTTTGCCATGATCAGGGGCGGGCACATTGATTTGTCGATCCTTGGTGCGCTGGAGGTGGCTGAGAATGGCGACATCGCGAACTGGATGGTGCCGGGAAAAATGGTGAAGGGCCCGGGTGGTGCGATGGATCTGGTCGCCGGGGTGAAGCGCGTGGTGGCCGTGATGGAGCACACGGCGAAGGATGGCAGCCCCAAGATTCTGCGTCGGTGCACGCTTCCGCTGACCGGCAAGGGCGTTGTCAGCGTGATCATCACCAATCTCGCCGTGTTTGAAATCAAGGCGGGCGGAGGGCTGGTGCTCGTGGAGCTGCAACCGGGTGCGGACCTCGAAGCAGTGCGAAAACAGACGGGCGCGCCATTTGAAGTCGCGCTCCGATAGGCGTATTTGGACTGGGCGGTCACCATGCTCGCTGGAAAAAACGCACTGATAACCGGCTCCACCAGTGGAATTGGCCTGGGCATCGCACGTGCGCTGGCGCGGCGTGGAGTGAACCTGATGCTGCACGGCATGGGAGATCCGGAGCAGATTGCGCGGCTGCAGGCTGAATTGGCGGCGGGCAAGGGGGTGAGAGTCGTCCACGATGCCACGGATTTCAGTCAACCGGAGCGGGCGGTCGATCTGGTGAGGGCGACCGCGGAGAAACTTGGATCGATCGACATCCTCGTGAACAATGCGGGGATTCAGTTTGTGTCGCCGGTCGAGGAGTTTCCGCCCGAGCGGTGGACGGCGATTCTGAACATCGCATTGAATGCGTCGTTTCACACGATCCGAGGCGTCGTGCCGGGCATGCGTGAACGCAACTGGGGTCGAATCATCAATATCGCGTCCGCCCATGGACTGGTGGCGTCGCCCTACAAGAGCGCCTATGTTTCCGCAAAGCATGGTTTGGTGGGGCTGACGCGAAGTGTGGCGTTGGAGCTGGCGGAGACGGGGGTAACGTGCAATGCGATCTGTCCGGGTTACGTGAGGACAGCGCTGGTGGAGAGCCAGATCGAGGATCAGGCGAAGGTGCATCAACTGCCCCGCGAGCGCGTGATTCGGGAAGTCATTCTCGCCGCGCAGCCGAGCAAGCGGTTTGTTGAGATCGATGAAATCGCGGCGTTGGTAGTGTTTCTCTGCGGGGACGAGGCCTGCTCAATAACCGGCGCCGCGCTACCCATCGATGGCGGATGGACAGCCCGTTGAGGCACCGGGCCGGACACCGCGCACGGGTGGGTTGTGAACCCGCCAATTGTTTTGTGAGCGACTGGGATCCGGCGTTGAATGCGTTGCGGGACGCGGGGCATGCGGTGTTGATTGAACGTAATTTTGAGCGCGAGTTGGGCCGCCCCTTCAGGGCTCGACGGATTTTGTGCGATGCAAGTCCCATGGCGTTGCCATGGGCTGGAAATGTTGCGCCCCGTTGGGGCTTCGGAGACGCGCCCGCCGTGGGTGGCGGTGTTGGGGCCCGTCGGGGCTTTGGAAAAGTGCCGACCAATTGGTGGAAATGTTGCGCCCCGTTGGGGCTCCGGGGTCGGCGCGCCAACGGCGCAGGACGCGTCAGGCTGAGGCAGCGCACTGGATTTCAGCATGGCAGCCGATGCCAGGAATTTTAAGCGACTTGCCTTGAAAGACTTGGGCTAAACCATCGGTTCACGGGAGAAAGGTCGTTTACAACGTGGGCGGCTTTTCCCTTAGAATTTTCATCCCATGCTCACGCTTCGCAAACTGTTCGGCAAAGATGAGAAGTTCTACGACTTGCTTGAGGCGAGTGCGGACGAGGTTCTGACCAGCACAAAACTTTTTCTGGCCTACCTGCAGAAGAGCGGCACCGGCACCGCGGCGGGCGATCTCGATGAGTTCATCCAGCGTCGCCAAAAGAACAAGCAGATCACCGGGCAGATCACCGAAGAGCTCTGCAAGACCTTTGTCACGCCGCTTGAGCGCGAGGACATCGAGGCGTTGTCGCTGGCGCTGCATCGCATTCCCAAGACGGTTGAGAAGCTGGTGACGCGCCTGTCGCTCTACCCGGGCAGACTTCCGCGAGAGGGTTTCATTCGACAGGCGGAACTGCTCGGACAGGCGGCGGCGGCGGTTGCCTTCATGGTCAAGCAGCTCCGCAAGGGCGCGAAACTTGAGGGGGTGCAGGAGGCGAATGAACGTCTGAAATACGCTGAGAACGAGGCGGACAAGGTCATGCTCGGGTTGATCCGTGAACTCTATGTGGGGCCGACCGATGCCAAGGAGACAATGATCCTCCAGGATCTCTTCGAGATGACGGAGAAGTGCATCGACCGGTGCCGCGATGCCGGCAGCGTGGTTTTCCAGATCGTATTGAAGTACTCCTGAGCAGACCGTCCCATGACGCTCTTCCTGCTGGTGCTTCTTGCGGCGTTGGTGTTCGAGTACATCAACGGTTTTCACGACGCCGCCAATGCGATCGCGACAGTGGTGTCGACGAAGGTGCTCTCCCCGCGGCAGGCGCTGGCGATGGCCGCCGTTTTCAATCTTGCGGGCGCCATGTGGGGAACGGCGGTGGCGACGACCATCGGTCGGGGACTGGTTGACATGCACGCGCTCACGATGGGCACCGTGCTTGCGGCCCTGGTGGGTGCGATCATCTGGGGGCTCTTCACCTGGTGGCTCGGCCTTCCATCGAGCTCCAGTCACGCGCTTGTGGGCGGGCTTTGCGGCGCGGCGGTGGGCACCAGCGCCGGGGACTGGCACGTGTTGCACTGGTCAGTCGTCGACGCAGCGGGAAAACACACGGGGCTGTGGCCCAAGGTGGTTCTGCCGATGGTGCTGTCGCCCTTGATGGGCTTCATCATTGGCGCGATCATCATGTTCGTTCTCTACGCTATTCTGCGGAAAGTGCGTCCCCGCGTGATCAACATCATCTTTGGAAAGCTGCAGCTTGTGAGCGCGTCCTGGATGGGATTCAGCCACGGATCGAATGACGCTCAGAAGACCATGGGCATCATTGCGCTGGCGCTGTTCACGGGGACGCAGGCCGGCGCCTTTGACCATGTGCCCTTCTGGATGGAATTTCTGCGCACCCCCGAGTTCAAGGTGGAGCGATGGGTGATGGTGCTGTGCGCGCTGACGATGGCCGCGGGCACGGCTGCTGGCGGCTGGCGCATCATCAAGACGATGGGGCACAAGATGGTGAAGCTGCAGCCTGTGCATGGCTTTGCTGCGGAGACGACGGCGGCGGTGATCATCCAGGCCGCCACGCACATCGGGGTGCCGCTTTCGACGACGCACGTGATTTCGACCTCCATCATGGGCGTGGGAGCCACCAAGCGGGCGAGCGCAGTCAAGTGGGGCGTAGTTTCCCGTATTCTTTGGGCGTGGGTCCTGACGCTGCCGATCACGGCGCTGCTCGGGTGGAGCACGCAGCGGCTGCTGAGCCTCTGGATCTAACGGAATAATCCGCCTTTTGAGTTGGAGTTTTTCGGGAGTTTCGATCGGCTTGGACCCGCTCTCAACCCTTTCCATGCTCGTTCACACCGTCTTCTTCTGGCTCAGACCCGACCTGACAGCCGCGCAATGCGCTGAATTTCGCAAGGGCGTCGAGTCGCTCGGCACGATCACGTCGGTCACCGCGGTCCACGTCGGTGCCCCTGCTGCAACCACGCCCCGGCCGGTCATCGACCGTTCCTATTCGGTTGGCCTCACGGTCATCTGCAGGGACGTTGCCGCACACGATGCCTACCAGGTGGATCCGATCCACGAGAAGTTCGTGAACACCTTCAAGACCTACTGGTCGAAGGTGCAGATCTACGACGCCGAGTAACGGGATCGACCGGCGTGCGGGTCGTCACTCCGTGCGGTGACGGAATCGCCGCGCGGTCAGTCTCCGTTGACGACAAACGGCGCAAAAATCGCCGACTGTGCCGGTGGAAAACGGCACTGCAGGAAAACGCCGTCGTCGCGCTGCTCCTCATGCTGCACGTGGCCGACCTGGTGAAGGCGGGCCACGATGTCATAGCGCTCATGCGGGATGAGCAGCGTGGACATGCAGAGCGTGTCGGCGATCTGCTCGAGGCAGCGGTCGACGAGCGCTGGCAGGCCCTCGCCCGTGCGCGCGGAAAGCCGGAGCGCCTCGGGTGCCAGGTGATGGGCGCGCGTGAGCGCCGCGCTGTCGGCCAGATCGACCTTGTTGAAGACGGTGATCATCGGTTTGTCGTCGGCCCCCAGTTCCTTCAGGACCGCCAGCGTGGTGGCGTGGTGGTGCGCGACATTCGGACTGGTGAGGTCGAGGACGTGAATGAGAAAGTCGGCGACAACGACCTCCTCAAGCGTGGCCTTGAACGCCTCGACCAGACCGTGGGGAAGACGGCGGATGAAACCGACGGTGTCGGTGACGAGCAGCTTCTGGTTTCCGCGGAGCTGAAGCTGCCGCGTTGTGGGATCGAGCGTGGCGAAGAGTTTGTCCTCGGCGAGCACGCTCGCGCCGGTGAGCGCGTTGAGCAGCGAGGATTTTCCGGCGTTGGTGTAGCCGACGATGGCGGCCGTGGGCACCGGGACGCGCTGGCGGCGGCGGCGCTGCGTTCCGCGCTGTTTGCGCACCTCGGCGAGCTCCGCCTTCAGGTGAACGATGCGATCGCGCACGATGCGCCGGTCCTGCTCGAGCTGCGTCTCGCCCTCGCCGCCGAGCGCACCCTTGCCGCGCTGGCGCGAGAGGTGGGTCCACGCGCGGGTGAGGCGCGGCAGGGAGTATTCCATGCGCGCCAGCGCGACCTGGAGCACGGCCTCGCGCGTCTGCGCACGGTCGGCGAAAACCTCGAGGATCACCTCCTGGCGGTCGATCACGGCGAGTTCCGAGAGCTCCTCCCAGTTGCGCTGCTGTGCCGGTGAAAGCGCCTCGTCAAAGACGATGACATCGGCGCCCTCGGCCTTGGCGAGCTCGGCGATTTCCTTCGCCTTGCCGGAGCCAAGAAGCAGCGCGGGAGTCGGTGTGCGGAGATTGACGAGGGACGACTGGCAGACGGTGAGCTTGAGGTTTTCCACCAGTTCGCGCAGCTCGCTGAGCAACTCCGCGCCCTCGCCAGGCGCCATGTCGGAGGTTTGCACACCCACGAGAAAGGCGCGTTCGAGTTTGGTGTTGGCCGGGGTGTCCAGGAAGTCTGCCATGAAGATGAACCGCCCAGTCAGCCCGAGGTTCGCCGAATCGTCAACTGAAGTGCGCCCGGAAAAAAGGATCTGGCCAGGGCATGGCGGGAGTGACAGTCTGCCGGCCGATGAAAACACCCCGTTTTTCCCGTGCCTTGTCCGGCCTGCTTCTCATGGCGGCCTTTGCGGTTTCCGTTCAAGCAAACACAGCGACGGTGCCTGTTCCGCGCGATGACAGATGGCTGGCGCGGCACAAGGGTTTCGTGGAGATTGCGAAGGCGGGCAATGTCGATGTCCTTTTCCTCGGCGATTCGATCACTGACGGATGGAGGACAAAGGGACTGGAAATCTGGAACGAGCGCTTTGCGCCGCTCAAGGCGGTCAATTTTGGCATAGGCGGCGACCGCACCCAGCATGTGCTGTGGCGCATTGACAATGGGGAGTTGGACGGAATTTCGCCGAAGGCCGTGGTCCTGATGATTGGCACGAACAACACGGGGTTTGAGCCTGACAAGACGACACCCCGCAATACAAATGCCGAGGTGGCCGAGGGGGTGCGTGCCATTGTGGAGCGACTGCGCGCCAAACTGCCGGATGCCAAAATTTTGCTGCTCGCGATTTTTCCGCGTGGTGAGAAGGACGCCCCGCAGCGCGCCCAAGTCAATGAGATCAACAAGATGATCGCGAAACTGAAGGATGGACAACACGTCGTGTTTCTCAACATCAACAAGCGCTTTCTCGAACCCGATGGCACGCTGTCGAAGGACATCATGCCGGACCTTCTGCATCCGAATCTGGCGGGTTACAAAATCTGGGCCGACGCGATCAAGGGACCGCTGAACAAGCTGCTGAAGTAGGGGCGGATCGATCGCACGTCGCTGACCGGCGGCGTGGGGTGATGGGCGTCCCCTGGGAATGACAAAGCATGCCCCTCCAACGGAGGGGTGGATGCAAGGCAAACGGGGGCAGGGAAAATGGAGGGGTGGGGACAAATGTTGGAGGGGCACGCTCCGTCGTGACCGGCTTGGAGATCGCGCGTGGCGTTGGAAACCAGCCACAGCCACCGCAGGTTGGAGCCGACTCGCCTACGGATAACTCTCAAACCGCACGCACACGGGCCGTGGCACGTTTGCGGTGCTGCCGGTGGCAGTGAGGGCGCCAGTCTTCGCGTCGATCCGGAAAACGCAGAGCGTGTCGCTGTCCTGATTGGCCGCGACGAGCCATCGGCCGTCGGGGGTGATTGCGAAATGCCGCGGCGTCCGTCCGCCCGTTGGCGTGGTGTCGAGAAACGTGAGCCTGCCCGACTTGTCGTCGCGGCTGAAGCGCGCGATGCTGTCGTGCCCGCGATTGGAGCCGTAGATGAAGCGCCCGCCGGGGTGCAGCGCGATTTCCGCCGTGGAGCTTTCTCCGGTGAAACCGGCCGGCAGCGTGCCCACGGTCTGCAGCGTCTTGAGCCCACCGGTCTTCTCGTTGAATGATGCCACGGTGATCGTGCTGACCAGCTCGTTGATCACATAGAGAAATTTTCCATCCTTGGAAAACACGGCGTGCCGCGGACCGCTTCCGGGTTCGATGGCGAGGTGATCGCCTGCGGATGCGGCGAGTCCTCCCTTTGCAGCATCAACAGCGTAGACCTTCACCTGATCGATGCCGAGATCGGGGATCACGACGAACCGGCCGTTCTTCGAGAACGTGACGCCATGGGCGTGGGGCGCTTCCTGGCGCGAGGCGTTGACTGACTTTCCGCTGTGCTTGATCAATGCGGAGCGCTGGCCGAGCGAACCGTTCTTCATGATCGGAAACCCGACGACCGCACCGCCACCGTAGATCGCACTGACGATCATCCTGCCGCTTGGATCTACGGCCAGATCCGGCGGATAACCCGCGTCCGTGGGAAGATCGTTGAGCGGGCGCAGCGTGTGATCCCTTCCGACGGAAAAGGAGCGGATGCGCCCCTCGGATTCATTGATCGCGTAGAGAGACTTCAGATCGGGGGAATAGGCGAGGAAGGAGGGATCCCGCGCCTCGGCGGCAAGGGACACCGGTCCCAGCCTGCCGGATTCCAGGTCGAGCGTTACGGCGTAGATGCCCTTGCTGGAGGTTTGAGAGTAGGTGCCGATGAACGCATGGATTTCCTTCGCGTTCGAAATGGAGGTGAGGGCCATGAGGCAGGAGAAAACAAGCGTGAGGGATGGTTTGACGTGCATGAGTTCGAAATTTCGCTCTCAGGATAATTCGATCAAAAATGCCGGGCGACGACAGGCAGGTCGACGGCAAATCGTGGGCGGCGGTGCGCGTTCGGATCGCCTCATACGCGCTCGAACTTCAACGGATAGGTTCTGCCCGATGCGAATTGCGCGACGTAGAGGCTTTGGTCGTCGTCGACGAGCAGGTCGTGCGGGTGTTGAAAGACTGAGCCATCGTGCGACATCGGGAGCAACCGGCCATTGTCGTCGTAGTGAGGAGGCAGTCCGCCGATGTTGGAAACAACACGGAAATTTTCGTCGAGGATTGAAATGAAGCCACGGCTGTTGCGGTCCGCGGGCCAGTTGTCGGCAAGGTGGGCAACGAAATAGTGCGTTCCGTATTTTCTAATCTGGCGGGGGTTGCCGCCCGGAAGTTCGATCCGCTCCAGATGATTCCCATCAAGATCGAGACGCAGGAGATAGCGCTGGTCGCTCATGGCGATCAACAACGAATCCGCGCCCTTGGGAAGCCGGTCAATCATGCCGCCGTGCGGACCCCAGTGAACGATGCCGCCCTCGGGTCCTCCGAAGATGCGGCGCTGCAAGCCGTCCGAGCCGTAATGGAGAATATAGTCGCGGCCGTACCCATCGAGGACGAAGAACTCACCGTTGTCGCGATGGAGGGTCCACGACGGCCGGTACTCGTCTGCCTTGGCGTACTTTCCGAGCGTTGATGGCCAGAGCCACTCATTGAGCACCTCACCATCAAGCGAAGTCTTCGTGACACGATTGGTTTTCAGATCAGTGATGTACAGGACCTGTCGTTTCCCCTCGTCGATCAGCGAAAGGCCGTGAGCGCCGGGAAAGGACGTGCCCCATTTGTGGACCAGCCTTCCCGCCTTGTCGTAGATGATGACGTTGTTGGTGACGTCGTCGGTCAGGAGAATCACATGACCCTGGCGATCTTGCGCCAGGCCGTGGCAGTTGTTGACTGGAGTGCGGGCATCGAGTTCGCCCCAGCCGGTCACCTGACGATACCGGAACACGCCCTGGCCAAGGGTCGGAAGCGCGGTGGTGTCTGCGAAGGAAATCCCGCGAAAACCGCAGCCGATTGCGGTGATTGCGGCCGTGCCGGCGGAAAGGCGGATGAACTGGCGGCGAGGAAGACTGTCGGAGGACGGCATGACGGTGAGTGCGCGTGTGCTCTTGTGGCGGGATTGAAGTCAGGCAGTGGCCTGCCCTGTGACGCAGACCACGACGGTGCCCGCAATGCGGTCCTCGACGGCCTGTCGGTTGGGATCCCAGAGCAGTTTGAGAAAGCCGGTCATGCCCATCGCGACACCTGCAACGTATCCACCGTGGCGCACGAATGCATCGAAGTACGTGAAGGCGGATCCGTCGGTTTTCAGCGCCTGGATGCCGAACAGCGCTTTGCCGAGGGTGCGGCCATGCCAGCTTCCGGCGAGCAGCGTAAAGTACACCCCCGACCAGCCGAATGTGACGCCGAGCGCGCCTGCCAGTGTGCGAGTTTGTCCGAGCCACGAACCCGCGGTTTTGCGCTGGGTTTCGTTGTCCTTCTTCAGTTCCTCCACCTGGTGCTGAAGTCGATCGACGACCGTGCGCACTTCTCCGTTTGTCGCGTTGGGCGGGAGGACGATGACCTCCCGCTGGGCCTGGCTGGGCTCGAATCCGGTCAGCGCATCGATCTGCAACCCGCGCTCCTTCAGCAAGGGGAGATGGCCGAGGGCGAGGACGGAAAGCACGATGACGATGGCGCCCATGGCGCGGCAGGCCCATCGAACGGCCTTCTTGGGGATCGGCGCTTCAGGATCGTTTCCAAACAGCACGATCAGCATGGCGCCGGTGGCGAGGCCGAGCCACGGGCCGGAGAGCAGGGAGAGCACCGCGACGACAACCATGTCCAGAAGAATGGAGAGCAGCCGCTTCCATGGAGTGGCGAGCGTGCGACCGATGACGGCTTGAGAAAGGGTGAATCCCCGCGGCGAGACGACCCCGCATTCCCTGTTTCCAGATTTTTCTCCGTCGGAGGCCATCCCTTCGATGGGAGGCGGTCTTTTTCAGGCGCGCAAGAATCTTCTCACGCGACAGCGACAGCGACCGCGGCCGCGGCCGCCGGAGGGCTGACGGGCGCGGGCGTTCTCGCGCTGAGAAGGTGGGCGACGCAGGACGCGAACTTGTCCATGCAGTCGAGCGAGGGGAAGCAGGAGACGCCGTCGATCTCGGTTTCGGCGCCCAGGGTGGCGATGGTGAGCGAAGGCTCGATGCGTCGAAGCTGCGCGATGAATTCCGGCAGCTCAAAGGGAGGAGTCGGCCCGCAGATGATCACGAATCTGGGCCTGACAGGTGCGAGCAGGATCCGCGCGATGGCCTGCAGGCCGTCAATCGCACTACGGGTGTCGATGGAAATGCCCGCGAAATGCGCCTCCATCGGGAGGCGAAGCCGGTCATCGGCGGCGATGATGAGGAATCCGTTTCGCGTGCGTGTCCCGACTGATGCGGCCGGGGCGCCTTCCGTCCGTTGAACGGCCTCGCTGCCGATTGAAAAGAGATCCGGTCCATTCGAAGCGAGAGCCCGGGTCAGATCCTCGTGGGTGACGCCCAGGGCCCGTGCCGCTTCGGCGGGACTCGGGGTGACGCGTATGGCGCGCTGCAGGTGCTCGCGCTGCGCTCTCGCAAGGGCGTCGGCGAGCGTCTCAATGTGGATTCCCCGAAAGCGCTCCGGGAGGTGGGAAAGGACCACCCGTGGAGAGCGCATCTGCGTGGCTGTCCAGTCGGCGACGGCCCGCAGCTCCGACAGATTGTCGGGCCAGCGATAGCCGCGGATGGCGGCCGAAGCCGCGGATTCAATCTGGAGATCCATCGACGCGAAGGGAAAGTCAGGCGACGCGCGAAGCACATCCGTGAAAATCGCGTCGATGTGCTCGACGAGATCACAGAGCGCAGGGATGGAGATGGCGCTTGTCGAGAAGCGGAAATAGAGGGACTCGTCGATCAAACCCTCCTCGAGCAGGAGGTCGGGATCGCGGCGGACGGTTGCAATCATCCGCGTGGGTGGCGTGCCCTGGAGCAGTCCGGTGAGTTTCGCCTGGTCGCTTGCAGGCAGTGAATCCAGGTTGAGAAGGACGAGGGTGCCTCCGCGGGCGGCGAGCGTGATCGGGCCGGGAAGACCATCCTCTCCAAAGAGCGCGGCCTTGGTGTCGGTGTCGCAGTTTTTCGCGTCGAGCACCTGCCAGGAAGCACCCGGGTTGGGAGACGCCTCGCGCCAGAGTTGAAGCGAGTCGGGGCAGATCAGTCCGGGCTCGGCGACGACCAGAGCGTTGCCAGGCTGGCGCATCATGCGCGCCAGTTTCGACCGTGTCGCGGCAAATGCGATGCCGGGGAAAAGAGCGGCAAGGGCATTGTTGATGGATGCCGTGGAATCGGATGGTGATGCGGACGCTCCAGCGGTGGAGGCCTGGGCGATTCCGGCCTGGACATTGAGGGCCTCCGCCGCGCGGTTCAGCACGCGGCGGATTTCCTCGATGCGGAACGGCTTGTGGACGACGTCGAACGGCTTGTGCGGCTGGCTCTCCACGCGCGCGTGAAGGTCGCTGCATGCGGATGCGAGGACAACCAGAAGGCGGGGAAACTCGTCGCGCACGACCGAGAGGAACTGGAACCCGTCCATGGGGACCATCTGGACATCGGAAATGACGAGATCGCAGGGTGCGGCGCGAAGCTGCTTCAGCCCCTCGTTGCCGTCGACGGCGTGCACGATGGTGTGGCCGGACGTGGTGAGCAGCATGCCCAGCAGCTGCGCTGTGGCGCGTTCGTCTTCGAGAATCAGGATGCGCATGTCGGGATCAGGCGGCGATGCGTTTGGCGAACGCGTCGATCATGTCGCGGGTGCTGCCCTGCAGCGATCGCATGTTGGTGTCGGGATGTCCGGATTTGAAATGGTAGGAGGAGGCCGGGAGCGACGTGGCGCGCTGCCATGCGTTCTCACCGCGGGTGGTGTCGGAGGACTGGGCGTCGATCACATGACCCTTGAGGAAGTGGATGGTGACGGAAACGCCACCGGGAACCTCCAGCCGGAGATCGCCTGACTTGGCCGTGAGGTGGAGCGAGCGCATGATTTCCAGGAGGACCGGCGGCGTGCAGGGCCCGATGCATCCGGGCGCCTTTGTCTCGGCGATCACGGGAAGACCGTTGGACAGGGCGGTTGCCTGCTGAACGGCGCGCTTGGCATCCTTGAGCCAGCCTGCATCGGCATATCCGGCGGCCAGCTTCAGGTAGCCCTTTGCATCCGGAGCCGTGGCCAGCTTGCGTTCGATTTCACTCAACTCCCAGAGGAGGTCGATGGAAGGTGACGAGGTTTCCATGAAGGTACGGCGCGCGCGCCGGATGCCTCGAAGAGTGGAGGCGGACGCGCACCGTTTGATCGGCATGGTTTGGTCGAAATTTATCGGTTTCCCTTAAACAATCCGTGGATTCCGGGGATGCCGCCCGGGGGCGCCCTCAGGCACCCCGGGGAATATTCCCGGGATCGGCTGAGGGATAGTGTTCATACGAGTTGCATGCGTGTTGTATGACACTGGAGGAGCTAAACTTGCGCGTCGGAAAGACGATATTCCCGGCATGAACTCAGTGACGTCAGTCAGCACGGTGCCGCTGCTTCCGGTGGACATCGCATCGTTGTACGACGTGGAGGTGGCAAGGAAGGTCCAGGACATGGTGACCCTGGAAGGACATGCCGCCCTCAAGTTGATCAACGAGGTGGCGATAGCCTCCGACGAGAAACCGGCATTGTTGGACGAAAAGGCGTGAGCATCGCTCGCGTCTGACGGTTGGTCCGCGAACAGGGAGGTTCGCGCAGGTGGGGCTGCGTCCGGACGGTGATGCGGCCCAAAACCCGCCTAAATCTGAAGTGCGGTGCGCCGAGTAGGAAGGGAGTGAATAGAAACGTCATCGCGTGGATTTCAGCGGGGGTCGGGTTGTTCGCCGCATTCGCATGCCTTGATGTCTACCTGACGCACAAGCAGCCGGATCCGGCCGCGCTTTCAAAGGGAATCCGGCAGGTTTCGATGGCTGAGTTCATGGAGAAGGTCAGGGCGGGCGACTATTTGTCGGGGAAAATTGGATACTTCTCGGGTTCGCAGGGCCTGGCTGAGGTTCGGGCGGAGGCGATCGGCGCGCCGTTTGTTGAGGTCGATGGCAGGCGCCGCCCGGAGATCGTGCGCAGCACGGGCCGCCTGACCGACGCGGACATCACGCTGCTGCGGGAGCGGCGTTTTCTCGAAGGCGATCTGGCCTGGCTTCGCGGGCAGGGCGGTGGAAAAACGGTCGCGGAGCTCGCGCTTCCGGTCGTGGACGGCCTCACCCAGGTGCTAGGGATCACGCTGCTGTTCGTGGTCGCCGCCTTCGTGCTGATGAAGCTGGCGGGTCGCAATCATGCCTTTTCGTCCAAGGCGTTTCAGCCGGTGAACTCGAGCGTGCGCTTCTCTTCGGTTGCCGGCTGCAATGAGGCCAAGGAGGAGGTTTCGGAAATTGTCGAATTTCTGAAGGCGCCCGAGCGCTTTCGCGCGGCCGGAGGGCGGATGCCCAAGGGGGTTCTCCTTGTGGGGCCGCCTGGAACGGGAAAAACGATGCTGGCGAAGGCGGTGGCGGGGGAGGCGAGGGCGAAATTCTACAGCCTTTCGGGGTCTGATTTTGTTGAACTTTACGTGGGCGTCGGAGCCTCGCGCGTGCGCTCGCTCTTCAAGGAGGCGCGCCGCAACGCTCCCAGCATCATCTTCATCGACGAAATCGACGCGGTGGGACGCCAGCGCGGGAGCAGCGCCTCCGGAAACCAGGAGCATGAGCAGACGCTGAACGCACTGCTGGTGGAGATGGACGGTTTCTCGTCCGACGACGCCGTCGTGGTCTTTGGCGCGACGAATCGCGCGGACATCATCGACAAGGCCCTGCAGCGTCCGGGGCGGTTCGACCGCCAGGTGTACGTCGGGCTGCCCGACCTGCGCGGACGCGAGGAGATCCTCAAGGTGCATGCCGCTGCGGTGAGGCTGGACGCAAGTGTCGACCTGGCCGAGGTGGCCAAGGGCACGTCGGGATTTTCGGGAGCCGATCTGGCGAATCTCATCAATGAGGGGGCGCTGCATGCGGCCCGGCACAATCGGACGACGGTGCTGCGCTCCGACCTTGAGGAGGCGCGCGACAAGATTTCCTGGGGTCGTGAAAATACGCGCGTGATGACGGAGGAGGACCGGCGCGTGATCGCCTTTCACGAGGCGGGTCATGCGCTCATGCAGGTGCTGACCGGCGACGGCAGTGTGACGCTGCACAAGGTGACGATCATCCCGCGCGGAGGTTCGCTTGGCAGCACGCACTTTTCACCCGAGCGCGACCTCGTGAATTTCTCGCGGGATCAGATCATCGCACGGATCAGGTGCCTGATGGCGGGGCGCGTGGCGGAGGAGGTTGCGCTGGGTCGCATCACCAGCGGAGCATCCGCGGACATCCAGCAGGCGACGGCGCTGGCGCGGCAGATGGTGTTTGAGTGGGGAATGTCACCCCTCGGATTTCTCGCGTTGAGCCGACCGGATTCGAGCGAGCCGCTCGCCAGTGCGCAGACCGTGCATGAGGCTGAGCAGCACATGAAGTCGCTGCTGGCCGAACAGTATTCTCATACGCTGGATCAAGTGCGGGAGCATCGCGTGGAGCTTGATGCCATAGCCCGGGCTTTGATCGACAAGGAGACGATCCTGGGCGACGAAGTTCGCGAGCTGATTGCTGAGGCCAGCCCTGCGGAAGCGGCTTCCTGAAGAGCGCGAAGAGTCCGCTTCCGCGATGACAGTATGTCAACCGAGCATGTCGACGACCATGGAGCGCTCCTCGACGAGCTCCTTGTTCGTCGCGGCGATCTTTGATTTCGCGAAGTCGTCCATGGCGTAGCCCTGGATGACCTCGTAGCTGCCGGGCGTGGTTGTCCTGACCGGCATGCCGGCCCAGACGTTTGGATCGAAGCCGTAGGCGCCGTTGGACTTCACCGCGACGGAGTGAATGGCGCCTGGAGTGACGAGGCTGCGGACGTGGTCGACGAGGGCGTTTGCGGCTGAGGCGGCCGAGGAGGCGCCGCGTGCGGCGATGATTGCGGCTCCGCGTTTGCCGACTGTTTCGCAGAAGGGGCCCTGGAGCCAGGTGGCGTCGTTGATGACCGAGGAGGCGGGTTTGCCGCCGATCGTGGCGTGGGCAAACGCGGGGAACATCGTCGGGCTGTGGTTGCCGTAGATGAAGATGTTCTGGACGGTGGTCAGGTCGACGCCGGCCTTCTTCGCGAGCTGGGTTTGCGCGCGGTTCTGGTCCAGCCGAACCATGGCGGTGAAACGATCGGGAGTGAGTCGCCGCGCCTGACTGGCGGCGATCATGCAGTTGGTGTTTGCCGGATTGCCGACGACGGCGACACGGGCGTCCGCAGAGGCGACTTCATCGATGATGCGGCCCTGCCCGATGAAGATTTTTCCATTGTCCTTGAGGAGGTCGGCGCGCTCCATGCCGGGACCGCGTGGTTTGGCGCCGACCAGCAGGGACCAGTTGGCGTCCTTGAAACCGACCCGGGCGTCGTCGGTCATGACGATTCCCTTGAGCAGCGGGAATGCGCAGTCGTCGAGTTCCATGGCGACACCCTCCAAGGCCTTCATGACCTTTTCGATCGGTGCCTCGATCAACTGGAGGATCACCGGCTGTTCGGGTCCGAACATCGCGCCTGAGGCGATGCGGAAAAGGAGGGAATATCCGATCTGGCCGGCGGCACCGGTCACAGCGACACGTAAGGGAGCTTTCATGATTGATGAGAGGAGCGAGTGTACGAAGTGCGAGGCTGTGGAGGCAATCCCTGCCTGCCGCTTTTGGAGAATGATGCCGGAGATGTCCTGCGTCGGCGGAACTCCGCCTGGTTCCCTATTTGCTGAAGCGCGGTGCCAGAGCTGCGTGGATTTCGCGGACGAGCGATTCGGTGGTCGCCCAGTCGATGCAGCCGTCCGTGATGCTGACTCCGTAACGAAGGTTTTCCCGGGGCTGTGGGAACGGCTGGCTGCCGGCGCTCAGATTGCTTTCGACCATGGCACCCATGATGGACCGGTTTCCGGAGGCGATCTGGGCAAGCAGCGTCCGCATGACCTCGGGTTGACGTTCGGGCTTCTTGAGGGAGTTGTCGTGGGAGCAATCGACGAGGATCGAGAGGGGAAGTCCCGCCTTTTCGAGCGCGGTTTCCGTCTGTGCAATGTGCTGCGCGGAGTAGTTGGGGCCGGCGGATCCGCCGCGAAGCACCACGTGGCAGTTGGGGTTGCCGCGGGTGACGACAGCGGAGGCGGCGCCATTGACATTGATGCCGAGGAAAGTCTGGGGCTGCGAGGCGGCCTTGATGGCGTTTATGGCCGTCTGGATTCCACCGTCGGTTCCGTTCTTGAAACCGAGGGGCATGGAAAGGCCGGACGCCATCTGCCGATGGGTCTGGGACTCGGTCGTGCGGGCTCCAATGGCGCCCCAGCAGATCAGATCGGCGACGTATTGGGGGGTGATGGGGTCGAGGAGCTCGGTTGCGGTTGGCAGACCCAGATCGAGGATATCGCGGAGAAAGGCGCGGCCAGTGCGAAGCCCATGGGCGATGTCGTGCGTTCCGTCCAGGTGCGGATCCATGACGAGGCCCTTCCAGCCGACGGTCGTGCGCGGTTTCTCAAAATAGACCCGCATGACGATCATGATGCGATCGGAGACCTCGCGGGAGAGGTTGGCCAGCCGCCTGCCGTAGTCGCGGCCGGCTTCGACATCATGGATTGAGCACGGGCCGACGATCAGGAGGAACCGCTTGTCATCCGTGAATATGAGACGCCGGATCTGGGAACGAGCTTCGGTCACGAAGGCGGACTGTGTCGCAGATTTCGGAATTTCGGCCAGCAGCTCCGCCGGAGATGGCAGGGCACGGTTCTCAACGACATTGATGTCGGACGTAACATGCATGACCTGCCAAATTGGCGGATGGAGGGCGATCCACGCAAGCCCGTCATCGGAGTCGGCTGGAAGCCATTCAGGATTGCCAAAGGCGAATCGAATAAAAAAAGTTGGCCGGTCGCCTACCCCTAAGCGACCGGCCATTTGCTTTCTTAGTTACCCCAAAACTCCCGCTATGCGGGAGAATCGAAAAATCTGATGGTCCAAGTGATACACCGGCTGCATCCCATGTCAAACGAAAGTTTGGTAATTTTCGTGTAAGGATTCTTAATATACTTATAGCTAGTAATTTAAATACGTGAATATTTCAGAAAACCCCTCCGGCCTCTTTGAATATCGCCCTGCCGCATGGCTGAAGGTGACGGGAGACGATGTGCTCGATTTTTTGCAAAGTCAAGTGACGCAGGATTTAAGGTCACAGGAAGCCGGGGCCGTTTCGTATGCTCTTTGGCTTTCCCAGAAAGGGCGGCTTTTGGCGGATAGTTTGATTTTCAAAATCAGTGATCATGAATTTCGGATTCTCAGCCATGGCACATCCGGAAGTTTTTTTCGCGAACGAATGGAGACCTATATCGTTGCTGACGACGTCATTGTCGAAGATTTTTCTTCGGTCTGGCATGGGGTGCTGGCGTGTGGTGAGGCAGCGGTCCGGTGGGTTTCAGATTCCACGGGAGCCATGCTGCGTTCCAAGAAATTTCATCGATCTGGCGGGGGTTTTCTTTTCAGTGGTCGGCGCGGAATTGAACCAAGCGTGGAGTGGATATCGGAGACGAAGCTGCTCCTTCCGCAGCGGGCGGATCCCTTGCTCGGGGTGGAGGCGGTGGATCGCGGCCGCATCCTTGCGGGCATTCCGGCGGTGCCGGCGGATGTGGGGCCTGGCGAATTGCCGCAAGAGGCGGGTTTGGAGGAGTCTGCCATTTCTTTTTCCAAGGGATGTTACCTTGGCCAGGAGACCATGGCGCGGCTGAGGTCGATGGGGCAGATTCGCAGGAAGTTGATGCGTGTGGTTGGGGAAGGGCAAAGACCAGCGGAGCAACCTCATGCGTTGTACCAAGGAGCGGCACGCATCGGTGAACTCCGGACAACGGCATCGCTTTCAGCGGGAGGGTATGTGGGATTTGCACTCATCGTACTTCGTGGATTTGATCCGGCACAGGGGCTGTCGCTTGAACCGAACGGACCGGAACAATTGCGGGTGTTTCAGTGATGATTGAGATGACCGAGCACGAACAGATTACGCGGTTGCTTGAGAATCTTGGAGCGGCGCGGGCGCAGGCACAAACCATGGCGTCGCAGATTCAGAAACGCTGCGATCAATGGGTGATTGAACGAGGGATTGATCGCGAGGAGGCCATGGCTGCGCTGCTCGAAAAGGTTGTCAAGGGACGAAAAGGAGAAACTCCGTAGGCTGGACGCTGGGAATGTCGGGCGTTCGATTCGAGATCAAGGGGACGAACCTTCAAACCAGGCACGACGGAGCGCACCCATGCTCACGGTTGAAGATTTCCGCAATTTCCTCATTGGTAGAGAGTCGCCACCGCATATGGTGGCCCATGCATTCATGAGCGATCTCTCCGACCTTTATCAGCAAGTCATTCTGGATCACAACCGCCGCCCCAGGAACCGGGGGGTGCTTCCAACCGCCAACCGCGTGGCGCACGGTGACAATCCGACCTGCGGTGACCAGTGCAGTGTCTATTTGCGGATGGACGGCGATCGCGTCGCCGAGATCAGTTTCGACGGTCAGGGGTGCGCCATATCACAGGCGAGCGCTTCACTGATGACCACCCAGGTCAAGGGCAAGACCACCGGCGAGGCCCAGGCGCTTTACGATCAGTTCAAACAGATTGTGACATCGGGCGAAGCGCCGGAGGAGATCAGCGACCTTGCAGCCTTTGCCGGGGTCCATGCTTTTCCGGCACGGATAAAGTGCGCCACGCTGGGCTGGCACGCGGCGCTCGAGGCCATGCGAGGGCCGCCAACCCATTGATCGAACCTAAGCCGGCAGGGGTTTGCCCTTGGTCTCGGGTGCGAACCAGATCACTATCATGCCCAGAATGTAAATGAGCGTGATGATGGCACCAGCGCGGGCGTAGCTTCCGTTGAAGGACTGCATAAGCTGACCCATGTAGAGCGCCCCGAAGGCGGCAAAAATGCGTCCGGTATTGTAGGCGACACCCTGTGCGGTTGCCCGGATGCGGGTCGGGAACAACTCCGGCAGGTAGAGCGGCAGCCAGCCGTAAAATGCGGCCGTTGTCATGCCCGCAAGGAACGTAAGCGTCAGAAACTTGGCGCCATAGGCGTCTGTTCCTCGAAACAGCAGGGCGCAAACCACGAGAGAGGCCAGACACAGGGTGAAGTACACCGCTCGCCGCTTGAATAGTCCGCCGAGCCAGCCTCCGCCTATGCAGCCGAAAATCGCGCCGCCTCCGCTAAGGAGTCCAGTCCAAGCCTTTGCCTCGGGATCCACCCCCCCCGTCAGTTGATCGGCCCAAAGCGGAAGCCACTGCACGGATCCCCAGGTCCCGATCAGCACGATTCCCGAGAAGGCTATGCCGAGTATCATTGTGCCCCGGTAAGGTCCGGAGAAAACCTCCTTGATGGGGCGGGTCGGTTCAGCCTTAGCCGCCTGCTCCCATTTTTCGGATTCCGGCACGAACATGCGCACGATGAATGTCAGCAGCGCAGGCGCGGCGCCCACGATGGCAACCCAGCGCCAGGAATGCTGGGTAACGTGCACGAAGAGGCCGACGATCGCGATCAGGGCGAAACCAATATTTGCGGCCGCGCCGATGATGCCGGCGAGCATGGGGCGGAACTTTTCCGGCCAGACCTCCATGACAAGCGCCACTCCGAGGGACCATTCGCCACCCATGCCGAGCGCGGCGATGAAGCGGATTATTGTGAGCTGCTCGGGGGTTTGGACGAAGTAGGTGAAACCCGTGAAGAGGGAATAGGTAAGAATGCTGGCAGCAAGGGCATGGACGCGCCCGATCTTGTCGCCCAGCCATCCGAAGATCAGTCCGCCAGCCGCAGCTCCCAGCAGAAATGCCGCTGTGATGACACCCATCCAGTAGCCGACGAAGTTGTCGGCAGCCCCCGTCGCCGACACCACGTGCATTTCGAGCAAGGCCGGCCGGGCGATCAATGGAAACAGGCCCATTTCCAGCCCGTCGAACATCCAGCCAAGAAAGGCTGCGAGTAGAACGGCGCCGAGTTTTCGGGATTGATGGGGGGAACTCACGTGAGGTTTGTCTATTTGAGGTTGTTTTGCCGAGGCGGAACCATGCTCTGAGGGCAATGTGTCCGTCACGGAATGGGACCAAAAAGCGGATCATCACCGCTCATCGCGGCAAGTCACGCATGTTCGATGGAGTTTTTCACTCTCTCAGGTTCCGTAAAGCCGATCGCCAAAATCCCCGAGACCGGGCAGAATGTATTTCTTCTGGTTCAGTTCGCGGTCATGCGCCGCAGTGAAGATGGGCACTTCTGCATGCGCCTGATGCACCGCCTCCACTCCCTCGGGAGAACTGACGATGCAGACAATCCGGACGTCGGTTCCGCCGTTCCCCTTGATTGAATTCAACGCGTAGACCGCGCTTCCGCCACTGGCGAGCATCGGATCGACAACGACGATGCGGCGTCCCGTCAGTTCCGGCAGTTTGCAGTAGTAGCTTCGGGCGATCGCCGTGGTATGATCGCGTTCAAGTCCGATGTAGCCGACGCTCACATCCGGGAAGAGATCGAGAAACGCCTGCACCATGCCGAGCCCCGCGCGCAGGATGGGGATGACCACGACTGGCTGCGCAAGCACAGGGCTCATCATGGATTCGAGCGGTGTTTCGATCGGTACCTTGCGCGTGACCATGTCTCTGCTGGCCTCGAGGGCCAGAAGCACGCTGACCTGGTTTGCCAGTGTTCGAAAGGTCGCGGGTTTCGTGGTGCGATCGCGCAGGTGAGTCATGATATGCGCGCCCAAGGGGTGATCGAGAACGTGAAGCATGGTTGTCGTGGGGTGGAACCGGCCGGACAGCGACTCAGGGGGTCAATGTCAGCGTGTGCATTTTCGGGCCTGGCAGAAATGGCGTCGGATCACCGCGCACCCACGCCTGATGTCCCGCGCGATAATACGGGGAAAGCGGATGACCGGACTGGCCTGCGGGCATGTGAAAGATTCCATCCTTCTCGTTTCCCGGGGAAACGACCATCCTTTCGCTGGCTCCCTCCCGTCTGCTCTGGACGCGCGGCATGTCCGTATCGCCAGGCAATTCCTGCGCCGGCATGTCGATGAACTTGGCGAGGAATCCGGGAAGACCGTGGCTGAGAGGGTGATGAATGGTGACGGTATTGAGTTTTCCCAAAGTGGCTTGTTCCAGTGTGTCCCCTGACTCTCTTACGGACGCAGTGACATCATCGACTGCCGCAAGAAGCAGATCTTCCCACGTGGCGTAGCTGCCCGCCAGGAGGTGCAGGGGCTTTTGTTCCAGCAGCGCCCACAGTGGCTCCTCAAAGGGAAGCGAGCGGAAGTTGAAGCCGTCCCACTGCTCCCGGCAGGATTCAAATATCGGATCCATGACGCGAGATGCGACGCGTTGACGCCAGGTTCGAACAAGACGGTAGCTCACACTGTCGACGGTGGCACGCCCCTGCCAGTTTTCGATGAGTTTGCGAATGGTGGCGCGGTCGGGGTGCATGGCAACTGCGGCAGGGGTCAGCACGTGGAGAAGCCTTTGCTGCCAGCGGTCCAGGAAGCGGCCGCGGACATCCAGCGCAATGTCGAGGAATGCAGCCGGTTTGATCGGGCTTTCGGAGGATTTTGCCGCGAGGTCCTGCACGAGATCCCGCACGCGGGACGCGCGGGCCGGGGCATTGCAGCCGCCGTCTCCCAGCTTTTCAAAATCTTCGCCACCGAGCATGCGTTGATTGGCACTCCAGAGCGACGCACCCGCATGAACGCGGCGAACGGGCGCCTCTTCGGGCGAAAGCAGGCCGTCCCAGCCTCGATCGGCGTAGGCCCATGAGATCGGCAGCCGTCCATCAAAACCAACCCGCCGTGGCAGGCGTCCGGCGATTGTCCAGGCCAGCGCACCCGTGCGATCGGCCACAAGGAAGTTCGACGCCGGGATTCCGGCAACATGCGCTATGGCGATGGCGTCGTCGACAGTGCGCGCGGTCTCAAGGCCCATCAAGCCGAGATTGATCGTCCCGGGCTCGCGGAGCACCCACTTGAACGCGAGCGGTCGATTGCCTGCGGTCTTGCCGACGACCGGCCCCCAGCGGGTCCAAGGCGTCCTGATTTCCACATCGGGTTCTCCCTTAACATGGATGATCTGAGTGCGATATTCGAAGTCCAGGACCTTGCCATCATAGAGGTAGAGCATGTCCGGGGTGACCTCATCCGGCTGAACCTGCACGAGATCGCTGCTGTCGGCGTAGCTGTTCGTGAATCCCCAGGCGATCGAGCCATTGCTTCCAACAACAATGGCTGGCGTGCCGGGAAGCGTGACACCCGTGACGTCGTGCGTCGGTGCGCTGGATCCGGGGTCAGTCCACTGGAGTCTCGCACGGTACCAGACATTGGGAACACCCAGAGTCAGATGCATGTCGTTTTCGAGCGTTGCAGGGCCTCCGGTGGCGGGGCCGGCGATGCCAAGGCAGTTTGATCCCGGCCGGAATTCTGGATCGCTTTCGAACCAGCGGTCGAAGGGGTTCGACACGGTGCTCGTTTCAAGAAAAACCGTCGCTTTGTCGGGAGCCTTGCGCATGCCCCGGAGATCGAGGATGCGCGGCCCGGGTGGCGGTGGCAGGGGCGCTGTGGTGCCGTCCAGCGCGGCGTCTGCTGGACCGATGGCTGGTGCGAAAAACTCCAGGCCGGCGCGGCCGAGCTGGTTGCGCAGCACCATCAGGGTGTGCTCGTAGCCGCCGGTTTCGTCCTGCAGGTCCAAAGCCATGGCGTAGATGCAAAGCATGGTGTCCTCGGGCAACCAAGGGCGGGGATCGGTGCGCAGGGCGAGATATTCCCATGGCCTGCCGGCAAAGGCGTCCAAGGCGGCATTGACCCCTGACGTGTACGATTCAGCCAGCTGCCGCTCCCCGGGTGAAAGTTGCGAGAGCATCCGGGCGGAAAGCGCACGCAGTTCGTGCACCCGCACACTCTGATCCAGCGGGAGCGCGATCGGGCCGAAAAGCTCGGCGAGTTCACCGGCAGCCCGCCTGCGTGACAGATCCATCTGGAAGAAACGATCCTGTCCGTGGGCATATCCCAGTGCCCGTGCGAGATCGTTGCGGCTGGCGCCGCGCAGGGTTGGCACACCGAGGGCATCGCGCTCGATGGTGACGGGGGCGGAGAGTCCCGCGACGGCCCTCGAGCCGTCAAGGGCGGGAAGGGTTGCGCGAAACCTTGACCAGGCCCAGGCAAAGAGCGAGAGAGCGACAAATACGACGGCGCAGAAGACAACCCCGGTTATGCGGAGGCGGCGTTGGATCGGTGAGAGCATGGTCTGGCAGTGGCGGCTGTCGCAACGCATGAAGCAGATGAGCGTGCGCGGGCGGCGAGTGATCCCGGGTTTGTGGCAGGCATGGCTCGCGAGTGCGACACTTTATGACATGCGGTGTGTTTTGCCGCCGATGGCGGATATCCGTGGTGCAGGACGTCGCGCTGACGTTCCATGCGGGAACCTGGACCGTCGAAATCAATGTCTCGCAATTCAAGTGTCACTGTGACACTTGACCTCTGCGCCCGGTCGCGGCACGATCCGTGCATGACGACGATCACGATCAAGGAGCTTCATGCCCGGACCGGTGCGCATGTGCGCCGGGCGGGAAGTGCGCCGGTGAGGATCACCGATCGTGGCAGACTTGTGGCGGTGATATCGTCGCCGGATGCCCTGCCACCTCGAAAGCGGAGGCGCACGATTCTTCCGGAATACGCGGGGTTGTTGAAGAAGACGGCTGGCAGAAGCGTGCTTGATGATCTTGAAGCCATTCGTGGTGAGTGCTGACCGTGATCTTCTGCGACACCTCGACGCTGGCCAAGTTCTACGTCACTGAGTCGGAGTCCGTGGCGGTCCGCACGCGGTTGGATCGCGAGGAGCGGGTGCTGGCGTCCGAGCTGGCGAAGGTGGAATTGATGGCCGTGTTTCATCGCCGTCTGCGCGAGAGGAGCTGGACGCGGACGGAATTTCTCGCGGTGGTGCGGCAGTTCACGAAGGACGATGTTGCAGGATACTGGGGTTGGATTCCTCTGGAAACCGCGCTCATGAACCAGGTCGCCAGGGTGTACGACACGCTCCCTGAAACGGTGTTTCTCCGGACGGCGGACTGCATTCATCTCATCACTGCGCTGCAGGCCGGCCTGACCGAGATCCACACGCATGACCGCCACCAAATCCAGGCCGCCGCGGGCCTCGGGCTTTCCGTTGTGACGATCCGCTAGCGGCTTTACCGGCGCCAGCAATACAGCGCGGTGCAGACGCCGGCCATCCCGAGTGTGGGAAGGATGATCCAATCGGGGTGGAACGGCACATGGTAGTGCCGCATGGCCCACCACACGAACGCGCACTTCAGCACCACCGCGATCCAGCCCCAGAGAAGGAATTTTTCGACCCGCCTGCTGCGGGGCTCGGTGCGCCGCACCTGAACCTCCTTCACGAACGCAACATCGTAGGCCTGCGACGGAGGGTCGCTTCGAGTCAGGAGCCGGATCAAGTTTGCGAACATGAATTCATCCTGACGCTATTCCCATTTGACAGAAAGGAAAGTCCGCTCCCAGAAGAAAAAGGGTCAGCCCCTAATGTTTGTGGTCGACACACGCGCCGCCCCGAAATTGAGATGGTGCATGGCCAGAAAACCACGTGTGCAGTTTGCTGGGGCGATTTATCACGTGATGAATCGTGGAAACTACAAGGAGGACATGTTCGCCACGCCGGGTGCCGCGCAGGCCTTTGTGGACTGCTTGTGGGAGACCTGCGAACAGACAAAGTGGAAGGTGTATGCCTATTGCGTGATGCGGAATCACTATCACCTGGCCATTCAAACCCCGGAGGGAAATCTGGTGGAGGGGGTGCACTGGCTGCAGAGCACGTTCGGCAACCGGTTCAACCGCTTTAGGCGGGAAAACGGACGGGCGTTTCAGGGGAGATACAAGGCGATCCTCATAGAACCGGGCATGCGGCTGCTGTACCTGACTTGTTATCTGCATCTGAATCCGGTCCGCGCGCGCATCATTCCCTTTGAACAAGTGGCCGATTTCCGCTGGAGCAGCTACCGGGCTTTCACGCGATTGAAGATGAATGAACGTCCGGCGCCGCTTGCGGCGCAACCCTGGCTGTCGGAACTCGGTGGAGCGCGCGACAACAAGGACGGATGGAAAGTGTATCACAGTTACCTGGAGCGGATGTCGGAAGAGCGGAAGCTGCGGGCGGAAGCGGGTTTCGATGAAATGAGCCGGGGATGGGTGTTCGGCAGCGACGACTATCGGCGGGCGCGCCTGAATGATCTTGCTGTGCAACATGAGGCGAGAGACTGGGGTGGAGCTGAACTGGCCGAAATTGCCCGTGCCAAATGGGAGCGATCTCTGGACGAGGGTCTCGAGTGCCTGCAAGGGAGTCTCGAAACTGTAAAACGTGAGTCGAAATCCGCGGACTGGAAGGTAGCTTTGGCGACGTGGATGAAAACCCATACGACGGTGACCAACCGTTGGCTTGGTGAACGACTCCACATGGGGGCACCGGATGGCGTCAGCCGGTACTGCTCGGAGTGCCGGTCGGGTCAGCGGGCGGGTGCGCTGAAGATCTTGGCGAGACTTGACCACAAAGATTAGGGGCTACCCCCATCATGCCTGGTGGGCTCGACGGGGGTACACCTTGGGCGAGTATTATGGCACCTTCAGGTTGCGGCTGGCCAAATGAAAATCGATTCTGTGTTTTGTGTTAGTAATTTTAATAGAATGAGTTACGGTCAGATTGAGTCTCTTGTGACTTGCTATCAGGCTCTTTCGTGGAAATTGAGTGTCCTGAAGTTCTGCATGCCATTGCCGACTTCCGTTGTTCCCCTCTTACATGCCATGACGAACACTGCCATTCGCTCCTTCTTGATTCTTCCGGTTCTTTGCTCGCTTGCCGTGGCGCAATCCGCGGTTCAGACGACAACAACGACGGAGGCTCCGGCTCCGCAGGTGAGGACCCGCACCTACGTCAATTCAAATGGCGAGACCGTCTCTGAACGCGTGACAACCACGGTCGTTCGTGAGTCCGAATCTGCGCGCAAGACCTACAGGGCCGCCATCTTTGTCACAAATCGTTCCGGCAGGGACAATGACGAGAAGATCCCGGTTCTGGAGGATTTCATTTCCTCGCAGATCACAGACCTCGGCTTCTCCGTCCTCACACGCGAGGCGACCGTCGATTCGCTTCGAAAATTCGATCCGGAGGTTGCTTCGAAGGCGCGTCCCGCCGACAGCCTGGACGCCCAGTTGACGGATCAGTCGTCCGCGCTTCGACTCGCGCAGAACATGGGCGTCGACTACATCGTCCAGGCGTCGATCGCCGGCTTCACGAGAAAGATCAACAACGTGAAAGCCTATGGGGTCGACTCCAAGAACGAGGAGCTCACGCTGCGGGTAACCTACAAGATCCTTGATGCCGCGGCGGGCGGAAGTCTGACGGGGGACACCGTGCGCGTGTCATCGACCGTGCAGCAGACCGCGGCATCCGCGACTGAATTGACAGGCGCCTTCGACGAACTGCTCGACAAGGCGGCGCAACAGGTCACCTCCAGCCTGTCCGCGAGGCTTGCGCGCGACCGCATCGGGCCGCCAGCCGCCAAGGCGGCGATGGTCACGATTTCCGTCCAGATAGAAGCAGCGGATGTGATGATTCCCGATGTGCGCATCGGCGCGGAGAACACGGTCTCCATCAGTGAGTCGAAGCACAGGGTGTCGCCGCTCAACGCCACGGTGGAGGTCGATGGTGTCACGGTCGGCACCGCGCCCGGTCCGATAATGCTGCGTCCGGGCTTCACCAAGCTGCGAATCACGCGCGAGGGATTCAAACCCTGGGAACGCACGATCAATGCGGTGTCCGGCCAGACGCTGACCGTTGCGCTCGCCATGAATGACGAAGGCTATCGCCGCTGGAAGGATGCGACCGACTTCATCAATGGCCTCAAGAACGGTGCGAAGCTGACGGATGCGCAGGTCAAGGTCCTTGAAGGCTACGGCAAGATGCTTTCGGAGAGCTTCTCGCGCATGGACACCAAGGAGAACGTGAAACTGATCATCCCCGGCGTTCGTTTCTAGAGCTGTTCAACACACCCGCAAGACTTCACCATCCGGATTCCAACAAGACCACTTCGATCCGATCTCCATGAAACTCGCATCATTTTTTCCCGTTGCATTGCTGGCGTTGGGAATGGGCTCGGCTGCCAGCCCGCTCCTTGCGCAGGCGTCGGCGCCTGCAGCCGCTGCCGCTGCCGCCGCCGGGCTCAAGAAACTCGCCATCGGCAGTGTCAAGGTTGGCAGGGCGGTGCTTGCCGATGCCACGGACGCCGGGCGAAAATCCAAGATGCAGCGCATGACGGAGAATCTGAATGCGCAGTTGCTCTCGGCCTTTCAAACGTCACGGCGATTCCAGCTTGTCGGCCGCGCCGACAGCGACGCCCTCGCCGAGGAGGCCGGCGCCACGGGCCGGGCGTTCAGTTTCGGCGATGCGGATTACCTGCTGGTCGTCACGGTGGACGACTTCCAGGACATGATGGAGACGAAAACCTTCGCGGCACTCGGCACCACGGTGACCTCGCGCACGATCCGTTTCGCGGCGATCTCCACAATCTACGATGCGAAGACCAACGCCGTCGTCGAGACGGCGAACATCGACGTGTCGCGCGTTGCGCCCGAGGAGCAGCGCGGAGCGACGACGGGCGACACGCGCGACGCGCTGCTGAGGGAACTGACCAAGGAACTCGCGGAAAAAACGGCGCAGCATGTCGCGGATGTGATCTATCCCGCGCGCATCATCGCCAAGACCGACAAGACCGTGACGATCAGCCGCGGTGAAGGCTCGGGCATCGCCGCAGGGCAGTTGTGGGAGGTCTTTGCCCTTGGCGAGGAAATGAAGGATCCCGACACCGGAGCCAGCCTTGGACGCGAGGAACTTTCGGTCGGCAAGGTGCGCGTCACCCGGGTGACCGCGAAGACATCGCAGGCCAGCGTGATGGAGGACACCGGCATCGACCGCGGAGCCGTTGTTCGTCGTGTAGCCGCACCCTAGTTCAACCGGCGCATTCCCGCTCGTTCATCGGCGACTTCAGCCCGCTGCGGCGGGCCTTCCCATTTGTCCATGTCGACCCACCCAGCCAAGACATCCCGATTCTTCAACAAGGTGAGCCATCGCCTTCCTTCCATTCTGGCGACGGGGGGCTTCCTGATAGTCTCGGGTTGCCAGACCTATACGGCCCAGACTGCGGGGCGGGACAGTGCGCTTCGCTCGGGTTCCATTGAGCGCGCGGTGATGCTGGCGGACCTGGATGCCGAGAAGCACAAGACCGGCAATGACGCGGTTCTCTATCGCCTCGAGCAGGGCTCCATTCTGCGGCAGGCCGCGCTCGCGGGAATCTCCGCGCCGGATGCAGGCGCGGCGCCGGCGGAAGCAGGCTCGGCCGCGGCCGTGCAGCAGACCGCGACAAACATCGCGGAGAAGCAGGCTGCGGGCTCGACACCTCCGGCGTCGAACACGATTTACCTGCGCAGGAGCCTCGATGCCTTCAACGCTGCGGATGAAAGGGTCAGCGAGTTCGAGGAGCAGGCGAAGGTGAAGCTTGGATCCAGCACGGTGGCGATGTTCACCACCCAGGCCAACACCCCCTACGTCGGGCGCGCCTATGATCGGGTGATGATGAATGCCTACAAGGCGCTCGACTACATGCAGCTTGGCGACTTCGACGCGGCGCGGGTTGAACTGAACCGCGCGCTCCAGCGTCAGCGGGATGCGGTTGCCGAAAACGCCCGCCGCATTGAGGAGGCCACCGAGGAGGCCCGCCGTGCGCGCGAAGGGGCGACCGAGAACAATCAGAGTTACGACGTGGAGAAGGCCCGCAGCGATTCGACGAGCGGCCCGGCGTTTGCCGAGGTGGAGGCGGAGCTCGACGCGCGCATCAAGCCCTACGGCGACTACGTCAATCCCTTCGTCGTTTTTCTCGACGGTCTTTTCTTCATCACGAAAGGCGAGAGCGGCTCGGATCTGGAACGCGCCAGAAAGTCCTTTGAACGCGTCGCCGGCATGGTGCCCGAGAATTCGTATGCGCGGGCTGATTGGAAGATGGCCGAGGCCGCCGCCAACGGGCGCCTGCCGTCCGGCGTGACCTATGTCATCTTCGAAGCGGGCAGCGCCCCCTATCGTGAAAGCAAGCGCATCGATCTGCCCGTCTTTCCACTCACCGGCAAGGTTTCGTACGTTGGCGCCGCGTTTCCGAAGCTCCACTTCCAGGACGGCTCCGTGGGCAGCCTCTCCGTGGTGGCGGGCGGCTCCGCCCATGCGACGGCGGTGGTGTGCAGCATGGATTCAGTCGTCGCCCGCGATTTCAAGAACGAGTGGCCTGCGATCATCACGAAGACCATTCTCACGACCGCGGCGAAGGCGGCGGTCGACGGTGTTGTTCAGAAGCAGGCAAAGGACAAGTGGGGGATCACGGGTCAGCTTCTGGCCAAGGCGGCCACGGTCGCCTGGGGCACCACGAGCAACATCGCGGACACCCGCACCTGGCGCAGCCTTCCCCGGGAATTCCAATACCTGCGCGTGGCCACTCCGGCGGATCGCAGGCTCACAATTTCAGCCGGCTCGGAGACCCGGACCGTCGACATACTTCCTGGCGGCGTGAATGTCGTGTATGTGAAAATGAACGACACAAATTCACCCGTCCTGGTGTCGCAGTTTGCGCTGACAAACTGACAGGCAATCCCTTCGTTTTCCGACATGAAAATTCCAATCCTCTCCCTGCTCGCCGCGGCCGGCCTGATCGCCGGATGCTCAACCAGCAATGTGAACACGGTCTCCCGCTCGGAGTCGCAGGCGACTCCCGAAATGGTGGGCGACAAGCGCATCATCACGGATGCCTCCCTCGGCAGGATGATCCGCATCGTTGGTGTCAATGAGGCCGTCGTCTCGGGCAACCTGAAGAAGATCCAGGTGACGCTCGAGAATGCGAAGAACAATCCGCGCACGATCAGCTACAAGTTCGAGTGGGTGAACAAGGACGGCATGGCGACGGGCGGACTTGGTGAAATGTGGAAGCCGCTGCAGTTTGGCGGACGCGAAACCAAGACGATTTCCGCGGTGGCCACCTCGCCGCAGGCCGTCGATTTCACCCTGAAGCTGGCGGAGGCGCGGTGACCGCCCCTGACTGGTTCCATTTTCCTTCAACAACACACCCATCGCCCATGAATGCTCGAATCCTCGTTTTCTCCGCGGTCGCAATGCCCGCCGCGTTGTTTCTTGGCGGCTGCGAAACACCCGCCGCCTACACCGACTCCAAAGGCACCGGCACCGTCGTTTCGCTCGATCAGATCGACATACAGGACTGGAATCGCGCGGCCGATGAGCTCGTCGCATCGCTCCTGGCCAGCGGCGTGCTCGAACGCGCTCCGGAGCAGCCGGCGATCCTGGCCGTCTCGCGGATCGTGAACAACACCATGCAGCAGATCGACACGGACTCGCTCACCAAGAAGATCCGCGTTGAATTGAACCGCTCGGGCAAGACCATCACGACGACAACGCTCGGACTGGGTGGCAAGGCGGAGGATCCGCTCGCGAAGGAAGCGGCGGAAATGCAGGCGATGCTTGGCGGCCAGAAGAAAACCACGACGCTGCCGTATTACACGCTTTCGGGAAAACTGCTCGAGGATCGAGCGCGCGCGGGGCGGACCCGCCAGGTCACCTACACCTTCCAGATGTCGCTCACCACGGTGAAGGACGGCCTTGCCGTCTGGGAGGACGAGAAACAGATCACGAAGATTGGCACGAAGCCGTCGGTTGGGTTTTGATTAAAGCGGGAACGGGGGATGCCGGTTGGCCGGCTGCAAAAGGTCGGGGTCGCCAGCGTCGTTTCAGAGCACGACGGGCGGCTCGGCCAGCAGGCTGTCCAGATCAATGCACACGGTCGTCATGACGATTTCCCCCTCGGAATTCCTCGGCCATTTGTCGAGCGGCTTGTCCCAGGTCAGCTCGAGCCCATTGCCGTCCGGATCGCGGAGGTAGAGGGATTCGCTCACGCCGTGGTCCGATGCCCCGTCGAGTTCAATTCTTGCCTTGTTGAGACGGCGCAGGGCGTCCGCCAGGGCCGGGCGGGTGGGATAGAGGATGGCTGCGTGAAACAGCCCTGTCGTGCCTGGCGGAGGAGTGACGCCGCCCTTGCTCTCCCAGGTGTTGAGGCCGATGAAGTGATGGTAGCCTCCGATTGAAAGAAAGGCGGCCTGCTTGTTGAAGCGCTGCACCAATTGAAAACCGAGCACACCGGAGTAGAAGGCAATGGAACGCTCGAGGTCGGCCACCTTGAGATGGATGTGTCCAATGCGGACACCCGGATGGATCGGTGGATTGGGCTTGGGGGGTCTGGCCGGCATGGTCGGAAACAGTGGATGGAATCAGTGTATGGAATCAAGCGGACGTCCGGTGCGTTGCTGAACGGCCCAGCGATAGACATCGATGTAGCGGGATGCGGACTGTTTCCAGCTGAAGTCGCGGCTCATGCCGGTGCGCTGAAGCGCCGCGTAGTGCGCGGGGCGGTCGTAGTAGGTTGAGCAGGCCCAGCCCATCGTGTTGGCGAGGGCGCTGGCATTCGCCGCATCGAAGCGGAACCCGGTGCCTGCGCCGGTTTTCTCGTTGTAGTTTTCCACGGTGTCGATGAGTCCCCCGGTCGAGCGGACGATCGGCGGCGCTCCGTAACGCATGGCGTACATCTGGGTGAGTCCGCACGGCTCGGCGCGACTGGGCATGACAAAGAAATCTGCTCCGGCCTGGATCAATCTCGCGAGCGAGCCGTCGAACCCGATGTGTACCCCGATCCGCCCTGGGTAGCGCAGCGCGAGCGTGCGGAAAGCCGTCTCGAGCGCGTTGTCGCCTGAACCCAGAAGCGCCACCTGCACATCCATTTCCGACATCACCTTCGGAAGCGCGTCCGCCAGCAGATCCAGTCCCTTCTGCGAGGCGAGCCGCGCGACCACGCCGTATAGCGGCGCCCGGGAACCCGCGTCGAGTTCGAGTCTCGTTTGAAGGGCGGTCTTGCAGACCGCCTTTCCCGCCAGGGAGTCCATGGAGAAGTTGGCCGGAAGCGCCTTGTCCGTGGCGGGATTCCAGCTCACATCATCGATTCCATTGAGGATGCCGATGAGGTCCGCGCCGCGGAAACGCAGCACTGGATCCAGGCCGAAACCGCCCTCCGGAGTGCGGATCTCCCGCGCGTAGGTGGGGCTTACCGTCGTGATCTTTGTGGCGTGATAGAGCCCCGCCTTCAGGGGATTGACCGCGCCGAGGGCCTCCAGGCTCTCGGGATGAAATTCTGATTCGGGCACATGGGAGAACTTCAGGGCGCGGCGATGGGCGTGCCCCTGATATTCGAGGTTGTGGACCGTGAAGACGGAGGCGGTGTCCTTGAGCGCGGAATTCCGCAGCACGGTGTTCAACATCACAGGCACAAATCCCGTGGTCCAGTCGTGGGCATGGACAACATCCGGAATCCAGTCCATCTGGAGGCAGAGCGTGAGCGAGGCCCGGGCGAGAATGATGAAGCGAAGATCGTTGTCGCTGTAGGCGCCCTCGGCGTCGCCGTAGACGCCGCCGCGGCCGTAGTAGTGGTCGTTTTCCAGGAAATAGACCGGCACGGTCGTTCCCGGCAGATGAGTTTCCCAGGTGCGCGCCCACACCGCGGCATCCCCCACGTCGATGCCGAGCGGCTGCACATGAGGGGTCCATGAACCGATGCGTTTGACCGATCCATAGAGCGGGCAGACCACGCGCACGTCATGTCCCGCGGCCGCAAGGTCCTTGGGCAGCGCGCCGACCATGTCGGCCAGGCCGCCCACCTTGACAAACGGTTCGACCTCGGGAGTTACGAAGAGGATTTTCATGGGTAAGACGCCCGAGGAAACGGCAAGAAAACGCTTCTGCCGAGGGAAAAGATGGGAGGCGGTGCCGCCGTCGTTCGATCCGTTTGACCACGGACTGCACGGATGTGAACGGGAGGGGGAGAGTATGGTGGAGTTTGGATTTCTGGCTTCGCGGATCATTCCATCCATTGGAGGGGCACGCTCCGTCGTGACCGGATCGATGAGCAGTGCGATCGGAATTCCAAACGGCGCTGCGTTGCGTTGCGATCCGATGGATTGATTGGCGAAATAGCCGGCGGTGTGGTGCAACGTGCGAACCCAAGGCATGACAAAGCATTCCCCTCCAACGGAAGGGTAGGATGGATGGAAGAGTATGCGCTGAAGGCGCGCAATATTGCAGCCCATGGCACCGACCTGGGTTTCGAGCCGGGTCGCAAATTTGAGCCCTGAAGGAGCGGCACAAGGGCGCATCGGTGGCGTGCCGTGGACGCCGTTTCAATTGACAACGGTCACACGTAGCTACATCGGTGTAGATATGAAGACAGCCAGGCTTTTCAGGCATGGAGGCAGCCAGGCGGTGCGACTGCCCAGGGAGTTCCGCTTCGAGGGCGGCGAGGTGTTCTTGGAAAAAAGGGGCGAAGAGGTGGTGCTGCGGCCCATGCGCGGGAGGCGGCTTCGTTCGCTCCGGGATGTCGCGAAATACATGGCGAAATTGGGCGCGGATTTCCCTGGCAGGGACCAGCCTCGCTCGGAACAGCAGAGGGATTTGACCTGGTAGGATGCTCACTTTCCTCGACACGAATGTCTGCATCGATCTCCTGCGCGGAAAAGTGCGAGGGCTAAGGCTGCCCGGGTACCCGCAATGCAGGTTGTCGTCCATCGTTGTGGCAGAACTGTGGGCCGGAGTTTGCAAGTCGCAGGATCCCGACAGGCATCGCAGGACGCTCACCGCGTTTCTTGAGCTTTTCGAGGTGGTTCCCTTTGACGACGAAGCCGCCCGGCACTACGGGGAAATCCGCGCACACCTTGAGTCCGCCGGCAGGCCGATCGGGCCCTTGGATCAACTGATCGCAGGCCAGGTGCGAAGCCGTGCGGCGACGCTACTGACTGCGAATCTGCGGGAGTTTCAGCGCGTGCCCGGACTCAAGTGTCTGGCTTGGGGATAGCCGGGCCGCTGGATTTTCGGCCGGGGAAAGCGTTTTACGCGCATACTCGGCATGCGGAGGGATCCAGTCCTCGCCACATGAAGGGGAGCACTCCGTCGCGCCCTCTCAGCGTTTCTTGTTCAACGCGGCGCTGAACCAGTCGCCGGCAAGCGACGCATTGGAATCGGGGCGCGGTGCCGGCGCGGAGGTCCTGCCGCGCGGTCCGGTTGCGGCGCTGGGCGCCGTGCCTGACCGCGGGGAGAATCCCGCTGATGCGCTGCGGCCCGCGATCTGCGGGTTGCTCTTGAGCGAGAGCGCGATGCGGTTGCGGGCCAGATCCACCTCCAGCACGGTCACGGAAACCTTCTGCTGGGGCTTCACGACCGCGCCAGGATCCTTGACAAAGGTGTCCGCCAGCTGGCTGACGTGCACGAGTCCGTCCTGGTGAACGCCGATGTCGACGAAGGCGCCGAATGCCGTGACATTGGTGACGATGCCGGGCAGTCGCATGCCTGGCTTGAGATCCTCGGGCTTGTGCACGCTGGAATCGAAGGCGAAGGCTTCGAATTTCTGACGTGGATCCCGACCCGGCTTTGCCAGCTCCGCCATGATGTCGTTGAGCGTCGGCAGGCCGACGTCGGCGGAGACGTAGTCATCGAGCCTGACTCTGGAGCGGAGCTTGGAATCGCGGACCAGGTCCGCCACCGAGCAGCCGAGATCCGCGGCCATCTTTTCGACAAGAGGATAACGTTCAGGATGCACGCCGCTCGCGTCGAGCGGATGGGATGCGTCGCGAATGCGCAGAAATCCGGCGGCCTGCTCGTAGGCCTTCGGCCCGAGCCGCGGCACCTCGCGCAGCTCTGCGCGCGTCTTGAACGGACCATGCTCGTTGCGCCGCGCGACGATCGCTGAGGCGACCGAGGCGTTGAGGCCTGACACGTAGCTCAGCAGTTGCTTCGACGCGGTGTTGAGTTCGACACCCACGCCGTTCACGCAGCTTATGACGGTGTCGTCGAGCGACCGCTTGAGCGCGGGTTGATCGACGTCGTGCTGGTACTGTCCGACGCCGATTGACTTTGGATCGAGCTTCACGAGTTCCGCCAGTGGATCCATCAGGCGGCGGCCGATGGAGACGGATCCGCGCACCGTCAGATCATGATCTGGAAACTCCTCGCGGGCCACCTCGCTCGCCGAGTAGATCGATGCGCCCGACTCGTTCACCATGACGACGGGAATCGACGCTGGCAGGCCAAGCTCGCGGACAAACGCCTCGGTTTCGCGCCCGGCGGTGCCGTTTCCGATCGCGATGGCCTCGATCTTGAAGAACTCGATGAACCCCTTGATTTTTTCGGAGGCCTCGACTGCGTGCCGATCAGGAAAAACAACGTCGTTGTGCAGCAGCTTTCCCTGTCGGTCGAGCATCACGATCTTGCAGCCGGTGCGAAACCCTGGGTCGATCGCCATGACGGTCTTTTGTCCGAGCGGAGCGGCGAGCAGCAGTTCCCGAAGGTTGTCGGTGAAGACCTTGATTGCGGCCTCGTCGGCGCGCTTTTTCGAGTCGAGCCGCATTTCAGTTTCCAAGGCGGGTGCGAGCAGCCGCTTGTAGGCGTCCGCAATGGCGAGCCGCACCTGGCCGGCGCAGGTTTTCTCAGCCGCGGGATTTGTTCCAGGCGCTCTCTTGACAAAAAGCGCATCGAGGTCGGAAAGCGCGCCCGTTTCGTCGGGAAGCGCGATGCGCATCATGAGGAAGAGCTCCTTTTCTCCGCGGCGCATGGCGAGAACACGGTGGCTCGGGGCTTTGGCGAGCGGCTCCGACCAGTCGAAATAGTCCTTGAACTTGGCCGCCTCGGGAGAGGCTTCCTTGCCCGTGACGACCTTCGACGAAATGACTGCATCGGTCTGAAAACGTGCGCGCAGGCGGGCGCGGGCATCCTTGTCATCGCTCATCCGCTCTGCGATGATGTCGCGCGCGCCGGACAGCGCCTCCTCAACGGAACCTATCGTTGCCGCCACTTTTTTCCCATCGTCCGGAGTGTACTCCCGCCCGACGCAGGCCTGTGCGGCGGCGATGGGATCCGTCGCCGGATCCTGCGCCAGTATGAGATCCGCGAGAGGTTCGAGCCCCTTCTCCCGCGCGATCGTCGCCCGCGTGCGCTTCTTCGGTCGGAAGGGGAGATAAATGTCCTCAAGCGCGGTGAGCGTCTGGGCCGCAACGATCGCTTTTTCCAGATCGGGGGTGAGCAGGTTGCGCTCCTTGAGCGACGCAAGAATGGCCGCCCTGCGTTCGTCGAGTTGCGCCATTTGTTCGAGCCGGTCGCGCACGGCGGTAACCTGCACCTCGTCCAGTTCACCTGTCGCCTCCTTGCGGTAGCGGGCGATGAACGGCACGGTGGCTCCCTCGGAAAAGAGCTGTGCGGTTGCGGCAACCTGGAACACCTTGATGCCGAGCTCCTGGGACACACGCAGAACATGCTCCGGATTGGGAGCCTTGGAGGTGGAAGGAGGTGCGAGGGGCGCGGTGACGGATGGTTCGGACATGCGGGAAGGACGTTGAGTGCAACCGCCGATGCATGCCGGGCAAGGGCAAAACGCGGAATGGGCGACATCGAATGCAAACGCTTCTGAATTGGCGCATCTGTTGAAATCAGTTGGTGATTTTCAGTCTCTCCAGCTATGATCCGGGCATGAATCGGTTGTTGCTTGCCCTGCTATTCCTGATCCCCGGCCTTGACTTGCGCGCCGGAAAATCGGCCTGGTTGCCGATCGAAAATCAGGTTTCGGAAATTTCGCATTCACAGGATGTCACTGTGGTGCATTTCTGGGCGCCGTGGTGTTCAAACTGCGCCGCTGAACTGGCAGATGGAGCCTGGAGCAGCTTTGTCGCGTCGAACCCGAAGGTGCATTTTGTTTTTGTGACCATCTGGAACACCGAGGACGGCCGTGATCTGCTCGCTCGTCACGGTCTTGGAAAGCAGGCGAACTTTCAGCTTCTCCTGCATCCCAACGGCTCGCGCAGGCAGGAGGACATGATGAGGACCTTCATGGGATTCCCCGTCACCTGGACTCCCACGACCTGGGTTTTTCGGGACGGAAAACTGCGCTATGCGCTGAACTACGGCGAAATCAGGTTCCCCATGCTCCAGCAGATGCTGGATGACACCGCCCGCTCTTGGTAGCGGAAGCGAGCGGTCACCGGGCGAGCTTTTCGGCCTCGAGCGCGCGTTCGAGCAGCGTGGCGATCCTGTCGGCGTCGTAGACGCTCCCGCCCCAGCTTCCTCCGCTTGCGTTCTGCAGCGCCGCCCACAGGCGCGTGTCGGCGGGCACGCGTGAATCCGGTTTCAAGTCGGGGTGGCGCGTGCGTGCATTGAAGGCGGCCGCGTCCAGCGAGACGACATCGACGCTGCCTTCAAGGGAGCGCGTGTCGATGATCAGTCGGATGCGATCGCCTTCGCGCAGTTTTCCAATCGGGCCGCCGGCCCAGGCTTCCGGGCTGATGTGTCCAATGCAGGCGCCGGTCGAAACTCCGGAGAAGCGCCCGTCGGTGATGAGCGCGATGTTCCCGCCGTGCTTCGTGTACTTGAGCGCGGCGGTGACCTGGTAGGTTTCCGGCATGCCGATGCCGGGGCCGATGCCCACCAGCACCATGACGTCGCCGGCCACCACGGTGCCGGCCTTGACGGCGGCGATGGCGGCGGCCTCGGTTGTGAAGATGCGCGCCGGGCCCTCGTGGCGAAACACGCCGTCCGCGCCGAGCAGCTCGGGCGCTATCGCCGTGCTTTTCACGAGCGCGCCCTCCGGAGCGAGGTTGCCGCGCAGGAAAGTGATCGTGCTGCTCAACCCGCGGCTGCGTGCTGTGGCCGGATTCATGATGACATGATCGGGATCGATGCCGTCGAGCTTGTGGAGCAGATCGCGCAGGCGCCGGCGGCGCTCGGATTTTTCCCACCACAGGAGGTTCTCGCCGAGCGGCAGGCCGGTCACGGTTCGCGCATCGAGCCTGAGCAGGCCTGCGTCGCGAAGATGGAGCATCACCTCGGGCACCCCGCCGGCGAGAAACACCTGCACGGTCGCGTAGTGTTTCGGTCCGTTGGGCAGAACGTCGACCAGGCGGGGAACGGACCGGTTGATCCGGATCCAGTCGTGAACAGTCGGGCGCGACAGTCCGGCGGCGTGCGCGATTGCGGGCACGTGCAGGACCAGGTTCGTCGATCCTCCGATCGCGGCATGGGCCGTCATGGCGTTGTGGATCGAGTCGTCGGTGAGAATGTCACGGGTCGTCGTACGCGCCTTTTCGAGCTGCATCAGGGCGAGCGCCGAGCGCCGGGCGAGATCGCGCCAGATCTCCGCGCCGGACGGATTCAGCGCGCCGTGGGGGAGGGTGAGCCCGAGAGCCTCGGCGACGACCTGGCTGGTGGCCGCCGTGCCCATGAACTGGCAGCCGCCGCCTGGCGAGCCGCAGGCGCGGCATCCCATGTTGGCGGCGTGCTCGAGGGAGATTTCACCTCGCGCATACCGTGTCGCCAGCGTCTGGACCAGCCCGGTGTCCTCGGCCCCCTCGGCGAGCAGGGTGACTCCGCCGGGCACGAGAATCGTCGGCAGCGCGTGCGTTCCCGCGAGGGCCATCAGCATGGCGGGAAGCCCCTTGTCGCAGGTGGCCACGCCCATCACGCCGCGGCGCGTGGGCAGCGAGCGTATCAGACGTCTCAATACAGTCGCGGCGTCGTTCCGGTAGGCGAGGCTGTCGAGCATGCCGACGGTTCCGTTGGTCCGGCCGTCGCACGGATCGCTGCAGTACGCGGCGAAGGGAATCGCCCCGGACGCGGAGAAAACGCGCGCCGCCTCCTCCATGAGCAGTCCGACCTCCCAGTGTCCCGTGTGAAACCCGAGCGCGATCGGTCGGCCGTCGGGCGCGCGGATTCCGCCCTGGGTGCTCAGGATGAGAAACTCCCGGCCGAGCAGCCGGGCCGGATTCCATCCCATGCCCGCGTTCTGCGTCCAGCCGAAGAGATCGCCGCTCGGCATGGCGGCCAGTTGCGGACCGTCCAGTGGCAGGCTGCCCGTCGGGCCTGGCGCGGTTGTGCGCAGGCGATAGATCTCATCATTGCCGGAATCGAAAAGCGGATCAGCTGGCATGGGGTCGCGGAAGTCAGGCCGGTTTGACGGCTTCGTGTGTTGGTTTGCCGTTCACAAGGCGGAGGAGACCGAGCGGATTGGCGTCCTTCAGGGCGTCGGGGCGGAGCGAGTCGGGCAAATCCTGGTAGCAGACCGGACGCACGAAACGAAGCAGCGCGGCAGAGCCCACGGAAGTGAAGCGGGCATCGGTGCTGGCGGGGTAGGGGCCCCCGTGATTCATGGCGTGGCACACCTCGACGCCGGTGGGAAAGCCGTTGATCAGCACGCGGCCGGCGATGCGCTCGAGGAGGCTCACGAGCGTCGCCGCCTGAGGCAGATCGGATCCACTCGCGTGAATGGTGCCCGTGAGCTGTCCCTCCAGGTTTGCTGCGATGGTGGTCAGATCCTCGAATGACTTGGCGGTGACCACGAGTGTGAACGGGCCGAAGCGCTCCTTGGCGAGATCCGGATCGGTGCGAAATTGGTCCGCCGACACCCGCGCCACGGCGTTGCCTTCGCGCACGACCCAGGTGTATTTTTTCAGTTCGTCGAGACTGTGTTCGAATGCCGTGGCGATTCCGGAGTGGAGCATCGTTCCTCGCGCGGCGGATTTCGCGCTCTTTCCCAGGGTGTCGACAAAAGTCTCCCATTCAGGCGAGGCGATTCCGAAAACCAGGCCGGGCTTTGTGCAGAACTGGCCAACGCCGAGGGTGAAGGAATTTTTGAGTCCCTCGGCGATCGCAGCGCCGTTCTCGCGCAGCGCCGCGGGCAGCACGAAGACCGGATTGACGCTGCTCATTTCCGAAAAGACCGGGATCGGACGCGGACGCGTGCAGGCCGCATCGAACAGCGCGCGGCCGGCGGTGCGGGAACCCGTAAAGCCGACAGCCTGAATGGAGGGATGCCGGACGAGTGCGACGCTGGTTACCGGCTGGCGTCCGTGGATGATTGAAAAGACTCCGGGCGGCAGTTGGCATCGGGCGACCGCGCGCGTGATCGCCTCTGCGACCATTTCGGAGGTCCCCGGGTGCGCGGGATGCGCCTTCACGACAACCGTGTTGCCAGTGGCGAAGGCGGATGCGGTGTCGCCTCCCCCGACCGAGAACGCGAGCGGGAAATTGCTCGCGCCAAACACGCCCACGGGCCCGAGCGGACGCAGCATGCGGCGCACGTCGGGGCGGGGCAGGGGCTTGCGATCCGGCTGGGCGGGATCGATGCGCGCGTCGACCCAGCTGCCCTCCCGGGCAACGGTTGCGAACAGGCGCAGTTGCGCGCAGGTGCGTGCACGTTCGCCGGTGAGTCGTGGCAGGGGCAGGCCGGTTTCCTGGTGAGCCCGCTGCAGCAGGTCGTCCCCCAATGCCTCGATCTCGGCGGCAATCGCCTCCAGAAACGCGGCGCGCTCCCCGCCGGTCGAGTTTGAAAATGAAGGAAAGGCCTGCTCCGCAGCCCTGCAAGCGCTGCCGATTTCCTGGGTCGTCGCCTCGGTGTAGGCGGGTTCGAGGTTCGCCTGGGTGGATGCGTTGACGCCGTGAAACGTGAGTGAACCGGCGCGCGTGCGGGCGCTGGCGATCAGGTGCTGGCCGTGAAGTGTCATGCGGGTGATGAAAAAGAAGGAATCGTTCTCAGCCCACGGGATTGATCAGTGTGCCGATGGGCGCGATGGTGATGCGGATCTCATCCTTGGGCTGGAGGGTGAAGTGGTCGCCCGGCACGATGCCGGTTCCGGTCATGAGCAGACAGCCCGAAGGGAAGGCGTTGTCGCGGAAAAGAAACTCGGCGAGCTCGGTGAATGAGCGCTTGATCTGGCTGATGCTCGTCTGGCCCGAGAACGCGGATTCGGCACCGCGGCGGATGTCGATTTCTATCTTCGTTTCCCGCGGCAGCTCGTGCTCCGTGACGAGCAGGCAGGGTCCGATCGCGGCGGAGCGGTCGTAAACCTTCGCCTGCGGAAGATACAGTGGGTTTTCGCCCTCGATGTCGCGCGAGCTCATGTCGTTCCCGACAGTGTAGCCGAAGATCCTGCCTGCGGAATTGAGGGCGAGCGTCAGCTCCGGTTCGGGCACGTTCCACCGCGAGTCGCCGCGTATGCGCACGGGCGTGCCGGGCGCCGCGACGCGATGGGGCGTGGCCTTGAAGAAAAGTTCGGGCCGCACGGCCTGGTAGACCTTGTCGTAGAACGAATCGCCGCCGGCGACCTTCGACTCCTCCATGCGCGCGGTCCGGCTCCGCAGGTAGGTGACTCCGGCGGCCCAGATCTCCTGGTTTCCCAGGGGAGCCAGCAGAGGGGAGCCCGCGGGCAGGGCCGGTACTTTTTCCGCTTTCGCGACAAGCTCCTTTAGCAAGGTGACGGGATTGTCGGCGGTGAACAGCGCATCGAGGTTGAACGATGCACCGAGTTTGCGCGTGTCATTCTCCGTCTGCACGAAGTTGCCATGGGGGGTGCGATAGAGGCGATAGCTCATGAGGGTGGATTGAGTCTGATGGGTGGGAAACGGGAAACGGGAAAGGGTGAAGGAAGAGGATAAACGCCAGCCAAGCAAGAAGACGATCGCACGGGAAATTGGTTCAGAAGCGAATAGTTTCGCGGTCTTTGGCGAGCCATGGAGTGAGTCCGGCGAGGGAAACGTTTAACGCGCCAGAATTCTGGGCTTATCAATTTACGCGAGGATGGTATGACAGGGGCGATGTCCACTTCCTCCCCATCCTCCACCTCTCTCTTCGACATTGCGGGCCGCGTGATCGTTGTCACCGGCGCCACGGGCGTGCTCGCCGGATCCGCGGCGCGTTATCTCGCCGCGCAGGGGGCGAACGTGGTGTTCCTTGGCCGGGACAAGACGCGCCTCGACAAGGCGCTGAGCGACACCCGCGGGCTCCCGGGAAAGACGGCCGGCTTTTCCTGCGATGTGCTGAACCGCGCGGAGCTGGAGAAGGTGCGTGATGAGGTGGTTGCGACGTTCGGTCGGATCGATGCGCTGGTCAATGCGGCGGGAGGCAACCAGCCGGGTGCGGTCATCCTGCCCACGCAGACCTTCCTCGATCTCGATGTCGCCGCCTACCGCCAGGTGCTCGGGCTGAATCTCGACGGCACGGTTCTTCCCTCGCTGGTCTTCGCCAAGGCCTTTGCGTCGCAGAAGGCGGGCAACATCGTCAATTTCTCCTCGATGGCGGCGAGCCAGGCGCTGACCCGCGTGGTGGGGTATTCCAACGCGAAGGCGGCGGTCGACAATTTCACGAAGTGGCTGGCGGTGGAGCTTGCGTCCAAGTTCGGCGGTGGTTTGCGCGTGAACGCGATCGCGCCCGGGTTCTTCATCGCCGACCAGAACCGCCGGCTTCTGCTCAATGAGGACGGCACGCCGACGGCGCGCGGACAGACCGTCCTGGCGAAGACGCCGTTCAAGCGCTTTGGCGAGGCGAGGGAGCTCCATGGCGCGATCCATTTCCTCCTCAGCGACGCCTCCGCCTTTGTCACGGGCACCGTGATTCCCGTCGACGGCGGATTCTCGTGCTTCTCGGGCGTGTAGTGAGCGACTGAATACGCAAGACTCCCGACTTCTTCGGCGAAGGTGCAACAGCCTGCGCTCTCCACATGACGAAAAACCTGATGGCGGAATCGATGCGCTGGTTCGGGCCGGCGGACAGCGTCAGCCTCGAGGAGATCAGGCAGACGGGCGCAACGGCGGTGTTCTCCTCGCTGCACGAGATCCCCTGTGGCGAGGCGTGGAGCGCGGACGCGATCGAGAAGCGCCGGGCGGCGATCGCCGCCGCGGGCCTGGAGTGGCGGGTTGTGGAGTCGCTTCCGGTTCATGAGTCGATCAAGACGCGCACCGGCGGGTATGAGCGTCACATCGAGAACTACACAGCCAGCCTGCGCAGCCTTGGGGCCGCCGGTGTTTCCGTGGTCGTGTACAATTTCATGCCGGTGCTCGACTGGGTGCGCACGGATCTGCATCACCGGTTGCCGGACGGTGCGGAGTCTCTGCTCTACGATCCGGTGAAGTTCGCCGCCTTCGATCTTTTCGCGCTGAGCAGGCCGGGCGCGGAGTCCTCGTTCACCGGCGAGCAGGTCGATAAGGCCAGGGTTTTCTGGGAGGGGCTGAGTGATGCGGACCGGGAGGCGTTCACGCGGCAGACGCTCAATCTTTTTCCCGGCGTGCAGCTCAACCTGGACATCGGGGACCTGCGGGCCCTGCTGGAACCCTACGCGCAGATCGATGCAGCCCGGCTGAGGGAGAATCTGAGACACTTCCTGAATGCGGTGGCTCCGGTCGCCGAGGAGGCCGGGGTGCGGCTGGCGATTCACCCCGACGACCCGCCGTTTTCGGTCCTAGGCCTGCCGCGCATTGTTTCCACCGAGCATGACCTGGCGGAGATCATTGCGATGGATCCGTCACCGGCGCACGGCATCTGCTACTGCTCGGGTTCGCTGGGCGTGCGTGCGGACAATGACCTAGCCGGGATCGTGAAGCGATTTGGTCCGCGCATCCACGCCGTTCACCTGCGCAGCGTCGAGGTGCGGGAGAACGGGGTTTTTATGGAGGCGACCCATCTGGGTGGCGGCGTGGACATGTATGAGATTGTGCGTGCGCTGCTGGAGGAGCAGGCCGTCCGGCAGCGCGAGGGCCGCGCCGACTGGCAGCTGGCTTTCCGGCCGGACCACGGCCATGTGATGCTCGACGATTTCAAGCGCCCGGCCCCGGCGTGCCCCGGATATCCGCTGATCGGGCGCCTCCGCGGGTTGTCCGAACTGCGCGGACTGCAGTTCGGCATCTCACGCGGACTTGTCGATTACTGAAGGGGCGATTGCTGGAGGGGGATGCCAGCAACACTGGAGGGGCACGCTCCGTCGTGACCAGGGAACGCGTGTCGCGAAACAGCGCCGGAAAGGTGTCCACGCGGGGCACAGAGCGAGAGAAGGGTGGCTCGGGCTTCCAGCCCGCAGTCATCTTGAGGATCAATGGGAAGGTGGAATGCAGAAGTCGGAGATCGGAAAGATTTCACGCGGAGCCGCGGAGCACGCGGAGGAAGAGGCAGAGGGAACGACGCGACAGTTTCGCGCGTCAGCGCCGCTTCGCGAAGCTGTCGGCGGCGGGTTTGTAAACCTGGGCGAGCACGCTTTCCCTCCAGCCGCAGGCGTCGGCCTTGACCTGGTCAACACTGCGCGGCTCGCCCATCTTCTCGATCATGACAGGGAGCCACTTGGTGCCGAAGCGGACGTGCTGGGTTTCGTCGGAAATGTCGTAGCTCCATGCCATCGCGCTGACACTGTCATTGTTCTCGATCGAGTCCTTCAGGCCTATGTGTTTGCCCGGAAATGCATCAGCCTCCTGCGTCGTCAGCGCGGCGTAGCGATCGTGGGGCGCGAGCGTCTGGCGGAGTGAGTAGGCCTTGCTCGAAAGTCCGGCCTCAGCCGCGCTTGAGCCGAGCTCACGCAGCTTCTTTTCGCCGAAAAGCGAATGACGGGTCTCGTCCCAGAAGTGCCGGCTGAGATCGAAAAGAAAATCCCACGGCATGTCGGGAGCGTCGAAGAGCGTGGATGCACAGGAGTCTGCTGCCTGCACCTCCTGCAGGAAATTGACGGCGTGATAGCGCTCGCGATGCTTGTAGGTGTTGTCCTGCGGCATGGGATCCGGTCCGAACTCGAGCAGGCGGAATCCCAAGGGAAGCCTTGAGTCCGCGAGCGGCAGCCGCCCGATCCTGCGTCCGGTGCGCAGGGCCGGGACGGCGCGGGCGGTCTGGTGCACGAGCGTGTCACCCAGGCCGGCGCAGAGTGCGGCCACCTCCCGCCGAAAGGAAGCGGTGGGGGACTCGCCGGTCTTTTCCGCGAGAACAGGCAGCGCCGCCTCGGCCCACTGTCGCATGGCCTTCAGCTCTTCGCGATCAGACTCGAGCAGGGGAATGCTGGGAAGGTCGTAGATGTTGTCGTTGCGCTTCAGGTATTCGTCGATTGCAGCGACGAGCGCTGAGGGAACATCGATCATCGCCGTCTGAAACACATCCGCCGTGTTGGGGGCCCCGGCGAGTTTGTCGAGCAGCTCGCGGCCGGCGACGCCCTGGCTCAGGTGCATCTCCGCGAAGGAGACACCCAGTTCGCGGCCGCGGCTGCGCAGGTCCTGCACGCGACGCATCGAGCGGAAAATGAAGACGGGAGCCTCCTTGCGGTGCTCCCAGACCGCGAGGCCCGGAACAAAGCCGGCATGAATGCGCGCGAGCTCCGTCTGGAAATCCGCGAGATTTTTCAGGAAAAGCCCGCGAACGCGCGGACTGACTTCCTTGGCGAGGGTGTCGGGGGTCATGGTTTTGGGTTGTTGGTTTCTTGAACGAAAACGGGGGGCGATTCCACCGGGAGTTGTTTGGGAGAATGTGGTGGCGGCACAGGATTTCATCCTGTGTGGGTGGGAATCGCGGGCTGGAAGCCCGTGCCACGCTATTTTGCGGTGTATCCACCGTCGACGGGCAGGTTTGCACCGGTGATGTAGGTCGATGCATCGCTGAGGAGAAAAACGACCGCGCCGCCGATCTCCTCCGCATGGGCCATGCGCCCGAGCATGGTCTGCGGGGCGTAGCGGGAGAGAAACTCCGGGGCCTGTGGCTTGTCCGGGTTGTAGATTCCGCCGGGGGACACCGCATTCACGCGCACGCCGGATGCCCCATAGTGGGAGGCGAGGTAGCGCGTGAGGTTGATCATGCCGGCCTTGTGGAATAAGTAATCGGGCGGAGGCGCGCCCGAGATGCCGGTGTAGAGATGCGGATTCATGCCCACCATGCCCATCATCGAGGAAATGTTCACGATGCTGCCGCTTTTTCGCGCGGCCATGGCGTCGCCGAACACGCGCACCGTGGAGAAAAAGCCTGTCGCGTTCGTGGCCATGGAGGCCTCCCAGGACGCGAGGCTGTCGTCGTAGCCCTTCATTGCGCGCGTCACCGCATTAAAGACGATGCCGTCGACCCGGCCGTGCGCCCCGAGCACACGGTCGCGCAGGGCCTGAAGGGAGGACTCGGCGGTGATGTCGACCTCCTCGATCGCGACGCTGCGACCCGCGGTGCGCTGGGCCTCGGCGAGCGACTCAAGCGAGGCACGGTTGCGGGAGGCGACAATTGTGGTGGCGTCGGCCGCGGCCAGCGCCTGCACGAGCGCACGTCCGAGCAGGCCCGTGCCGCCGAACTGCACGATCACTTTGCCCCGAAGGGAAAAGGACGGGACTTCAGGCATAGGGGGACGCGGGAGGCTTCAGGGTCGGTGGAAGTGCAGCGATCTGACCGCGCACGTTCTTCAGGCGGTCCTTGATGCCGTTTGCGAGCGTGACAACATCGGCACCGATGCCGATAAGCCGGTAGCCCTCGGCGACGAGTTCGGGAAGCGGAGCAATCAGACCTGCGGTCATCGCGAACTTTCCGTGCTTAACCGCTGCCGCGGCGACGCGTTTCCGTGCGTCGACAACGACCGGATCGTCAAGATGGCCCACGCGCCCGATCCGATGGCTGAAGTCGCCCGGACCGAACAGCAGGGCGTCGAATCCCGGCACGGCGGCGATGTGATCCACCTCGGCGAGCGCCTCGGGGGATTCGATCTGGAGGATCACGATGCGCTCCTCGTTGGACGCCCGAATGTAGTCGTCCATGGAGGTGAGGCAGAAGTTACCGTCGACATTGCCGCCATCGAGGGCCCGTTTCCCGATCGGATGGAAACGCACCCATTCGACGATCTGCCGCGCCTCCTTCTCATTGGCGACATGCGGCACGATGATGCCGGTTGCACCCGCCTCGAGGGGCCGGATGTAGTCGCTGTAGCTCCCGCGGCCGACGCGCACGAGTGTATCCATATCGTGGAGACGCGAGGCGCGGATCTGGTTCTCGAGGGTGATCCAGTCGTTCGGCACATGCTCGTTGTCCAGCCACACGGCGTCGACATCGCTCAGCCCGATGATCTCCATGACACGGGGATCGGACAGGTTGCACTTGAACACGGTCGGCAGCTGGCCGCTTCGAATGAGCCGCAGGACGCGGCTGGGTCTGGGTTTCATGTGTTTCAAAGAAGTTCCTGGATTTCGTCGATCGCGACGCGGCGGGAGTTTTCCGCACGGCTGCGGATGCCTGCGATGATGACGCACATCATCTCGATCGTATGGGCGAATGGATACGCGGATCCCCCTGTGCGGACAAACTCGATCCAGGCGAGGAGCTGGCCGCGAAAGGCGGCGTAGGTGTCGGTGAACCGAAACTGCGAGAGTCCGGCGGTGCCGCAGGCCTGAACCGCTCCGAAGCTTCCCCCGCCATCGTGGATCACCGGCAGGGTCACCTGCACGCCGCTGCTGTGAACCAGGTGGGCGACTTCAAGGCCCGGGCGGCTTTCGAGTCGCACCGATTCAAACCCCGGGCCGAGCACGACGAAAGCGGGTTCGAGAACGTGAATGCCGTAGCGCTCCCAGGTTTTTGCGGTTGCGAGCGACATCCAGCGCAGATCGCCCAGGCTGGCGCGATCTGCGATGAAGCCGGCCAGTTCGGGTGCGTAGCGCAGACCGCTCGAGGAAAGGATGCGTGCGCCCGCGCGTTCCCAGGCGATGAACTGGCGCAGCTCCTCGATCGTTGTCGCCATTGGCTTGTCGACGAACACCGGCAGACCCGCCTCGACAAATGGACGCGCGCGGCGCACGTGGTCGGCACCATCATCGGTTGAGATGAGGACTGCGTCGACCTGGCCGATGACGTCCTCGGGTTGCGCGACAATGTGCGGGATGAGCGAGGCGGCGGCGACCTCCGGCGCCTCCCGCGGATCGTCCGTCCACAGGTGCGTGACCTGCGCGCTTGGGATTCGCACTGTGTCGTGCGGCTGCGCGCCCAGATAGCCCGGTATCGCGGCGTAGGGGCATCGCGCCATGGCGGCGCGGTCGTAGCCATTGATGATGGCCGACCACGAATACGGATGACCATTGCCCGGGATCATGCCGAGCATGGCGAGTCTGATGGGTTGTGCGCCGGTGTCAGGCATGCAGGGAGGCGCAGTCGACGCGATGGCCGGAAGCTGAGGAGGCGAGGGCGGCGAGATTGAAGCGCAGGGTGGCTATTGCCGCCTCGAGGCTGCACAGACGGGAAGGCTTGCCTTCGAGCAGATCGAGGAATGCGTTTGCCTGAAGCATGAAGGGGCCGTCGCGGTCGACGGGAGGAATCTCGTGCCAGGTCCAGTCAGCCGCGCCGCGCGCAAACGTCCCCCACCGGGCCCTGTGCATTTCAATTTTCACGCTCCCGCCAGACGCGTTGAACTGGTAGGTCGTTTCGTTGGGCGCCTGAAACTGGTTGAGCGTGAGGCTGGACAATGCGCCGCCCGCGTGACGCAGGGCGACGTGTACCGTGTCCTCGACCGCGACCCCTGGAAGCGCGAGGTGAGCGGAGTCGCAGAGCACACTGCTCGTCGGGCCCAGCACGCTTTCGACCCAGTTGACCGCGTGGGTGATGGCGTCCTGGATCGCGCCGCCGCCGAGACTATGGTCGCGATAGTAGGTCTGGGCATACGCGGGCCGAAAAAATGGAAAATCCTGGCCGCTGACCGCGGTAGCCTGGAGGATTGGCCCAAATGCGCCGCCACGAAGGAACTCGCGGGCTGCCGCGAGAACGGGATGGCAGTGATACACGTAGGCCACTGTGGCGTGACGTGCGCAACGATCGCGGGCCGCGAGCAGGCCATCGATGCCCGCGAGGGAGTGCGACAGGGGTTTTTCGATCAGGACATGCGCGCCTGCATTCAGGGCGGCGGCTGCCATTTCGACATGGAAGGGTGCCGGCGTGCAGATCACCGCGGCGTCCACCCCCGCGGCGAACGCCTCGCGCCAGTTGTCGTTGGTCGGCACGCCATAAGTCTCAGCCATTCTGGCCAGCAGGGCGGGGTTGGTATCGCATGCGTTCACGCTGGCGCGGTCGGTATTCTTGAAGCAGCGCAGGTGACGTTCACCTATGCTGCCACAGCCGATGATGAGGACAGTGGGGGATTTGCGCATCTTTAACCGCAGTAAGAATGCATTGTATACAAAGAAATTCTTCGAACAGGTCTGATGTCAATAATATTGTCAACGCGACAAAATGCGATTTTTCAAACGAGTTCGGTGCTTTCTGCTTCTTGAACAGGGCGTGGAGTTGAATGCCCGTCATCAGGAAAACCCTTTTCGCCAAGGTGAGCTCATCCCGTACCGTTGTCACCTCTGACGATGTGCTGCTATTTGGGAGCATGGCGGTCCGATTGTGGAGTTGTCCGCGGGCGAGACTGCGAGGGGCTCCCGCAATTTTTCCAACGGCCGGCCCCTTGGTTAAAGGATCAGGATTCACATGCGCTTTTTATTTGACATACGTATACACGCAAATATCCGCACACATGTCCCACTTAGTTACCACCATGAAAAATTCCCTGATTACCACCGCCTATCGGTGTGCACTCGGCGCAATCGCGGCAATAGCCGCTTCTGGCATTGGATCGGCGCAGTCAACAAGACAGTCTGATGTCCCCAAGACGGAAGACGAAACGGTCGAGCTCAGCCCCTTTGTTGTCTCCACGGAGGATGACGGGGGCTATCGTGTCGACAAGACTCTGGTCGGAAGCCGCACGGCAAAGAACGTAATGGATCTTCCCGGTTCTGTATCGATCATCAATCAGCAGGTCATCTCGGATCTAAACGCCGTTGAAGTCCACGAGGTGCTTCAATTCGGCGTGGCGGGCGTCACCCAGAACCAGACTATCAACGATGACGTCAACATCCGGGGATTTCGAACGACCTTCTCGCTGCGCGATGGAGTCACGAAGACCTCCTTCAAGCGCAACCCGATGTTCGACGTCGAGCGCATCGAGGTCATCAAGGGTCCCGGCGCCATGCTCATTGGAAACAACTCGTTTCTCGGAGGCGGCGTCAATTTTGTCACCCGGCAGCCTTCCCACAGGCGATCGAACGATCTTCATGTCACGCTTTCGAACAACAGTTATGTCCGGCTGCAGGCCAACACAACCGGTCCTTTGGTTGACCAGAAGGACTTCAAGCTCGACTATCGCCTGACCCTGGGGCTCCTCAATGCCGATACGGACAGGGAGATCGAGAATGAGGATCAGAAATTTGTCGGGGGCGCCCTCACCGGTTACTTCGGGCCGAACGTCATCGTGATGCTCAACGCCTACTATTTCCAGGACAATGGCTACTTCTACTGGGAGGACTTCCTCGATTTCAACACGATCCAGGGCACGACCAAGAATCCGATGGCGGCAAAGTTGAATCGTTATTCAACCAAGAGCTTCTCGCCGGGTCGCAGCAAGGACAGGTTCTGGGAGAATCAGGATGGCTTCGTGAATCTCACAATGCTCAGCAAGCTGACGGAGAACGCCAACTTTCGACTGGCATACTTTTTCAACAATCTTGTCGATCGCCGGCGCCATGTGCGGGGCATTACCATCACTGCTGACAACCATACCCTGGCGCGTCAGGACATCCCGGTGATGATCGATGGCTTCAGTCACAGCCTGCAGGCTGACTTCACCCACAAATTGACCGCCAAGGCTTTCACACTCGATTCGACGATTGGCGCGGATGCCAACTATCAGTTCACACGCCAGGATCAGTCGGTCAACACCCTGCCGGCGCTCGATACGGCAAACATCAACAACTATCCGGCTGACGACGCCTACTTTGCGCAGAAGGTAGCGGGTGCCGGCCTGCCCAACCTCTCCCAGAACATCAATCGTCCGGAGAGCCTGTCCTACTACTTTCAGGAAAATCTGTCTCTTCTGAAGGATCGTCTCATGCTTGTCGGCGGTCTGCGTTGGTTCATGCCGGGCGGCACGAACAAGAACAATGTCACCGGTGTTGTCACCGATCGTCCGGACAAGACATTCAAGACGCACAAGTACGGCATTGTCATCCGGCCGATTCCCGCGGTTTCCCTCTATTGGACCGACTCGCAGAACATCTTCACGCAGACTGGAAACACGGATCGTTTCCAGGGCAATGACCAGCTCGGTCCTCCTCTCTCCAACCAGGAAGGCAAGATGAAGGAGTATGGAGTCAAGCTGGACCACAAGGTCAGCAAGTCGGTTTCCATCTATGGCTCGATCGCCTACTACGACATGTCGCTCACGCACGTTCGCACATTCGGAGTTCTGCCCGAAGGCAATCCACCGGGTTCCATAGGCGCCATCGAGTCGGCGGCCGACATGGCTGACGGCTGGGAGTACGAGTTTGGATTGCGCCATGCGACCGATTCCGGGGAACTCAATCTCATTGCCACGTATGCCGACGGCAACTCCGCGACCGCCGCGGATCCCACGCTCATGGCGGTGGATTTCGTTCCCAAGAAGGAAAGCCTGATGGTCCGCTATGGATGGAATTCCGGTTTGCTCAAGGGCTGCGCCGTGGGAGCCACATACTTCGACCAGAGCAGGAAGCGCAATGCGAATTTCTGGATAGATTTTCCCGCCACTTACAACGTGTTCGCACGCTACACCTGGGGCAAAAACTGGAGCGCCCAGCTCAATCTCAACAACATCACCGACGAGCGTTACATTGTTGCCATCGCCGCCAACGGTCTCGTCCAGACCGAGCCCGGTTTCGACGCCAAGCTCGCCATTCGTTACACCTGGTAGAATGGCTGGCGGCACAGTTTCGTTTCCCGGGCGGCCCAGGCCCGGGAAGTTGAACGGTCCGCTGCCACACGTTTCCTGATCGTAGGTGGAACCCAGTCTCCGCACGGGTTCCATCTTCTCTGCTCAAGGCCTCATCTGCGGAGCTTCGCTGCTTTTCCGCTGATCTCATGCCACCTGCCACACCCCGTCGGGATTTCCTAAAGACGATGATCGCCGGTGGGCTGGCGGTGCCGCTGGGTGCCTTGGCCGCGGATGCGGCTCGCGCGGCATCAACCCGGCCCGGTGCCGCGCTGGATCACCTGCTGCCCGGCTTCGACCGGCTTTCCGTCGAGGAAAAGGTCCGGCGGGTCGAGCGCCTGACCTTTGCCGCGCGCAAGCATCCCAGCGGGATCATGGTTTGCATGCCTTACGTGGCTGACGAGGGCCTGCGCGTTGTTCGCCAGGAGGACTTCGAGGGCATGGACCAGTTCAGCTTCAACTTCGGTCACAAGTTCAAGGCCATCACGGATTTTTTCACCAACGAGAATTCCATCACGACCTCCGGCTCGCACCTCGCCGCGCAGAGCATCCGCTACCAGGCCACGGGCGAGCCCGAAGCACTGGCGGCCGCGCGGGTCGCGTACCGGGCGCTGCGGATCATCTACCAGTTTGGTGTCGACGCGGGGAATCCGGGCTTCATGGGCAAGCCGTTCCACTTCGAGTACTCGGTCCATACGACCGGCGACCAGTACCTGCACATGATGTGGGGGCTGTGGACATTCCATCCCGTCGCCTCAGCGGAGGAGCAGGCGGAAATCCGCGCCATGTTCATCGCCGTCGCGGACTACCAGATCCGGGTGGACTACACGATTTTCAACCGGACCGGCGGCAGTTGGAACAACCGCCTCGATGGCTCCGACTACAACGCCATCATGGCCGCTCTCGTCGCCGTAGCCTACAGATTTTCCGGAGATCGAAAATACCGCGACGCCTACGAGTTTGTCGTCGCCTCCGGCAACTGGCGGACGCACCGGCGCATCGACTACATTGTCGAGCAGTTCCAAAAGGGCGTCTACAAGCCGAAGGCCTGGGACAGGATTGCCGGCGCCCGTGTCGAGGAGGGCGAGTTCGCGCACTGGGAGCAGATCCAGCACTGCCAGTTCGCCGCGATCTCCGCCGCCATCATCCATGAGTGCGTGCCCGATCTCTTCAGCGCGGCCGAGCTGCGACGCGTGCTCGCGCTGTGGTGGGCCGATCATCCGATGGGCTTCGACACGGAGCGGTGGGACTACCTCTACTGGTTCCTTGTTTCAACCAAGGACCGCTCCTGGCGGCCGGTGGAAATGACTCCGCGTCTGCCGCGCGAGCAGTGGCTTGGCGGCCACCCCATGCTCTCCTTCGCCTCGAAATGGGTGTACGCCGACTGCCTTGCGCGTTTCCAGTGGACCGCGATGCTGGTTGCCCGTCACTGCCCGGAACAGCGCGAGGAAGCAGTGAACTTTGCCGCAACAACACTGAAGAAACTCAGCCCGCGCCACCTGCTCTGGATCTCCGATCCGGACGGCAGGCAAATTCCGCCAGCAGTGAACTACTTCACCCACTTCCTCAGCAGCGAGATGCCCGAGGGCATTATCGCGTCGTATTGGGAAGGTCGCCAGCTCAAGCTCTGGTCCTGATCCCCGCCATGATTTTCGTCGCCGCGCATTCAGGTGTTTCCCGGAGGGACGCGGCTTGGATGGGTCGCTGTCATGGCGCTGTCTTTAAGGGACAGCCAGCCTGCATCCCTGCCTTCGCATCGCGCTTCCGTGCGTTGACCAGTCTGCTGCCGCTCTTCCTGCCACCCCTCGTCGCCGCCGGTCCCTTGGCTGGCCTGCGCCCTGAGACGCCGCTGCCGGAGCGCATCGCGCTCATCGACCGCTTTGTGGACGAGCATTACTACGATCGTGCCGGCCTGATGTACTCGCACATCAAGTGGGACGAGGAGCGGCCCTTTGTTGCGTCCGACTTCGGCCCCGGCGACTCCACCATCGCCGGCCCCGAACCGCATGCGTGGATGAGTCACGAGAACAGCCCGTTCATCGCCGGCCTCTTTCTCGCCGCCCAGTGCTATCGCTACGAGGCCACGCGCGATCCCGCCGCCCTCGCCGCCGCGCGCCGGGCCTTCGGCGCGGTCGACGGTGTTTACCGGCTCAATGAGACGCCATCCGCCGACACCGCTCCCGTCCAGAAGGCCGGCATCATCGAAACGCCCGTGCGCGGTGCGAGCTCCGCCGGCGGTTTCTTCGGCAAACCCTATTACGGCCGCGCCACCGACCATACGAGCACCGAGCAGCACTTCGGTCCGCTTTTCGGCCTTTACCGCTACTGGCGCATTGCTCCGCCGGAGACGCGGGAGCGCATCCGCGAGATCTTCAGCGCCGTGTCGCGACGCTGGCGCGCGGGATACCGGATCAATTACTTCGGCGAGACCTGGAACCTCGAGGAGTCCAACCCGCGCGCGCAGCGCCACATGTTTCTCTGGGCTGTCATGCATCGCCTGGCCTACGAGGTGACCCAGGAGCCGGAATGCCTCGCGGAATTCCGGCGCCTCGACGCGAACTACGGCGCCATCCCGACGCCGCGCGAGACGATGTTAGGTCTTGGGAGGCCGAGCTACATCAGCACGGAAGACCGGCAGTTTCATGTCCAGATCGTGATTGGCGCAGAGATCCTCGCCGAGCTCGAACCCACCGCACAAGACCGCTACGTCCGCGGCTTGCTGGCATGGTGGGAGTATTCCCAGACCGGCCAGCGCGACGACCTGACAGCCTACTATTTCATCACGGTCGACACCCTCACCGGCGCCTGGGAAAAGCTGCCCCTTTCCATCAAGGACCGTGCAACCTGGCGCTCGCCGTTCCTGCTGCACAATGCCACGCTCCCGATCGCCTGGGTCGGCATCCGCGAACGCCAGAGTCTGACCGGAAGCATCGTTGCCCGCCACGCCCCTCCTGACGTAGCCGCGGCGGCCCGCGTGCGGGTCGCGCGGATTTTCAACGGCCTCTCCAAGGAACACTTGAAGTGGTTCATGGACCCGGAAGGTGTCATGCCGCCGCCGACGCGCTGGATGCTCAATGTCCTCCAGGGTGACGCACTGGCCTTCTACTCCCTCGGCTTCTGGTACGCCCGCGCCCACGGCATCGATCCCGCCGCCCCGTATTCATCCACGAAATCATGAACCTGCTCCGTCACGCCCTGTCACTGCTCGCTGTTGCGAGTGCAATCGCCAGCCTCACCGCCGAACCGCTCCGCATCGGCAATCGCCTCGAGCTGTTTGTCGACCGGTTTCTGATAGACCGTCTTGATGGCGCGGAATTGAAACTCCACCACCCGCACTACGCGGGCGTTGCGGTTCCGTTCAACGATCCCTGGGATCGGGATGCCTCGGGTTACGCGACAATCATCCACGACAACGGGATCCACCGGATGTACTATCGCGGAGGACCGCGCGATGCGAGCGCCGGAAAGTCGGAGGAATCGACCTCCTATTTCTGTTATGCCGAAAGCCGGGATGGCATCGTCTGGACCAAGCCGAAGCTGGGCCTGGTCGAGTTTCAGGGCTCGAAGGAAAACAACATTCTGCTCGCGCCGGCTCCAAGAGAGGATCCTTGGACGCAGAGCATCAGTCCGTTTTTGGACACCCGTCCCGGCGTCCCCGCCGACGAACGCTACAAGGCCATCAGCGGGCAGTCACCGCAGGGGCTCTATGTGCTCGTGTCGCCCGATGGACTCCAGTGGCGCAAGTGGCGCGACCAGCCGGTCTTCAAGGACGGCGCCTTCGATTCGCTGAACGTTGGTTTCTGGTCGGAGGTCGAGCAGTGCTACGTGCTCTATTTCCGCGTGTTCACGGGCTGGACCGACTACGCGCAGAAATTCCGGGTCGACGGATTCCGCAGCATCGCGCGCACGACGTCGAAGGATCTCGTCAACTGGACTCCGGGCCTGCGCATGACCTTCGGCGACACGCCGCTCGAGGAGCTCTACACCAACCACACGCGCCCGTACTTCCGCGCGCCGCACATCTATCTCGCGACACCGATGCGCCTCGTGCACGACCGCCGTTTCCTCACCGACGCGGAAATGGACGAACAGAAGCTGGGCAAGGGCTTCCGCGCGATCACCGGCCACAACCACAATATTCCGAACGAGGTTTCCGATACGGTCTTCATGACCACGCGCGGCGGCACCCGCTACGATCGCACCTTCATGGAGGCCTTCGTCCGGCCGGGACTCGACAAGGGCAACTGGGTTTCGCGCAACGGAGTTCCCGCGACGGGACTTGTGCAGACCGGGCCGAATGAATTGTCGATTTACGTCGGACAAAACTACGTTCAACCCACGGCCCACCTCGGCCGCTACACGCTGCGCCTGGACGGTTTCGCTTCCGTCTCCGCCGGTTATGCGGGAGGCGAAATGCTGACCAAGCCATTCGTCGTCGAAGGGGCGCGCCTCGCGCTCAACTACTCGACCTCCGCCGCCGGTGGCCTGCGGGTTGAGATCCAGACGCCTGACGGCGAAGCCATCCCGGGCTACACGCTTCAGGAATGTCCGGTCATGGTCGGCGATTCGGTCGATCGCACCGTATCGTGGGCGGCCACTTCGGACCTGACACCGCTTCGCGGCCAGACTGTCCGCCTGAAGTTCATTCTCAAGGACGCCGACGTTTTTGCGCTTCGTCTCCCTGGCCGATGAAATCCGCGTCTCCGGATCGCCCGCTCTGGCTCTTCGCATCGGCCTGGTCGCTTCGCCAGTATCCGACTGCGCGGCGCGAGTGGTCCTGGGCGAGGAAGTTCGCCACCATGCGCACGGCGGGCTTTGAAGGGATTTTTTCCCCGCCGCGCCCCGAGGTCGCCGATCGTGGCACGCTGCGCTATCTTGCCGTAACCAGCATTGACGCCCCGGGGAAGGTTGCGCCCGCTTTCACCGGAGCCCTTGAACTCGGTGCTCTCGCGATCGACGTGCAGCTTGGCGACTTCGACACACCCCTTGCCGAGGCGGTGAAACTGGCTGTCCGCATCCGCGACGTGGCGCGCGAGCTGGCTCTGCCGTTCGCGATCGAGACACACCGCGATACGTTCACCGAGACGCCCGAGGCCACGCTGGCGCTATGCCGCGAGTTCGAGCGCGCGACGGGCGAGCCGCTGCCGCTGTGCCTGGATCAATCGCACTTCGCCGTCGTGCGCCACTTGCGCGAGGATCAGCTCTGGGAGCGGCTGCGCGACCCAACGGCGCTGCTGGCTGCCGCGACACAGTTTCACCTGCGCCCGTTCAATGGACATCATTGCCAGCTCCCCGCGCTTGATTCCCGGGGTCGACGGACCCCCGAATATCGACACTGGCTCGCCTACACGCGGTCGCTGCTCGGCCACTTGCGCCAGGCGTCGGGCGATTTCCCCGTGCTCGTCGTGCCTGAGCTCGGCCACGCTGCGCCCGCCTATCGCCTGAGCTGCTTCGGCGACACATGGCGGGACGCGTGCACCGTCGCACGCGATCTTCGCCTCCAGTGGCGCGAAGGCGCATAGCGTTTTTGCACCCATGAGTTCATTTTCCATCGAATCATGCCCGGCTCGGAACGGGATCCGCATGATCCGTGCTTTGGTCGTCACACTTTTCATTTCCACTATGTCTGCTTCATCCGCATCCGTCCCGCTCCACGGCTGGAAACTGCTCGCACCCATCCCGGATCCCATTGGTTACGCAGGCATGGCCGCCGGCGTGATCGATGGCCGCCTCGTCGCCACTGGCGGCACCCAGTGGAGTCAGCCGGTCTGGCTCAAGGGCACGCGCAAGTTCAACGACGAGATCTTCGTCCTCGACGCACTGGATGGCAAATGGCGCACGGCCAGGGCGCGCCTGCCCGAGCCTTGCGGCCATTTCGCTGCCGCCGCGACGTCCGACGCGATCTACCTTGCCGGAGGCACCGATCCCAAGGGCTGCCGCACCGCCGCCTACGCGCTGCATCCCTCGGGCGGCGACTACGCCTTCCGCCGCCTGCCCGACCTGCCCAAGCCGGTTGGTTACGCAGCCGGTGCGATTGCGGATGGACGCTTCTATGTCGTCGCCGGCGTGCCCGATCCGTCATCCACTGCGCCGAGCCGCGAGGTCTGGTCGCTCGATCTTGCAACACCCGACACAGGATGGACCCGTGAGGCCGACCTTCCCGGACCCGGACTGCTCGTGCCGGCCGCGGGTTCGGAGGGCGGGGCTGTGTATGTCTTTGGAGGCATGGCCTTCGATGCGGGGAAACCGAAGCCGTCGACCGCGGCGTACCGACTCGCACAATCCGGCGGCCCCTGGGAACAGCTTCCCGACATTCCCGAACCGCGCGTGGGCATCAACACGCCCTGTCCCGTTCTTCCCGACGGCAGCCTTTGGCTGATCGGCGGCTACGCGAATGTCTGGGCAGGCGCGCAGCGCGAGCACCCGGGCTTCAGCCCCGCCACGCTCCGGTACCATCCTGCCACCCGGACATGGACAGCGGGACCGGTGCTGCCGAACGTCGGCGCCGCCGATCGCGACGCCTCCGGCGATCCCGGCCCCGTGCCGCCCATCGGAGCCCCGGTTGCCGTCTGGCGAAACCATGTGGTCGTCGTTGGTGGGGAGGTGCGCATCTCGACGCGCACCCCGGCCGTCATCGCGTGGCCGCTGCAATGAACGCGTTCGATTTCATCCTACCGTGAAAATCACCAAGGTCACCACGCACCTGCTCACAACGCGCTGGACCGACGATCCGTTTTTCCCGAACGCGCTCCATTCCACCGCGATCTTCCGGATCGAGACCGACACCGGGCTCGACGGCCTCGGCGAAGCCACCTGGGGCTACTTCGCTCCGGATGCGGTCCCTGCCTTGGTCGACTATTTCCGGCCGGTGCTGCTCGGCCGCGATCCGCTCGACCTCACCGCGGTCACACGCGCGATGCTCAATGACTCCGTCTGGTGGGCCCGCTCCGGCGCCGGCAGGAGCGTCATCTCCGGCCTTGAGCTCGCGCTGTGGGACCTCAAGGGCAAGGCTCTCGGCGTCCCCGTTTATCAGCTTCTCGGTGGCAAGGTCCGCGATGCGATTCCGGTTTATGCCTCGGGAGGTCCGTCGCTCTGGCCCATGGACCAAACCGTCCGCAAGATCGAACATTACGCGGGGCTCGGCTACCGCGCGGTGAAACTCTCAACCGGTTTCTACGAGTGGCCGGCGTCATCCCAGCCTGGCCACCAGACGCGCATGAAGCCCGTGCCGTTCCAGCACGCGCAGAAGCTCGACCGGCTCACCGAGCTGTTCACGCGTCTGCGGCGCGAGTTCGGCGCCGACATCGACCTCGCGATCGACGGCCACCAGGGCGGTGTGCCGAATCCCATCCCGGTCAGCGAGGCCGTCGCCATCGCCGAGGCGCTCGCACCGTACCGCCTGCGCTTCTACGAGGAGCCGCTGGCTTACACGAACATCGACGGCTACGTCGAACTGCGCAACCGCTCGCAGATCCCGATCGCCGGCGGCGAGAGCCTCTGCGGCCTCGACCAGTTCCACGACTTGATCGCTCGCGGCTGCGTGCATGTCATCCAGCCGGACATCGGCTTCGTCGGCGGTCTGCAGGAAACCGTCCGTGTCGTCCATCACGCCGAGGCATCGAATCTTTCAACCGCCATCCACACCGGCGCGTCCATGGGTCCGTCCCTCGCAGCGTCCTGGCATCTCGCAGCCGCGTCGCATTCAGTCGACTGGCTCGAGCACGTCCAGGCTGCCTCTACGATCCAGCGGGCAATCATGATGGATCCGTTTGGCGTGAACGAGGGCAGGGTCGGCCTCCCAACCTCGCCTGGCCTTGGAGTCAGCCTTACGACCGAAACATTGGAGCGATTCCGCTTTGTTCCCAGCTCGGGCGAACGCACCTGATTTTCCGCGATGAAATTCCTCTTCAACTCACCCTATGTTCTGGAGCAGACGGACGCCGAGGCGCTGCGCGCCGCCGTCGCTGGCGTCGAGATTGCCACCGTGCCTTACACGTCCGAACCGGACAAGCTCGACGGCGCCGACGTCGACGTGCTCATAACTGAGCAGGTCCCGCGCAATCTCGTTGCCTGGCCGAAGCTCCGCTGGGTCCAGCTCATGTCGGCTGGCGCCAATCAGATCATCGGCCACCCGGTCGGCGGGACTCGCATCCCCGTCACCACAGCAAGCGGCTGCCACGGTGTGCCCATTGCGCAGTACATCACCTGCAGTGCACTCATGCTCGCGCACCGCATGCCGCAGTTGTTCGAGTTCAAGCCCAGTAGGAAGTGGCCGAACCGCATCGCCCTGGCCGCTTTCACCCTCCGCGATCGCACGGCCGGCTTCGTCGGCTACGGCAGCATCGGTCGCGAGAGCGCGCGTCAGCTTGCGGCCCTGGGCATGCGCATCCTGTGCTGCAAGCACAACCCGGCCATTCACGAGGACACCGGCTTCAACGCGTGGCCAGGCACTGGCGACCCGCACGGCGAACTGCCCGCGGCATGGTACGGCCCTGGTCAGCTTGGAGAAATGCTTCCAAAGTGCGATCTCATCGTCGTCACCGTCCCGAGCACGCCAACGACTGGGAGCCTGATCGGCGCGCGCGAACTTGCGCTGCTCATGCCTTCGGCTCACCTAGTGCACGTCTCCCGCGGCGGCGTGGTCGATGAAACCGCACTGGCCGAAGCCCTGCGCGGTGGCCGCCTCGCGGGTGCGGTGGTCGACTGCTACGTGCGCGAACCGACACCGTCCGACCACCCGTTCTTCGATGTTCCAAACCTGGTCATGACCCCGCACATGTCGGGCGTGTACGATGCGTTTTTCCCGGCCTTCAACCGGCTTCTCCGTGAGAACGCCATGCGCTACGCCACCGGCCGCCCGCTCCTCAACACCGTCAACACCGCCGCCGGTTACTGAGCTGCGGAGCCCTCGCCCGATGAAGATCACTGACGTGCGCACGACGCTTCTCACGGGTCCCTGCACGAATGACCCCTTTCTCCGCGAGGCCCGCAAACGTCGCAGCGCCGCATTCATAGAGGTGTTCACCGACGGCCCGCACACGGGGCTCGGCGAGACTTATGCGGGTTACTTCTGCCCGGAGGTCGTGCCGGCCATCGTCGATCTGTTCAAGCCCGTTGTCATCGGCCGGAATGTCGACGACATCCCCGAGCTCTGGCGGCGCATGTACCAAAGCCAGAACTTCTGGTGTCGCGTCGGTCTCGGAGCGATCGTTCTCAACGGCGTCGAGGCCGCGCTCTGGGACCTAAAGGGCAAGCTTCTCGACCAGCCCGTCCACGCGCTCCTCGGCGGCGCGAAGTTCACGCGGCTTCCCGCTTACGCCACGGGCGGCCCAAGCAATTACCCGAAGGACAAGCTCGCTAGAAAAATGGACCACTACTTCTCGCTCGGCTTCCGCGGCGTCAAGGTCGGTGCAGGCAGCTTCACCGCGGGCGAGGGCTGGTACATGCCGATGGAGTCGAAGGAGGCCGCCGACTTCGAGGCCGACAAGGCCGCCTTCATGCGCCGTCACGCCGGGCCGGATGCGTGGCTCATGATGGACGCCCACATGGGCAACAACCCCGTCGCGACCTGGAACGTCGAGACCGCCATCGCCGTCGCCCGCGCTCTCGAGCCCTTCAACCTCGTCTTCCTCGAGGAGCCTCTCCACTACACGGATCCCTGGGGCTACGCCGAGCTGTGCAAGGCCACCAGCACACCCATTGCCGGCGGCGAATGTCTCACCGCGGCGTACGAGTGGCGCGTGTTTGCCAGCCACGACTCGTTTGACATCGGCCAGCCCGATGCGTCGTTCACCGGCGGACTGAACGAGTTCCTGGTTGTGGCGAAAATGATGGCCGATCGCGGCCGCCAGATTGCCACGCACGCCTGGGGCGCGGGCGGCTCGCTCATGCAGAACGTGCATGCCGGCTTCGCTGCACCGAACACGCGCATCCTCGAGATCGCACCCGACTACGCCGGGCTCCACTCCGAGGTGATCGATGGGGGACTCGTCATCAAGGACGGCTACGTGCTCCCGCCCGACCGTCCCGGCCTTGGCATCGTTCTCACGGACGAAACGCGCCGCCGGTATCCGTTCCAGCCTGGCAGCGGCGAGTTCAACAGCGTGCCCGGTCACGTTTTGAAGGACTGAGCCATGAAACTCCTTGTCGATTTTCCCGTCCTTCCCGCCGCGATCGCCCGACTGCGTCACGAACCCGGTGTCACCGTCGACTGTGTCGATCAGCCGGCCGAGACGGCGGCGCGGCCTCTCGATCCCAGGCGAATCGCGGACGTCGAGGCGCTGTTCTGCACGTTTCCGCCGACCAACCTCGGTGACATGCCTGCGCTGCGCTGGATTCAGATCGCATCGACCGGTTACACGCAGCTCTTCGGCCTCGGACTCAATGCCCGCGGCATCCGCGTCACCAACGCCCGCGGCTGTTTCGACGTGCCGATCGCCGAGTGGAACGTGGCCATGATGATCAACCTCCTCCGCGATTTCCGACAGATGGTGCGCCATCAGGATGCCGCGGTCTGGGACCGCTCCGCCCGTTTCCAGCGCGAACTGCGCGGGATGACCGTCGGCCTCTGGGGCTACGGTGGCATCGGCCGCGAAACCGCGCGCTTGGCCCGGGCACTCGGTCTGCGCGTGCACGTCCTCACCCGCAACGGCCGGACGGGCCCGCGCGGCGAGATTTACGCCGTGCCGGGAACGGGCGACACCGACGGCACGCTGCCGGACCGTGTCTTCGGCGCAGGTCAGGAGCGGGAATTCCTTGGTGGCCTCGATTTCCTCATCCTCGCGCTGCCACTGACCAAGGCCACCGAGGGACTGCTCGGTGAACGCGAGCTCCTGGCGCTGCCGCGCCACGCCTTCGTGCTCAACCCCGCCCGCGGTCCGATCATTCAGGAGGCCGCGCTGCTGCGTGCGCTGCGCGACGGCTGGATCGCCGGCGCCGCGCTCGACACCCACTACAAATATCCCATGCCGCCGGAGCATCCGCTCTGGAAATTTACCAACGTGATTTTCACGCCCCATATCTCCGGCTCGAGCCTGAGTCCGCGCTACAGCGAGCGGCTGTGGGACATCCTCGAGCAGAACGTCGGCCGCTACCGCCGCGGCGAGCCGCTCCTCAATCAACTTTCAACCGTTCAGCTCGATGGCAATTGAGTCCATCCCTGCCCGGGTCCTTTCAGCGTGCGCGTTGCCGGTCTTTTCCTGAATATGAAAACCGGCCTCCATTGGGTTCCTTCCGCGATGGGTGACAACGCGTTGCCGCAGTCATGAACCTCGCAACCATCAAAGCCGTCGACAGCCATGCGCATTTTGGGCGCTACGTGCATGCGGATCCATTGATTGCGGAGTTCTCCAGCGGCGATGCGGAACAGGTGGCGGAGCGCGCCAAGGCGTGCGGCATTGAATGGACGATTGTTTCCCCGTTGGCCGGCCTGCTGCCGCGTGGTCGCACGGTCGATGTCGCATTGGCGAATGAAGCGGCGTTTCGCGAGGTGCCCAGGGTCAGGGGGCTGCTGCAGTATGTGATCGTGAATCCGCTTCAGCCGAAGACCTATGACCAGGCGCGCGACATGCTGAAGGCGCCCTGGTGCGTGGGTATCAAGGTTCATCCCGAGGAGCATGCCTACAGGATCTCGGAACATGGCGAGGAGCTGTTCTCCTTTTTCGAGGATGTGAATGCGCCGGTGATGACGCACAGCGGCTGCCCGAACAGCCTGCCATCCGACTTCGTGCCGTTTGCGGACCGTCATCCGGGCGCGCGGGTGATGCTGGCCCACCTCGGCAATGGCAACGGCGACAACGGTCGCGTCGACCTCCAGGTCCGCGCCATACAGGCCGCGAAGCACCGCAATCTCTGGGTCGACACCTCGTCGGCGCGCAGCATTCTACCTGGCCTGATTGAGTGGGGTGTTAAGGAACTCGGAGCCGAGCGCCTGCTCTTCGGCAGCGACACGCCGCTCTACTCCGTCGCCATGCAGCGCGCGCGCATTGAGTCAGCCGATCTGCCCGATTCGGCCAGGCGACTCATCCTCCGCGACAACGCGCGAAATTTCTTTGGCCTCGATCGCCTGCCCTCCGGCGGCTTCACCGCGCCGGCCTGAGCGTCTTTCGTCATCCCCGCATTTCCACCATCATGAGCATCGCAAAAAAATCCGCCAAGATCACTCCATTGACTCGAAAAACCCTGCAGGGCGTCTGGTGCGCCTTGATCGTGCCGTGGACCGAGCGCGACGAGGTCGACCTCCGCCGCCTCGCCCAGGAAGTGCGCGGCTACGCGGGCACCGGCATCAGCGGCGTCTACACCGGCGGCACCACCGGTGAATTCTACGCGCAGGACGATGCGACCTTCGCGAGGATCACGGAGGTCGTCGTCAGGGAGGCCCACGCCCTTGGCCTGCCCGTGCAGATCGGCGCTACTGCTCTGAGCACGCGCACGACCATCCAGCGCATCCGCGTCGCCAGGCGCGCGGGCGCCGACGCGGTGCAGCTCGCGCTGCCATTCTGGCTCGAACTCAAGGACGACGAGGTCGAGCGTTACGTCGCCGAGGTGATCGCTGCTGCCGGCAAGACTCCGGTCGTCCTCTACCTGACGGGACGCTCCAAGCGGAAGATCTCGCCCGAATTGCTTGGAAGGCTCGCCAGCAAACACCCGACCTTCATCGGCACCAAGGACACCGGAGCCAGTCCCGAAGAAGTGAAGTCGATGCTCACGTTCGCGCCGGACCTCGCGATCTTCGGCGGCGAGGATTTTTTCCAGCGCATCCCCGCGGGCGGTCGCGGCGGCTACTGCTCCATCACGGGCTTCAACGCCCGCAAGGTCGTCGAACTCTACACGCTCTGCGCCACCGGTCGCCTCGAGGAGGCCAGGCCGCTGGCCGATGCCTTTTATCGCTACTTGCACGAGGCGCTCGTCAATCCGCTCGTCAAGGAGGCAGGCCTCTGGGATTCCGCCATTGACCGCATCCAGCGCGTCGCCGGCGGTGGCGTGGTGGGCCTGCGCTGCCAGTCGCCATACCGCAGCGGCACCGAAAAGCACGTGAAACAGGTCATTGCCTGGGTGAAGAAAAACACGCCCGAACTTCTGCCACCGCATCTTGCCTGAGGCGGCGCGCCATATCCCCGTTCTGTTGTTTCATCCTCCATCCTGGGGATGCGGATCGCTCTTCGTTCCGGCTTGAGCCATGATGCGTTTCAACCTTTCGCTGTTCGCCGTCTTTTCGCTGTTCGCCGTCCGGTTCAACTTCGCAGCCGGGCCGGTGCCGCTGACCATCTTTCCGTACCAGACCGCCACCTTCGTTTCCGACCCGATCGCGGCTGCGGCGATCGACCGTTATGCGGAATTTGCCGCGAGCCTGCTCTACTGGACCGATACACCGCGCCCTCCGGCCGTGCTCGGCTCGCAGATGCTCAAGAGCGCCCTGCCTCCATTCATTGAGGAATGGCGCGGCTTCCGCGCCCCGGGTGCCAGCGGCGCGGGCTCCCTCGTGCGCACCCGGGTGCGCGAGGCCTACCGCGCTCTCGCCGGGCCGCGGTTGGCGCGTATCGTCGTAGGCGAGACCCTGACGGTGACCGCCCCGGCGCGCGCCGATTTCCTAGCGGGCGGATCGGCGAAGGTTCCCTGCGTTTTTGAAAACACCCGCTCCACGTCGGTCCAGATCGAGGTGTTCGCAGCGGAAGACGTGCCGGTTTACGCAGTCGACCTCGCCGCCGGCGAGGCCAGCGGCGCCTGGCTCGAGTTGCCGGCTGCGGTTGTCGCTGAGCGGGTGAAGCTGACGATCCGCGCCAACGGCCGCGATGCGGCTCTCGACTTTCCCGCACTGGTCCACGCCCGCGGCACGCTGGATGTGGCCATCCTCGACGAGCACGGCGTGCCAACTCCGGCCCGCGTCTATTTGACCGGCGCCGACGGACGCGCCTGCGCCCCGGCTGGCGTCATGCACCGGATCGTGTCGGGCGAGTTCGGCCAGACCGGAAGCGGTGACGCGTACTTTTTCTCGAATGGGAGATTCGCCGCCGAACTCCCGGTGGGGGATACCGTTGTTGAGGTGGTCAAGGGACTCGAATACCGCCCTGAGCGCCGCGTGCTCCGGATCGAGCCCGGCCACACTGGCACCGTCACGCTCCGCCTTTCGCGCCTCGCCCGACTCGGCACCGCGGGCTGGTACGGCGGGGACGCGCATGTGCATGCAAATCTTTTCGCGCAAAAGCTCATCCAGCCGGCAGACGTTCTTCTGGCTGCGCAGGCCGAGGATCTCAGCGTTACGAACATCCTGCCCTGCAACGATCCGCGCACCGCTACGATGAACGACGGGGACTACTTCACCGGCGCACCCGCCACAATTTCGACCGCTGGCTACATCATCAACACCGGCCTTGAGATGCGGAACGACATCTTCGGCCACGTCGGATTTCTCGGACTCAAGAAGTTCGTCGATCCACCGTACTTCGGCTGGCCGCATTCACCGTATCCCTTCGATCATCCGGGAAATTTCCCGCAGGTTGCGGACGCGCGAGCCCAGGGGGCCGCCGTCACCTACGTGCATCCCGGGCTGCCGAGCGAGTTTCCCGTCGACATCGCCCTCGGACTGGCGGACACGATCGACGTGTTGAGTCAGAACGCAGAGGATCTTCCGACCGAATATTGGTACCGTCTCCTCAATTGCGGCTTTCGCTGCCCGGTGTCGGCGGGCACCGATTCCTTCCTCAACATCCCCGTTCACATCATCCCCGGCGCAGGCCGCGTCTACGTGCAGGTTGCCGGCCCGCTCGACTACGCGAAGTGGCTCGCCGGCTATCGCGCCGGTCGCAGTTTCGCCACAAACGGCCCGCTCGTGAAGTTCACGGCAGGTGGCCGTGGGCCCGGTGACGAGATCCGCGCCGACGGTTCCGTCAAACTCGAGGTCACCGCCGCCGCCGAAGCTTTCGTGCCGATGTCTGCGATCGAGGTCGTTGTGAACGGCCGCGTCGCAACCCGTCGCGAGGCCGGTGCCAATCCGCATGCGATCAGCCTCGCGGACACCGTCGAAATCAAGGAAAGCGGCTGGGTCGCACTCCGCGTCCGCGGACCCGGCCATCGCCTGGCGCCGAACGACCGCGAGGTTTACGCCCACACCTCGCCCGTCTACGTCACGATCGGGGGCCGCCGTCCGGCATCGCGCGAGGACGCCGAGTTCTTCATTGCCCAGATCGAAACGCTTATTGCGAAGATGGACAATCGCGGCACGTTCGCCCACCGCGGCCAGCGCGACGCAATCGCCGCAAGATTCCGCGAGGCCAAGGAAATCTACCGCCGCGTCGCAGAGGCGGCCTCCACCCGATGACCGGCGTCGTGCTTCCGATCGATCCCGCGGTGGACCGTCGCAACGGCAACATCTACGTTCTGACGCAGATTCTGACCTTCTTCTCCGCGCCGGTGCTCTACGTCGGAATTGTGCAGGCCGAGTTTTTTGACAAGCTTGGTGCCAGCGCGACGATCGCCAACCTGCCGAGCTCCACCTACCTGCTTGGATCGATCATGCCGCTGATCTGTTCCTGGCTTGTCCCCGCACGGTTCGAACTGCGCACCGTCCAGCACAGCTACGGCATCGTTGCCGGCTCTTTCCTGCTGGTGATTGCCGCGATTTTCCTTCCCGCGCCCAACGGGATGCGAATCACCGCCGTGGTAGGACAGGGCCTGCTGCTCGGGATGCTGAACAGCGTCATCAATACCTACCTGCTCCGCTGTGTGGCCCGCGGCACCAGCGAGGCCGGGCGCGCGCGCGCCTTCAAGTACGCCTTTGGCATCGGACCATTCGCCGCCGTGCTCGGCTCGCTGCTGGCGCAACTGGTGCTTTCGGGGAGAATTCCGGGCTTGCCGCACCCGTACAACTTCGGGCTGCTCTACCTCATCGCGCTGCCCTGCATGGCCACGTGCGCAGTGCTCGCGCGGCGCCTGCGGCTGCCGGAGGCGTCCGGTGAACGCATCGCTTCGCTGGTCACGTTTCTGCGCGAGAGCTTGGGTTCCTATCTCGCCGACCGCCGGCTCGTCTTTGCCTGGATCGCCTATCTTCTCTGGTACTGCGCGCTCGGCGGCATGACCAACGTCTCGCTGTACACGCGGGAGGCTATCGGCCGGACGCCGCTGGAGCTCGCCGGGCTCATCATGGCGCTGCGCTTCGGCTGCAAGGCGCTGGCCGGCTTTGGCCTCGGTCTCATCGCCGGGAAGTACGGTGCGCGGTCAGCGATGCTCGGCACTGTTGTTCTCGTCGGGCTCGGACTCGCCTGGCCCTTCTTCGCCACGGGTTACGGCTACCTTGCCGCCTTCGGCTTCATGGGCGGGGGCGAACTGGGCGGCGTGTATTTCTTCAACTACATCATCGCGGTGTCACAACCCGCTCATGCGACGCGGAACATGGCGCTGCTGGCGCTCGTCGCGCCGATCAGCAGCCTTGTGCCCGCCCTCCACGGGAGCCTCACCGATCGCTTTGGCTTTCAGGCCAGTTTCGCGTTTGGTGCCGCGAGCGCCACAGTGGCCGTCGCCCTTCTTCTGCTTACGGCGGAGCGAAGGCAGCCGAGATGAAGCCGGAGTTGGCGGCGGTGCGAGCGATTTTCGCATGAAGCGCTGGCGCCATGCATGACCCGGCCCGCGCTTCACTCATGCGCGTTTCACCGTAATATCCACAAAGCGGCCCCAAAGATCGCGGCCGAGGCCCTTGCCCCAAGCCCCGAGATCGTAGGCAACGAAGAGGCGGTTGACGGTGGGCGTTTCCTCGAGCGCTGTGTAGTGCGTGGTCTGGACGCCCGTGGTGAGCCGGGCGACGTTGGGCCACGTCACGCCACCATCGCGGCTGATCGCCAGATAGTTTCCATTCCAGGGATGACGCGCCTCCTGCCAGCATGCCTTCTGCGGAATGCGCACGCCGAAGGTTGCCACGAGCAATCCGCTCCGCAGTTCGAGCAGGTCGGGATCGACGACCGCACCGGGAAGCTCATCAAGGTTGCTTTCGTCGAGAAATCTTCCGCTTCTGCCCTTCAGATTCCGGAAATTGTCAACCCAGAGGTCGGTGCGGTTGATGTCGAGGCCGGCAAACGTGCGGACGCGCGCGGATGACCACGTCGCGCCACCTTCATCCGAGGTCGCCTCATGGAGCTCACGCCCTGTGCGCATCTGGCAGATCAAGCGTCCGGCGAGCGGTCCGCGGCTCAAGCGGGCGAGCACGGGTTCCCCGAAACCCTCGGTGCCCACCGCGGGATTGACGGCCACCGTCGAGACGAGCCTCCAGTTGCGTCCCCGATCGGCGGAGCGCAGGAGCATGACGCGCGTCTTGATCATCCGCGGCTCATAGGTGCTGGGTGTGCTGTCGCCCTTGAGCCAGCCGTAGCAGGTCGTGAGAAGATCACCGTTGGGCAGCTCGATAATGCGACGGTGCAGGCGCTGCGCCTCGTGTGGGCGGCCGCCGTCATCCTTTGATGGATAGATGGCTCCCGGCAGTTCGAAGCGCGCCTCCAGCGGACCTTCGACCGTGCGCCAGTCGTTGTGTGAAATGTAGAGCTGACCGAGCGCCTCACCGGGCTGCGCGCCGGGTGTGATATAGGTGTCGAGCGCGAGAATCGTGCCGTCGCGAAGCTGAGTGATGCCACCTTCAAGATTGACCCCGTTGTCGCCAGGCTTGAGTGGAATGCGCTCCCATGTCCTTGCATCATCGCGCGAGATCACGGTGCCGAGTGCATGGGGATAGTGCATGCGGGTGGTTTCGAACGGCTTTTCCGGCAGCTGTCCCTGCACGATGAGCGCACCAGACCTGGTGCATAGCAGCGAAGGCTGCAGGCCGCCGGCGAGGATCAGTCGCTCCTCGCCGAAGTCGAGGCGAAGCGAGCCGTCAGATTCAACCATGGTCGCAAGATTGCTGGCGTGCGTGGAGGGCGAAAGGGGCCCGGGAGACCCTGCGGATGCTCCAGTGCTTGCCTCGACAATTCGTGTAAGCGGGATCGCAGCCGCGAGAGCTGCTGAATTCCTGAGAAAGGTGCGTCGGGAGGGGGAGATCATTGGAGGGCTGGCGGCGGCGTCAGCGGCGTCAAACACGGGCCGCCATTGATGGGAATTGCCTTGAGGGGCGCGGGATGAGAAATGCAGGAAGAGACCGCGTGTCTTCGTGTATACATAGGTGGCTCCAGGCAAGTGAATTCTTTCAGGTGGGCGGAAGTGGCGTGCGAGATTGATGCACGTCCGGCAGCCCGGTTCCGGCCGCGAGGGAATCAATCACAGCGTTGACGAACTCCTCGATATGAAGTCACTGACGCTCGCCGGGCTGCGAAAGGTCCGGCGCCTTATCCCTCTCACATTCCCGATGAGCTCAACCGGAAATTTTCAGGGCAGGACCGTCTGGGTGACGGGCGGCGCAGGTCATCTTGGCGCTGCGATCACCGCGGCGCTTGATGCGGCGGGGGCCACGGTGGTCTGCATCGACCTGCCTGGCCGCGCGGAGGCGCTCGTGCGCGAACGCGGCCTTGGGAACACGGCCCATGTCGCGCTCGATCTCACCGACCTTGCTGCGCAGCGCGCCGCCGTGCCTCGTCTCATCGCGACGCATGGCGCGCCACACGGCCTTGTGCACCTGCCCTTCGTCTCCTCGTCCGGGAAGACGCTGGAGGAGCTCTCGACCGACGATCTGAACAGGACCTTCACCGGCGCGCTCACACCCACCTTTGAGTTCTGTCGCGCCGCGGCGCTTGCGATGGCGGGAGAGCATGGCGGCGGCAGCATTGTTCTTTTTTCGAGCATGTACGGCCTAGTCTCGCCCGATCCCAGGATCTATTCCGCCCCGATGGCGCCAAACCCGATAGACTATGGTGCGAGCAAGGCCGCGCTCATCCAGATGTGCCGCTATCTGGCGGTGCACTTTGGCCCGCGCGGTGTGCGCTTCAACTGCTTGGCACCCGGCCCGTTTCCCAGTCCGGCCGTCCAGGCTGATTCCCCCCGGTTTGTCGCGCAGCTCAGCTCGAAGACCGCGCTCGGCCGCATTGGCCGCAGGGAGGAGATCACCGGTCCGGCGCTCTTTCTGCTGAGCGACGCTTCCAGCTATATCACGGGCCACACGCTCGTCGTGGACGGCGGTTGGACAGTTTGGTGAGGGGTTGACGCTGCGGACGCATTGGAATCGGTCTTGCGGAAAGCTCCTGAGATCGCCCGTCATGGCATCATCCGTGCCTGCAGCCTTTGCGCTGCCGCACGCGGGACAGGAAGTGACCCTCAGGAAGTCGTGCAGGACCGCCAGTGGAGCCCGCCATCGCAGCCATCCTGTCCGGCAGGGTCCTTGAAATGTCCGCCCGGCTGTTCATCGCCTCCGGTGCCCTGCGCCTAAGGACTCTGCAGGAGCAGGATACATGAGTCGGCAACTCGGGACTTGCCATTTCGAAATAGCATTCACATGTGTCAGTTTGTATACACGATGCGCCAAGCGCATTAATCCTGTTAGCACAACCCCATGAAAAGACCTGTACACACAAGAAAACTGACACTGATGATCGCGAGCGCGGCTGCCTTGGCTGCCTCTTATGTCCCGTTGAGGGCCCAGTCCACGGCGGGAGCCTCCGCAGATGAAAAGGCGGCGAGGAAGGATGAACCGCTGCTCCTATCCAAGTTCGAGGTCACCTCGACCCAGGGCAGGGGATACACGTCCAACAACGCGGCGACAGGCTTCAAGACCAACGAGGAACTGATGCGCATACCGCAGGCGGTCACGCTTGTGACGCGGGACTTGATCAACGACATCGGCGCCGTTGATGGCTCGAACATTCTGCGCTTTGCGGGCGTCTCGAACTTTTTCGCAGGCGAGTCCTTCGCCTTGCGCGGCACGCGGATCAATTACCCGCTGCTCGATGAGATGCCGGACGGAGCTCCCTACGAGGACAACATCAATCTCGATTCCTACACGGTGCTGCGCGGACCCGCCGCAACGCTCTATCTCAACGCGGCGCTTGGCGGCACGATCCTGACAACCTCCAAGGTTCCCTTGCCGAATGAGACTTGGACGATCACGGGCAAGGTGACCGATTTCGGCACCTATCGTCTGGAGGGTGATTTCACAGGGCCGCTTTTTGCGGTTGGGGACGCCAAGTTCAGCTACCGGGTGACGACGGCCCTTCAGGAGGGCGAGAGCTATTTCAAGAACGTGGACGACCATCGCAAGGTGATCCACCCGACGGTCCAGCTGAAATACAAGAACACGGTCGTCCGCCTGGCGTATGACTATCAGCAGTTGGACCACGTGCCGAACGGCAACAGTTTCGTCACCCCGACGGGTGAGCTGTACACCGGCGCGGGTCGGGACGAGGCCTACTATGTGCCCGGAACCATGGAGAGTTTTCACCGTCGTGGCGTGCGTGGCGCGATCATCCAGAAGCTTGCGGACAACTGGGACCTGAAAGTTGCGGGTACGCGGTGGTGGTTCTCCCGCTATGGCGCGGTTGTGTTTCCATCCGGCGGCATCAACTGGCCGGCGCAGACGATGACATTAAATTCGCGGAAGAATGATCAGAAGTTCGACTTCACGGTGGGACAGATCGACGTCAATGGAAGGTACCACATCGGTTCCATCAGCACGCAGAGCACACTGGGCGCGAGTTACAGCCATTCCAACAGCAAGAACCGCATTCTCGGGTTTCAAGCCGGAGTGTTTCCGTCGCGGACCGTTTCAATCAGCAAGCCGAACCTTGACTCCATCGTGGCGCCTGATCCGAGCTCTCCTGTGGCGGGCACGCCGACTGGAGGCAACTCCTATACCGGAAACTATTACTTCCAGCAGACCGCCGACGTCATCAGGGATCGCCTGACTTTGGTTGTCGGATTGACCCGTTCGAAGATCAAGAACAACAGCATCAGCAACCTCAACACCGGTGCGAGCGGAGTCCCGACGATGGGAGAGGAGACGCTGCACCGTTACGGCATTGTTTTCAATCTCACCAAGGAGCTTGCCTTGTATGCGATGGAGTCGACCACGTTCGCGCCAACCGGCTCCCGCGACATCAATCTCAACCTTCTCCCAAGCGTTGAGGGCAAGGCTCACGAGGGGGGATTCAAGACCAGTTTCAAGGACGGAAAATTTTCCTCCACGTTTGCCGTGTTCAAACTCGAACTGACCAATCAGTCTTTTTTTGCGGGCGTCCGCCCCGATGGCATCAGCTATTTCGCGCCGATAGGCACGACCACGCAGGAAGGCTTTGACTTTGATTTCACCTACATGCCGTCGCCCGGGCTCCAGTTCATGGGCACCTACTATCACGGCAAGGTGACCGACCAGACGGGTGCGAAGGTGGCCAACTCCTATTCCGAGCAGTATTCGTTGGTCGGTCGATACGAGTTTCAGAGTGAAGGCCTCAAGGGCCTTAGCGTGGGTGCGGGCTTCGCGCGGCTCTCAGGCCGCCTGCTGAGCGTCGGCGCCTACGTCACCGGGCTGACGGGCGTCCGGCTCATCGAGGTTGAGCCGAGCAATGAACTCACGCTCTTTGCGTCGTACAAGCTGAACAGGAACTGGATGTTCCGGCTCAACGTCGACAATGCGCTGGACCAGGAGTACGTTCTCGGCGCGCAGAACGCCTACTTCGTCGATCCGAGCCTGCCGCGGAGTTTCTCCGCATCAGCGACCTATAGGTTCTAGTGTTCTGTTGCTGAAATGACTAGACTTAAAAGTCGTTATCGTTCAACCTGCAAGCATGAGCAGGAAACCGACGATTCTGACGGTCACGGCAGACCAACGTGGCGTTTTGAGCGCTGGTGGGCGCGCACGGTACGCCCCAGCAGGTGGTGAAGCGCTGCCGGATCATTTGCGCAAGGCCGAAGGGCTGGACGATGCCACGATTGCGGAGGAGCTGGAGGTGAACCGGCACACCTGCCGGCTGTGGCGCCAGCGCTTGTGTCCGCAGGTCCGCAAGGATTGTGGGACGTGGCGAATGGCGCGGGCGCAAGCCGCGCCGAGGGCTGGCGAAAAGGATCGTCGAGCGACGCTGCACACGAAGCCGCCGGGCGGACGCACTGGAGCGCGAACCGGCGAAGGCGCAGGGCGTGCATGCGAGCACAGTCGCGCGTATCTGGCAGGAGCATGGGTTGCAGCCGCACCGACAGGAGACGTTCAAACTCCTGCGATCCACAGTTTGCAGCCCAAACTGCTCGATGTGGTGGGCGTTTACGATCAACCCACCGCAAAACGCGGTGGTGCTCTGCGTGGACGAGAAAAGCCAGATTCAGGCGCTGGATCGCACGCAACAGCCTGCCGCTGAAGCGCGGTCGCTGCGGCACCTGGACGCACGACTACGTGCGCCATGGCACGACCACGCTGTTTGTCGCATTGAACGGCCGCCGGCAAGATCAGCGGCCACTGCTTCCCGCGCCACCGGCACATCGAGTTCCCTGAAGTTCCTGGCGACAAATCGACGCGGAATATGCCGAGGCGGACGAGCCCATCTTATCGTCGACAATTACGGCACCCACAAACACGAGCGGGTGCAGCGCTGGCTCGCCCGGCGTCCACGCTTCAAACTGCACTTCATTCCCACCAGTTCGAGTTGGCTCAATCTGGTGGAGCGCTGGTTTGCCGAACTCACCGGCAAGGCGGTGCGTCGCGGCAGCTTCTCCAGTGTTCCTGATCTGATCAACCTGATCACCCGCTCATCGAGCAATGGAACCGTGAGCCCACGCCATTTGTTTGACCGCTGGCGGAGAGACATCCTTGCCGATCGAACGCTGTCGTCGCCGGCTCGAGGCCATCCAGCCCGGTTGCACCTGGCGAAAGCCGCGCAAGAAGGCCGCATGATATATGTATAGTCATTTCCGCGACAGAACACTAGTCCTCCGGCGGGCGCGGTTTGCCGCGCCCGCTTTTTGTTCTGCGGATGCGGTGTTCGGCTGGGTTGCGTCCGTCTTTCTGTTGTCCAGCCTTGAGAACCCCTGTCATATGAGCATTACCGCAGCCCCGGTCCGTCACGTCGTCCTCGCAGCCCTGTCGATTTTCGGCGTGCTGCTTTCTCCTCGCGCGGCCGCTGATGCGACCGGGGTTCGCAAGGTCCGCGATGTCGTCATCTACGAGGATGCGAGATTCCATTCGGCTTTTCCGTCGGTCATCAAACGGCCCGATGGCGAGATCTGGGTCGCCTTCCGTCGCGCGCCGAACCGCAGGATGCTTGGCGAGGAGAAGAATTACCACGTCGACGCCAACAGCTACCTCATGTTCACACGCTCAAGGGATGGCGTGCATTGGGAACGCACGCCGGAGCTGCTCTACGCCCATGCGTTCGGCGGCTCGCAGGATCCGTGTCTGCTTCAGTTGCGGGATGGCACGCTGATTTGCGCGTCGTACGGGTGGACCTTCGTGCGTCCGAGCGGGATTCCGAATCTGCCTCAGCCGCATCTCGAAAATTTTCCCGGCTCCATCTTCAACGGCGGTTACTACCTCCGCTCCACCGACGGCGGCGCTCACTGGGATGGCCCGCTTTATCCACCTTCCACGCCGGTCGAACTGCTTCGTTCACCGGTTGGAGGAGGCATCCTGCCAGCCTACAATCGGGGTGCGCTTGCTGAATCGCGGGATGGGCGGATCCTGTGGGCTGTGGCGTCGACAGACCAGTTGAATCCACGGAAGGTCTCTGTCCATCTCATGATTTCCAGTGACCAGGGGCGTTCCTGGAAATATTCCGCGCCAATCGCGGCCGACGCGAAAGTCTCCTTCAATGAGACCTCTGTCCTCGAGACGCCGGAAGGCGACATTGTGGCCTTTCTTCGCTCCGAGGACATGAATGACGAGGCCGCGATCGCCCGCTCGACGGATGGCGGCCGGAGCTTCCATCCCTGGAAGGGCATGGGATTCCAAGGCCATCCGCTGCATGCGCTTCGTCTGCCGGACAATCGCGTGCTGCTGACCTACGGCTATCGCCATGCTCCGCTCGGAATTCGTGCGCGCGTCCTCAATGCGGAGTGCACGGACTTCGCCACCGCGCCGGAGATCATCCTGCGCGACGATGGCGGCACCAAGGATCTCGGGTATCCCTGGTCGGTGCAACTCGACGATAGGCGCGTGCTGGTCACGTACTACTTCAACGTTGGCAGCGGCATTCAGCACATCGCGGGTACGATACTTGAGATCGAGTGATTGGATTCCGGTGCGGTATGCTGCGATGAACAACAATCATTCTCACGGGGTCAGCCCCTAACGTTTGTGGTGACCGAGATGGCCATGAATACTCCGGCAGGGTTCCGCACATATCGACTATGGCGACGCCAAGTACCGGCAGTGGTCCAACAGCAGCGGTGTCGGCTGGCTGCGTGACGAAGGAAATTCGAGAGAATTGTACCGCCCCTTCAGGGCTCTCTGTTTTCGGCTCACCCGTGAACCCATGGCGTTGCCATGGGCTGGGGATATGGCACCCTTTCAGGGCTCCCAATTCCGACTCAGTCGCTCACCTCGAACCCATCGCTTCGCCATCTGCAGGGGATGTATCGCCCTGTTGGAGCCATTTCCACGGGGTCAGCCCCTAACGTTTGTGGTCTTTGAGATAGCCATGAATGCTCCAGGGCTCCGGCTCAGCCACAGGGGGCAAACTTCACCTTGCGCATTGTTCAATCCCAAGTGGCCATGAATACGCTTACGATTCCATCGGCAACCGGCAGTGGTCCAACAGCACCGGCGTCAGCGCGGGAATGATCCGGGGACATAGGTAACAAACTGTCCGGGGACATGGGTTGCACTTTCAGACTATGGCTTGGAACGAAGAAACCCTCATGGAACGGAAGCATCGGTTTGTCAGTCTCGCGGCCACGGGCCGCTTCACGTTTACGGAATTGTGCGCGGACTTTCACGTCAGCCGGAAGACCGGCCACAAGTGGTGGAAGCGTTACCGTCGGGAAGGCACGGAGGGATTGCGCGAGCGCAGCCGCCGTCCGCAAGGATGCTCCCACCAGACCGCTGGGCAGATCCAGGGGCTGATCGTGCGATTGCGCCGCAGGCACCGGACGTGGGGGGCCGAAGAAGCTGCGCAAATTGTTGCGCCGCGGCCACGGCATCCGGCGGCCGCCGGCATGCAGCACCATAGCAGCGATCCTGCGGCGTCACGGTTTGAGTGTCCCGCGTCACGGAGTTTCCTGAAGACGGGAGTGGATTTGGTCAGGGCGGGAGCGACAGTGGACTGACGGATCGGGTTTGGAGCGTGGCGGGGGTTGGGGGGAAGAGAGTGGCGTAAGGGACAGCATTACCTTGACGCGTATTTTTGCCGAATTGATCCAGACATTGGTTGTATGTTGATTTTTTAGTTTACTACATAACCAAACCAACTCATGTTTTAAGGGCAATGAACGGCACTCTTGAAGCACCTGCGCTGGCGGAAGCTGTTGAAGAACTTGAAACAGCGGGGGCGGAGGAGCGGGTTCGGTGGGCGCTGCGGGAGTTTCCGGATCGTTTGGTAATGACCACCAGCTTTGGCATCCAGTCGGCGGTGATGCTTCACCTGGTCACGCGGATTGCGCCTGCGCTGCCGGTCATTTTCATCGATACAGGATACCTTTTCCCGGAGACGTACCGGTTTGCCCAACAACTGACGGAAAGGTTGTCGCTCAATCTCAAGACGTACAATCCGGCGATGACTGCGGCGCGACAGGAGGCGCTGTTTGGGCGTCAGTGGGAGATGGGCATCGATGGACTCAAGCGCTACCACCTGATCAACAAGGTCGAGCCGATGGATCGTGCGATGCGCGAACTGGGAGCAACGGCTTGGCTGGCCGGATTGCGGCGCACGCAGGGGTCAACCCGCGAGCGACTCAAGGTCGTGCAGACGCAGAATCGCGTGACGAAGATCCACCCGATCGTCGATTGGGACAACCGGCGCGTGCACCGCTATCTGACCGAACATGACCTGCCGTATCATCCGCTTTGGGAGCAGGGGTATGTTTCCGTGGGCGATACGCACAGCACCTCGCGGTTGGAACCGGGAATGACCGAGGAGCAGACGCGATTCGGAGGCTTGACGAGAGAGTGCGGCCTTCACGAGCCGGGCGCGCGGGCGGACTTTCAAATCTGAGTCGGCGGCGAATTTCCAAGTGAGGAAAACCGGGGCGAAAAAAACGCCCGCGCTTTGGGCACGGGCGTCAATTTGTTTGGCGGCTAAGCTTCAGGTTTTCCGGGTGCCGTCAGATCTTGTCGACGATGCGATCGGCGAGTCCGTAGGCGATCGCCTCCTTCGCGTTCAGGTAGAAATCGCGATCTGTGTCCTGATTGATTTTCTCCAAAGGCTGACCCGACGCATCGGCGAGGATCTGGTTGAGCTCGATGCGCAGTTTTTCCATTTCCTGGGCCTGGATATTGATGTCGGTCGCCGGCCCGCTGAAGCGTCCGCTGATCAGCGGCTGGTGGATCAGGACGCGCGAGTGCGGATAGAGCAGGCGCCGGCCCTTGGGAGCGGCGCTCAGGAGGATCGATCCCATGGAGGCGGCCATCCCTGTTACGACAACCGTAACGGGTGAGGTGATGAGTTTCATCGTGTCGTAGATGGCCATGCCGGCGGTGATCGAGCCGCCGGGGCTGTTCAGGTAGAACGTGATGTCCTTGCCCGGGTCGATGGCTTCAAGGTACAGGAGCGATTCCGTGATCTGCTTGGCCGTGGCGTCGGTCACGGCACCCCAAAGGAAAATCTTTCGCTGCTCGATGAATTTCCGAGCGATCAGCATGCCGACGGAGCCGCCGGACTTCTTTTCGCCGTCTTCCGACTACTTGTCGTCATCGTCCTCGTCATCATCCAGACGCGGAGCGGGGGCGGTGGGTGCCGGGTGGAAATTGTGGAAATGCATAGGCCTCGAACGTTGCGGGCGATGCGAGCCTTGGCAAGTCCGCCCGTGGGATTGCTTTTCGGGCTGCTGTGGCGTCTGATTTCGGCCGAAAAACCATCTCAAGCCGTTTGAGGGAGGGCCGATGTAGGGTGACAACCTCACATGGTCTCCAGTAATCCCGGCACCCAACCAGCCGCTGCCGTGACGGCAGAGCGCATCGTTCAGGAAACGAGCGAAATTCCATCCGCACCCCGCGTGCTGCCCAGGCTCAAGGACATCCTTGGCGATGGAAACTCTTCCCTCAGCGACGTGGTGGCGCTGATTCGAATCGAGCCCAGCATTGCGGCGCGCGTGTTGCAGGTGTCCAACAGCGCCTATTACTCCAAGGGCGGCTCCCGGTGCACATCGGTGGCTGAAGGCATTGGGCGCGTGGGTTTCGATCAAGTGTACGCCATGGTGATGCATGCGGTGACCTCGCAGATCCTGCTGCGCCCGTTGACGACCTACCAGCTTGAGGCCGACGATCTCTGGAAACGCTCGGTGACCTGTGGCATGGCCGGTGAACTCCTTGCCGACCAGTGCGGTCAGGATCGTGAGACGGCGTACACCCTGGGGCTGCTCCATGCGATCGGCATGATCGCGATCGACTCATGGGCGCTGGTTAACAATCCGAGCCTGGCGATGATGGCCAAGGGATTTCCGAAGGAGTACACGCAGAGCGAGCGTGCTTTGCTGGGATTCACGCATGCGGATGTCGGCGGAATTTTGCTGAAACGATGGGATTTTCCCGCCGATGTGGTTTCCGCGGTTCGATACCAGTACTCTCCTCCCGCGGCGGGGACCGGCGCGTCGATGGCGACTCTGATCTATGCTGCGAAATGGCTTTGCGAGTCCCTGTGGTCGGTCGAGGGCACGGTGTTGCCGACGCCTGATGAACTGTGGTTGAAGCGGATCAAACTCGATCTCGCGCGTCTGGAAAAAATTTCCGTTGAATTGAAGGGACGCAGACAGGAACTCGATCAGCTCTTGAAAATTGACTCGTAGCCGGTCGCTTGGAGCCGCTGCCTCAACGCAATGCTTCGTCCATGCGCACAAAGCGTTTGAAACCCGCGGAAGCCGTGCGTATGTCAGGGAGTTCGCAATCTCATGACAAAAACGGCAGTACTTCTCCTGTTCCTCGCACTGGGCCTGGCATCCGGTTGTTCGACCAATGGATCCAACGCCGCGTTTGCGCCGCAATTTGATCGAACGAAGGTGAAGTTCGTATTCGTCGAGCGCAGGCTCGCGGACAACAACAATGTCCGCGACCGCTTTGTTGACGCCCTGCGAGCCCGGGGATTCACCGCGGAGGCGGGTCCGCTCACGCTCATGCCGGAGAAGGGCGTCGATGTTGTTCTGGTTTATGAGGATTACTGGGAGTGGAATTTTGGAAATCACATGGTTGAGCTTCGGGTGCAGTTGAGAAATCCCCGCACCAATGAGCTCCTGGCCGGTTCGGTGCTGCGCCGGGGGGCTGTCTTTGGCAAGAATACCAGCGAGATGGTGCAGGCGATCGTGGATGATCTGTTCAAGAATTCGTCCCGAAAGCATCAGCTCCTCTGAGTGGAGCGCCTGCATCATGTCACCTCCGCGCACCAGGAAAATCTCCACGGCCTGGCTCGAGACTCCCACGCAGGGCCGGGTTGAACTCGCGCACGACTGGCGGGCCCGCTACAATCCGCCGCTGGTCCTGGTTGGCGACGGGGCGCCCAAATGGGCCTCTGTTTCGCGCGTGGCCGACTATGTCTTCGGTTGCGAGAGCGGGTATTTCGTGAACCGGAAGGAGGAGATCTATTTCTTTCTTCGAGTGGGCGATTTTCCGGAGGCTGCGTCATCGAAGAACGTGTCGCTCTATCTTGCCGGCGATTTCAACAGCTGGGCGGAGGCGATTGGCGATCCGCACTGGGAAATGGTCCGTGCCACGCTTGCAGGCGAGGCGGTCTACATCTGGCGCGGGGAGTCACGGCGCTTTTTTGCCGACCCTCCCGTTCGATTCAAGTTCGTCACCGGCGACGCGCACTGGCTGGAGGTGCCCCTGCAAGCGCCCAACGCCGCCCACGACGGCTCCGGAAACCTGAATCGCCTTGTCGATCCGGACCGAACCGGGCAGCACCTTTTCCAGTTCACCCTCGAACACCCCCTTGACCTGTCGAAAGTCTGGCGGGTCGGCTGGGCGGACGAGCAGGCGGAGTCGCAGCAGGTCCCGCTGATGCCGGGGGCATTCTTTTTTCAAACGCAGTCGGCGCTGCCGCTCGGAGTGACCGTGGAGGCCGAGACGAGCGTGTTTCGTCTTTTTGCCCCGCGTGCAAAGTTCGTGCAGCTGTGCGTGTGTGACTCGCTCGCGCAGAAGGATCAGCCGATGCGTTACGACCTCCATCAGGGAGGCGACGGCATCTGGGAGCTCACGCTCGACCAGGACCTGCATGGCTGGTATTACTGGTATAATGTCGATGGTCCGCGGGACGCCTTCGGACACTTTGATCCCAACCACAGGATCCTGGATCCGTATGCGATGGCGACGGTTTCAAGGGATGGTCCCGGCATCGTGCTTTCGCGGGAATGGATTGGAAAGGCGGATCGCGGACGTTTCCGCACGCCGGCGTGGCAGGATCTGGTCATCGCGGAGGCGCACGTGCGGGATCTGGTCGAACTTGCGCCGGGCGATGGTGCGCGCGCGCATCCGCCGGGGTTTTCGGAGCTTGCGGGCTGGGTGAGGAGCCCGGGCTTCTATCTCGACAGGCTTGGCGTCAACTGCGTGGAACTCCAGCCGGTGCAGGCGGCCGACGCGAAGACCCACGCGGAGTATCACTGGGGCTACATGACGGTGAATTTTTTTGCGCCGGCATTCGGCTATTCGACCTCGCCGGAAACCGCCTCGGGCGTGCGGGAGCTTCAGGACCTGATTGCCGCGTTCCATGAACGCGGCATGGCCGTCCTGCTTGACGTCGTTTTCAATCACGTCGGCGAGCCGGCGCACCTGCTGTACGTCGACAAGCTCTACTACTTCGACCAGAACTATGACGGCCACCTCGCGAACTGGAGCGGGTGCGGAAACGACGTCCGTCCGGAGTCCGCCATGGTCCGGCGGCTCGTCATCGACAGTTGCGTTCACCTGATCCAGGCCTACGGCGTCGATGGGTTCCGCTTCGACCTGGCCGAGCTGCTCGGCATTCCGCTGCTCCGCGAGGTCGAGGCTGCGCTGAAGGCCGTGAAGCCGGATGTCATCCTCATCGCGGAGCCCTGGAGCTATCGCGGGCACATCGCGGCCCAGCTTCGCGACACCGGCTGGGCGTCATGGAATGATGGATACAGGGATTTCATCCGCGAGTTTGTCCGGGGGGGAGGCAGCCGGGGAAGCTACGAGTATTTCCTGAAGGGCTCCCCCTGGCATTTTGCGCACTGGCCGGCGCAGACGGTGAATTACACGGAGTCCCACGACGACCGCGTCTGGATCGATGTCATCACGGAGAACTCCGGCTTCGACGGGTCCCAGCCAACCGCCAATGACAGGCGCCGCACCCACCTCATGATTGCCGTCCTGATGATGTCGGTCGGCATCCCCATGGTGTCGCAAGGCCAGGATTTCCTTCGTTCGAAGCGCGGGTTGACGAACACGTACCTGCGGGGCGACATCAATGCGCTCGACTACCGGCAGGCCTGGCGGTTTTCCGGCACGCACGGCTATTTTGCGGCGTGGGTGGCCTTCCGCCGCGGCAAACGCGGCCGGTTGTTGCGACACTTTTCGCGCGTGAGCGAAGGGTTTTTCCAGTTCTGGTTTGCGCGCGACTCGCTGGCGGCGGCGACCGTGTACAATGCCGATTTCTCCCAGGGATCGACGCGCCTCCTGTTTGCCGTGAATCCAACTGCTGCGGACGTCAGCATCGAGCTCGGCGAATCCGTGCTGGCCGGTGCACCCTGGAGCGCGCTCGCTGACACGGAGAGCTTCCACGACGGCGATCAGCGGTGCATGACCCAGCCTCTCGAGCGAAACCTGTTTGTCCCGGCGCTTGGCTGCGGCCTCTGGGTGAGCGAGTGAGCGTCCCCGCGCGGCTCGTGGTGTGGGAGCACCGCCGCCGAAATGCAGTGCCAGTGCTTTGCTGGTTTGAGCCTGTTGCCGGCAGCCAAAACCCTTGCGTTTGGGGCTTCCAGCCTATTGGTTGACCCTCCGCGCGTCCACATTGGTCGCGCGGGCCAACTCAAACAGCTCATCAACACCAAGCATTCGGAAAGTCCCATGGCAGTTAAAGTCGCAATCAATGGTTTCGGCCGCATCGGCCGCCTCGTTTTCCGCGCACTCGTCGAGCAAGGTTTGCTCGGCTCGACGCTCGACGTCGTTGCCGTGGGGGATATCGTCCCGGCCGACAATCTGGCCTATTTGCTCAAGTACGACTCCACCCAGGGCAAGTTCAACGGCACTGTTTCCTCGAAGAAGTCGTCCGCCGACAAGGCGGAGGATGATGTCCTGGTGGTCAACGGCCGCGACATCCTTGTGGTTTCAGCCAAGTCGCCGGCCGAGCTTCCCTGGGCGAAGCTGGGAGTTCAGCTCGTCATTGAGTCGACAGGCCTGTTCACGGATGCCGAAAAGGCGAAGGGACACCTGACCGCCGGCGCGAAAAAAGTCATCATTTCGGCTCCGGCCAAGGGAGAGGACATCACGGTTGTTGTCGGCGTGAACGATGACAAGATCGACCTCGCGAAGCACAGCATCATTTCCAACGCATCCTGCACGACGAACTGTCTGGCGCCTGTCGCCCATGTTCTGCTGAAGGAAGGATTCGGCATCGCCGAGGGGTTGATGACAACGATTCACGCCTACACGGCGACGCAGAAGACGGTCGACGGTCCCTCGAAGAAGGACTGGAAGGGCGGGCGCACGGCCGCGCAGAACATCATTCCGTCCACGACCGGAGCGGCCAAGGCGGTTGCGCTGGTGCTGCCCGAAGTGAAGGGCAAACTCACCGGCATGGCCTTCCGCGTGCCCGTGCCCACTGTGTCGGTTGTCGACCTGACATTCAGGACCACCCGGGACACGTCGCTCGATGAAATCAAGGCCGCGCTGAAGAAAGCGTCGGAAACCTACCTGAAGGGAATTCTTGGATACACGAACGACGAAGTGGTCTCGAGTGATTTCATCCATGACCCGCGCTCGTCGATCTTCGACGCCGGCAGCTCGATCGAGCTCAACAAGAACTTCTTCAAGCTTGTGAGCTGGTACGACAACGAATGGGGCTACAGCAACCGCGTCGTCGATCTCACCCGCGCGATCGCCTCGAAACTCTAGAACCCAGAACCCATCGCGCCCACGGTTCCGCAAGGAGGCACTGCAGGATTCACCTCCGTGCCGTACCTGCGGCCGTGGGCCAGTCATTTCAGCGGTTTCCCATGCCCAAGTTCAAAACCATACGCGACCTCGATCTCGCCGGCAAACGCGTGTTCATGCGCGTCGACTTCAACGTCCCCCAGGACAAGGTCACCGGAGCCATCACCAACAATCAGCGCATCGTCGCCGCACTGCCAACGATCCGGTACGCCCTGGAGAAGGGCGCGTCGGTCGTTCTTGCCAGCCATCTGGGCCGGCCGGACGGGCGGGTGGTGGAGAAGTTCTCGCTCAGACCGGTGGCCGCGGAGCTCCAGAAACTGCTCGGAAAACCCGTCGCGTTCGTCGGCACCTGCGTCGGACCGGAGGCCGAAAAGGCTGCGGCGGCGCTCAAGCCGGGCGATGTCCTTCTGCTCGAGAATCTCCGGTTCCACATCGAGGAGGAGGGCAAGGTCAAGCTCGACGATGGTTCGACCCTGAAACCGAAGCCGGAGACGGTGGAGGCCTTTCGCGCCGCCCTCATGAAACTGGGTGATGTCTATGTGAACGACGCCTTCGGCACCGCCCACCGCGCGCACTCCTCGATCGTGGGCGTCAACCTGCCGCAGAAGGCCGCTGGATTTCTCATGGAGGCGGAGCTCAAGGCCTTCTCGTCCGTGCTTGAGAATCCGAAGCGCCCGCTGCTTGCCATCCTTGGCGGAGCGAAGATCGCCGACAAGATTCCGCTGATCAACAATCTCATCGGCAAAGCGGACAGGATCATCATCGGCGGAGGCATGGCGTACACCTTCCACAAGGTGCTTCGCGGGATGAGAATCGGCGGCAGCCTTTATGACGCCGAGGGCGCGAAGATCGTCGGCGAGATTCTCATCAAGGCGCAGGCGCGCCGCGTGGAGCTGATATTCCCGGTGGATTTCATCGCAGCCGACAAGTTTTCCGCCGACGCCAACACCCAGCCCGCGGATCTTGCGAGCGGCATTCCCGATGGATGGGAGGGACTCGATGCGGGGCCAAGGTCGATCGAGCTTTACCGCAAGGCGATTCTGTCCGCAAAGACCATAATCTGGAACGGCCCGCCCGGCGTCTTCGAATTTGAGAAGTTTGCCACGGCCACGAAGGCGATGGCCGAGGCTCTCGCCGAAGCCACTGCCAATGGGGCGACGACGGTTGTGGGCGGCGGCGACACCGCCACGGCTGCCAAGAAGTTCAAAGTGGCCGACAAGGTCACGCACTGCTCCACGGGCGGCGGCGCCAGCCTGGAATATCTGGAAGGCAAAGTCCTTCCGGGCGTGCAGTTCCTGGAAAGTTGAAAGGACCACCTATGTCTCCTCGAAAGAAACTGATCGCGGGAAACTGGAAGATGAACAAGACCTCCGCGGACGCCGTGGCGCTCGCGCAGGAGATCGTCTCCGCCGTCGGCAAGCAGACCGACGTCGATGTCGTGGTGTGCCCGCCGTACACCTCGCTCGAATCGGTCGGCAAGGTGTTGGACGGATCAACTGTCAAGCTGGGGGCGCAGAACGTGCACCCGGAGCCGAGCGGCGCCTATACGGGCGAGATATCGGTCGCCATGCTGCGTGCGTTCTTTGCGAGCTCCGTGATCCTTGGACACAGCGAGCGCCGCACGTATTTCAAGGAGAGCGACACCTTCATAAACCAGAAGGTGATCGCGTCGCTCAAGGGCCAGCTCAGGCCGATTCTCTGCGTGGGCGAGACACTCGGTGAACGCGAGGCGGGATCGACCCTTCGCGTGGTTCAGACGCAGATCGAAGGCGGGCTCGAGGGAGTAGGCAAGGACCTCGCCACGAGCGTCGTCATCGCCTACGAGCCCGTGTGGGCCATCGGCACCGGCAAGGTGGCGACGACCGAGCAGGCGCAGGAAGTGCACGCCTTCATCCGCACGCTTCTCGGCAAACTCTTCGGCGAGACGATCGCCCAGAAGATCCGCATCCTTTACGGTGGTTCGATGAAGCCGCAGAATGCTCCCGAGCTGCTTGCGCAGAGGGACATCGATGGCGGGCTGATCGGCGGGGCGAGCCTGGAGGCGCGCAGTTTCCTCGATCTCGTCAACGCGGCGGCAAGCGTGAAGTGATGGCTCCCGCGCCCGCTCCTCAGGGATGCGGGCCGAGCGCCGCGATCAGGTTGCCGACGGCGCCGTCCATCGCGCGGTCGACGCTCTCCCGCGTGAACCCGCCGATGTGCGGCGTGGTGATCACGCGGGGATGGTCCAGCAGCGCAGATCTTGCGGGCGGTTCCTGCGAATAGACATCAAGCGCCAGCCCGGCGACCTGTCCGCTCTTCAGGGCGTCCAGCACGGCCGTGGCATCAAGCAGATCAAAACGCGCTGTATTGATGATGCAACCACCGCGTCGCGTCGATCCCAGCGTGGCACGGTCGAGCAGCGCCCGGCCGCCGGGCAGGGGAGGGCAGTGCAGCGTCAGGACATCGGCCTCACAGATGACTTCGGCAAACGTGGCGAAGTGGACTCTGTTTGCAGCATCGCTCAGTGCGGATGGGGAGTCGGCAAACGACGGCGGCAGGACGGGATCGTGGACGACGACCCGCATGCCAAGCGCGCGGGCGAGCGTGGAGACCTGGCGGCCGACATTGCCGTAACCGAGCACGCCGAGCGTGCGGCCGGCGATCTCGAATCCCGGCGGACGCGCCCATCCTCCCGCCTTCACGCTGGCATTGCCTGCGACGATCCCGCGCGCGAGTGCAAGCAGCAGGCCGATGGTGAGCTCGGCCACGCCACGGGCGTTGGCGCCGGAGGCGGTCAGAATCTCGATGCCCAGCGTGCGGGCCGCTGGCAGGTCGATGGCGTCGGTGCCGGTGCCATTGCGACTGATGACGCGCAGGGTGGGCGCGGCGGCTGCCAGCACCCGCGCGCTGATCGGTTCGACCCCGGCGAGAAAACCCACGCAGCCCGGCAGAAGCGCCAGCAGTTCATCCTCTGTCGGCTGCCGTCCCGCCGGACCGAGAACAATCTCAAACCCGCACGCGCGCAGGCGATCCAGGGCGGGATGCCCCTGTGTGGTTACGGACCGTGGAGTGACAAGAATGCGAGGCATGGAAATTTCAGGCGGGCGGGTGCACTGGGAGAAAGTTCCGGCGAACGAAAAACGCAATCGAATCCCCAGGCCCGGATGCGAGCCATCAACTGCGGTTTTATTGGGTTTGCGGGTGACCGGGCGCGCGGCCAATGCTTGAAGGCAAGAGATGCCGCCGACGCCGTCCCCCCAGAGCAACCTTCGCGACAACCATCATCGTGGCACCGTGGGCGATTTCCTTCGCGAGAATCTGCGCGCCGGAGCCGACCTCGATCTCGTCACGGCCTATTTCACGGTTTTTGCCTATGACAGGCTGCGCGCGCAGCTCGACAGCCTCGGCCGCATCCGGCTGCTGTTCGGCGAACCCGCCTTCATCCAGACCCTCGATCCTGAACACAAGGAAGGCGCGGCCTTTGTTCTGCGGGATGACGGCTTGAATCTCGCCGGCGGACTGAGCCAGCGGCATCTGGCGCGGGCCTGCGCGGGATGGATGCGGGACAAGGTCGATGTCCGCTCCGTGACGCGCACCGGATTCCTCCACGGCAAGATGTCGCACATCCGGCGCGGCGAGGTGACTGCGGCCATCGTGGGCAGCTCCAACTTCACCACGCGCGGGCTCGGGCTGGCCGCCACTGGCAACAATGTGGAGCTGAATCTGATCGTCGACGGCAACCGCGACCGCGCCGACCTGCACGCCTGGTTTGAGGAACTCTGGAACGACACCTCGCGTGTCGAGGACGTGAAGCCGCAAGTGCTGGATTACCTGTTGCAGGTTTACGCCGACCAGTCGCCCCAGTTCATCTATTACAAAACCCTCTACGAACTGTTTCGCCGTTTCATCGAGGCGGGGCAGATCATGGACGAAAACCTGCGGCAGATGCGACTGCCGGACACGGGGATTTGGCGGGCGCTCTACACCTTCCAGCGCGATGGCGCCCGTTCCGCGATCAACAAGATCAAGCAATACAACGGCTGCATCCTCGCCGACAGCGTTGGTCTGGGCAAAACCTACACCGCGCTCGCGGTCATCAAGTATTTCGAGCTGCGCAACGAAAAGGTGCTCGTGCTCTGCCCGAAGAAACTGCGCCGCAACTGGACGGTCTATCGCCAGCCCAGCACGTTGAATCCGTTTGAGGCGGACCGCTTCCGCTACGATGTCCTCCACCATACCGACCTGTCCCGCACCCACGGCGACTCGAACGGCCTCGACCTCGCGGCCCTCAACTGGGGCAACTACGATCTCGTCGTCATTGATGAATCCCACAATTTTCGGAACAACAAGCCCGCCACCCAGCGGCCGGAGGACGAGGAGCCGCGCCGCACCCGCTACGAGCGCCTGATGCAGGACATCATCAGCACCGGCATCCGCACCAAGGTTCTCCTGCTGTCCGCCACGCCGGTGAACAACCAGCTCGCCGATCTGCGCAACCAGATTTCCTTCATCGCGGGCGGCGATGTCGCGCGCGAAGAAACCGCCGACCGCGCGTTTGCGGAAACCCTCGGCATCCCGTCGGTGCGCGAAACCACCCGGCAGGCCCAAACTCATTTCACCCGCTGGGCCGACCCGGCCAAGCCCGCCAGCCAGCGCAAGACCCGTGACCTCATCGCCGCCATCGGCGGGGACTTTTTCAAGCTGCTCGACGGCCTCAGCCTCGCCCGCTCCCGCCGCCAGATTGCCGGCCATTATGCCGGCGAGATGAAGCGGCTGGGCGGATTCCCGCAGCGCCCGCCCCCCAAGGCCATCCACGCGCCCATCGCCACGGAGAAAAATTACCTCTCGTTCGAGCAACTCGACGGCGAAATCAGCGCGCTGCGCCTGGCGCTCTATCACCCGACGAGCTTTCTCCGCCCGGACCTGCCCGCCGCGATCAAGGACGCCTACCAGGCCAAAATCCTCGGCGGCTTCACCCAGGAGGGTCGTGAAAAAATCCTCATCGGCATGATGAAGGTGAACTTTCTCAAGCGCTTGGAGAGCTCGGTGGACTCGTTTCGCCTAACCCTCGAGCGCACCATCGCGAAAATCAACGTCCTGGAAAAACGGATCACGGATTTCGAGCAGCACCTGAACGAGAACCCCGAGTTGGATTTTGATTCGCTGACGCCCGACGAGTTTGAAGATCCGGATTTTGACGGGGAAGACTTTACCATCGGCGGACGCCGCCGCATCCACCTCGGGCATCTGGAGCTTCCCAAGTGGCTCGAGGCCGTCCGCGGCGACCGCAGCCAGCTTCAAGATCTCTGGAAAGAAACCCTGTCCGTCACGCCTCGCCGCGACGGCAAACTGGCGGAGCTGAAAGCCCTCATCGCCGCCAAAGCCCGGCGGCCCACGACGAACCGCGACCGCCGGCTAAATCGAAAAGTCCTCGTTTTCACCGCCTTTGCCGACACCGCCCGCTACCTCCACGAAAATCTCGGCCTGTGGGCGCGCCAGGAATTGAAGATTCATGTCGGCCTCGTCTGCGGCGACGGCGGCAACGCCGCTTCCCTCGGCCGCACGGATTTCGACGACATTCTGACCAACTTTTCGCCGGTCGCCAAACGCCGGGCCGATCAGGCCGAGGCGTTCCCCAATCAGCGCGAGGAAATCGACCTGCTCATCGCCACCGATTGCATCTCCGAGGGCCAGAACCTCCAGGACTGCGACCTGCTGGTGAATTACGACATCCACTGGAACCCCGTCCGCATCATCCAGCGCTTTGGGCGGATTGATCGCATCGGCTCGCGCAACGAGGCCGTGCAGCTCGTCAACTTCTGGCCCGTCGCAGATCTCGACCGCTACCTCGGCGTCAAGCACCGCGTCGAGGCGCGCATGGCCCTGGTGGACCTCACCGCCACGCAGACGGACAACCTGCTGGATACGACGCAACTCGCAGACCTCATCAAGGACGACCTGCTCTTCCGCGACCGCCAGCTCAAACGCCTCAAGGACGAGGTGCTCGATCTCGAAGACCTCGACGACTCGGTCTCCCTCGGCGACTTCTCCCTCGATGAATTCCGGCAGGATTTGCTCAACTTCCTCCAAGCCCACAAAGACGAGCTGGAGCGCGCGCCCCTCGGCCTGTATGCCGTCGTGCCCCCCGCAGCGGATATTCCGCTGGCCCGGCCGGGCGTCATCTACTGCCTGCGGCAGAAAGCCGGTGCCGATTCCCCCGCCAGCGAACGCATCAATCCCCTCGCGCCGCATTACCTCGTCTATGTTCAGCACACGGGCGACGTCCGCCTGGCCTTTGTGCAGGCCAAGACCGTCCTCAACCTCTTCCGCGGACTCGCGGCGGGGAAAACCGAACCCTACGTCGAACTCTGCCGTCTGTTCGACCGGCAGACGCAACAAGGAGCGGACATGAGCGCCTATTCTGAGCTGATTCAGAAGGCGGTTTCATCCATCACCTCTTCTTACCAGGAGCGGCTGGCGGACAACCTGCAGGGCAACCGCTCGTTTATTTTGCCCACCGTGAAAGAGCAGCCGCAGGCCAATGATGCGGCCTTCGAACTCGTCACTTGGTTGGTGATTTTGCCGCCCGACTCCACTTCCTGAGCCATGCTCCGCCTTTTTCTCAGCAGCGTCCAAAAGGAATTCGTCGCGGAACGCGCGGCCCTGCGCGACTATCTGCGCGGCGACCCGCTGCTCCGGCGGTTCTTCGAACCGTTCCTCTTCGAGGACATGCCGGCGGCAGACCGCCGGGCCGATGAGGTCTATCTCGACGAGGTGGCGCGTTGCGATGTCTATGTCGGCCTCTTTGGCCGGGAGTATGGCCGCGAGGATGCGGCCGGCCTTTCCCCGACCCACCGCGAATTCGATGAGGCCGGCCGGGGGCACAAGCCACGGCTGATCTTCGTCCAAGGTGCAGACGACCACGACAAGCAGCCCAAAATGCAGGCCCTCATCCGGCAGGTCGGCGGCGAGTTGATTCGCCGCCGGTTCGGCACCATCGCCGAGCTGATTGCCGGGGTCTATGCCGCGCTGGTGCGCTACCTCGAGGACAAGGAGCTGATCCGCCACGGTCCCTTCGATGCGGCCACCTGCACCGGAGCCACCCTCGCCGACATTTCTACAGGCAAAGTGCGGCATTTCGTGAGCGTCGCCCGGCGATCCCGCGGCTTTCCTCTGGCCGAGGATACGCCAGTCGCCGACGTTCTGGCTCATCTGCATCTGCTGCGGGAGGGCCGGCCCACCCATGCCGCCATCCTGCTTTTCGGCGGCGAGCCGCAGCGCTTCCTCCTTTCCTCGGAGATCAAATGCGCCCGGTTCCACGGCTCCACGGTGTCCAAGCCGATTCCCTTCTACCAAGTCTACAAGGGCACGGCCTTCGAACTCGTGGATCAGGCGGTGGATTTCGTCCTTTCCAAGATCAACCTCGCGGTCGGCACCCGCGCGGAAAGCACGCAGGCGCCGGTCGCCTACGAGATGCCGCCCGAGGTGGTGCGCGAGGCCATCGTTAACGCCGTGGCCCACCGCGACTACACGAGCAACGGCAGTGTGCAGGTCATGTTGTTTGCCGACCGCTTGGAGGTCTGGAATCCTGGTGCGCTGCCTCCCTCGCTCACTCTGGAAAAACTGCGCCATCCTCACGGCTCGGTGCCGGGCAACCCCTTGCTCGCCGAATCGCTTTATCTCACCAAATACATTGAGCGCATGGGCACGGGCACGGCCGACATGATCGAACGTTGCCGTGCCGCCGGCCTCCCTGAGCCGGAATTCGCCCTCACCGACGGCTTTGTCATCACCCTCCGGCGCAAACCCGAGCACGCCTTCCAGCAGGTCGGCGGGACGCAAGAAACTGGCGATCGGTTAGTCACCCCACCAGTCACCCCACCAGTCACCCCACCAGTCACCCCACCAGTCGAGGTGCTTGCCCGCCTGCTCGAGCAAGCCGGCGATCTGGGCAATGCCGAGGTCCGCTCCCGCTTGGGACTCAAGGATCGCACGCACCTGCGCGAGCACTACATTGATCCGGCCTTGGCCGAGGGCATCATCGAACCGACCCTCCCCAACAAGCCCACCAGCCCCCGCCAGCGCTACCGCCTCACCCCCAAGGGCCGGGCGTGGCTCGATCAAGCCAAAGCCACGTCCTCCTGATCCCACGTTTCAGCCCTTCTTCCGTCCGCATTCCTTTTTTAAACTTAATCTACCGTCTTAAACTGGCGGCTCCGCCGCCCCGCCCATGCCCTCCAACCCCGAGCTCCTGAAGCAAATCGAGACCGCCCTCGCCGCGTTCGACGACCGCCCGTTGTTTGACGCGTCTCTCGGCCTCTTTGCCACGCTCGGTTACCGGAGCGAACGACGCATGAAGCTCCGTTCCGCGGATGCGCCGGGGTTCCTCGGCACTTTTGATCGCGGCCAGACCCTCAACCGTGAGCGCGCCCTCCTCGCCGACTGGCAGGCCGTTGAGTTCCTCTTCCAGCTCACCGACGCCGAGGTGCAATCCGCCACCACCGGTATCGAGGAACTGGCTTTCGGCAGCACGGGCCGGTTCGACGGCGCGGAGATCAACAGCTTTCTCTTCCTCGCCATCGGGCTGCGCCCAGCCGCCGCACGCGAGGGTGAACGCAAGGGCCAGCCCTACACACGCACCGAGCTGGCCGGCGTCACCCGCGCCGTCAACCGGCTCTTCGACATGCCAGTGCTGCTCGTTTTCAAGCACGGCGGCACCGTCTCCCTCGGCATCATCCACCGTCGGCTCTCCAAGCGCGACTCATCCAAGGATGTCCTCGAAAAGGTCACCCTCATCAAGGACATCGCCTTCGCCGACCCCATCCGCGCCCACGTCGAGATCCTCCACGACTTCGCCCTGCCGCAGCTCCTCACCGACTACGGCGTCGCCAATTTCGTCGCCCTCCACGCCGCCTGGCAGAAGCGCCTCGGCTCCTACGCCCTCTCCAACAGCTTCTACCGCGAGATCGCCGACTGGTATTTTTGGGCGCGCCACCTCGTGGACGACGGCGCCATCCGCCTCCCGCAGCATTGCGACACCGAGCAGGAGAAATCCCTCTTTCTCATCCGCCTGCTCACCCGCGTCATCTTTTCCTGGTTCCTCGTCGAGAAACGCCTCATCCCCACCGACCTCTTCCGCGAACACCGCCTCAAGGCCCTGCTGAAGGACTTCAACCCTTCCCGCGACCCGTCAGCGCCCGACTCCGCGCCCACCTACTATCACGCCATCCTCCAGAATCTTTTCTTCGGCACCCTCAACATGCCGGCTGACCAGCGCGGCTTCCGCAAACGCAGCGAGTCCGGCGGCCGCGACCAGAACTTTGGCGTCACCAACCTCTGGCGCCATGAGGCCAATTTCCGCAATCCCGCCGACTGGACCAGGCTCGCCGCCCGCGTCCCCTTCCTCAACGGCGGCCTCTTCGACTGCCTCGACGACAAGTCCGGCAAAAAGCAGGACAACTTCATCCTCGATGGCTTCTCCGACAACCCGAAGCTCGCCTGCCACCTGCCCAACGACCTCTTCTTCGGCCCCGAGCGCACCGTGGACCTCTCCCGCGACTATGGCGAGGAGGACAAACGCACCGCCCGCTCCAAGCGGGCCCGCGTCCGCGGCCTGATCGAGATCCTCTCCCGTTACAAGTTCACCATCGAGGAGAACACCCCGCTGGAGGAGGAAATCGCCCTCGACCCCGAGTTGCTTGGCAAGGTTTTTGAAAACCTCCTCGCCTCCTACAACGAGGACACCCGCACCACCGCCCGCAAGGCCCTCGGCGCCTTCTACACCCCGCGCGAGATCGTCAGCTACATGGTGGACGAGGCCCTCAAGTCCTACCTCCAGACCCAAATGGTGGGGCAGACATTCCTGTCTGCCTCCTCCGTGCCACCATCAGCCCTGGCCACCACGCAACGCCGCCTCCCCCACTGGAAGAAAGACGGAGCCATCTACTGGATCACCTTCCGGCTCGCGGACTCACTTCCCCAGGAAAAGCTTCACGCATGGCGGGAGCAGCGTGAAATCTGGAAATCCCATCATCCCGAGCCGTGGAGTGAGCAGGACTGGGCGGAATACGACGAACGCTTCGGCCGCAAACTCGACGAGTGGCTCGACGCCGGTATGGGCTCCCACGCCCTGGCACGGCCCGAAGTGCGTGACGCCGTCAAGAACTGCCTCCTGCGATTCGATGGCGAGCGTCTGCAAGTCCACTCCGCCGTCATCATGCCCAACCACGTTCACGCGCTCATCGAGCCGTTGCAAGGGCATGATCTCTCCACGCTCCTCAAGGGCATCAAAGGGGCCAGCGCCCGCGAGGCCAACAAGCTCCTCGGCACCTCCGGGACCTTCTGGCTCGATGAATCCTACGACCACATTGTCCGCAGCGAGGAGCAATACCGCCACTTTCTCCGCTACATCGCCGAAAATCCGAAAAAGGCAGAGCTGCACGCCGATCAGTATTGGCTCTATGAAGGTGGCGCAGACATTCCTGTCTGCCACCTGCTGGAAGGTGAGGTAGACATTTCTGTCTGCCTGTCGGCTAAAGGATCGCAGACAGGAATGTCTGCCTCACTCTCCAAGCGCCTCGACGCTCTCTTCGCCAGCAAGGCCTAGCCCCCACAATTCACCCCCGCCGAGCGCGACGCCCTCATCGCCGCCATCGGCCGCGTCAAGATTCTCGACCCCGCCTGCGGCTCCGGCGCCTTCCCCATGGGCGCACTCCACCGTCTCGTTGACCTCCTTCAGAAACTCGACCCCAACAACGAATCCTGGAAACGCGACCGCCTCGCCGAGGCCCGCCGCTACCGCGCCCTGCTCGAACAAAGTGGCACAGACATTCCTGTCTGTGGTTCAGGGGCAGCAAGGCAGACAGGAATGTCTGCCTCACTCTCCGAGCTCGCCGCCTGCGATGCTCGGATCGCCGACATCGAAAAATCCTTCGACACCCGCTACCACGCCCTCGATTTCGCGAGAAAACTCTACCTCATCGAGAACTCGATCTACGGCGTGGACATCCAGCCCATCGCCACGCAGATCGCCAAGCTCCGCTTCTTCATCTCCCTCGTCGTGGACCAGAAGGTGGAAGGAGGCCCTGAAGGTGGGGCAGACATTCCTGTCTGCCAGGATGGAAAATGGCAGACAGGAATGTCTGCCCCACCTTGGAACATGGGCATCCGCCCCCTCCCGAATCTGGAAACCCGATTCGTCGCCGCCGACACCCTCATCCCCATCGAAAAATCGGAGAGCGATCTGTTTTCCAAGGACCTGGACCGCCTCCGGAGCGAGCTCGCCGAAATCCGCCACGGACATTTCAACGCCCGAAGCCCGGCTGCGAAACGCAAGTGGCGCGAGGCCGACGAAGCCAAGCGCCGCGAAATCTCCGCCATGCTGGAGGACAGCCACGCGCTGTCCAAGGAAACTTCGCGCAAGCTCGCGGCCTGGGATCCTTACGATCAGAACACCCACGCGCCCTTCTTCGATGCTGAATGGATGTTCGGCATCAAAGGTGGGATTCAAGGTGGCGCAGACATTCCTGTCTGCGATTCGCCTCAACGGCAGACAAGAGTGTCTGCCCCACCTTCTGAGGGCCCATTCGACATTGTCATCGGCAACCCGCCCTATGTGCGGATGGAGCAGATCAAGCACTACAAGGACGAGTTCAGCGCCAGCTACGCCTGCTTCAATCCGCGTGCCGACCTGTTCGTCTATTTCTTCGAAGCCGGCATTCGCCTCCTTCGCGAGGGAGGCACTTTTAGTTTCATTACGTCCAACAAGTGGTTTCGCGCTGGCTACGGCGAGAAACTTCGGGTGTGGCTCAACCGGAATACCCGCGTCCTACAATTGATCGATTTTGGCGATGCGCCCGTCTTCACCGCGATCGCTTATCCCAGCATCGCGATTCTTCAGCGCGTTGGGAAACCGGTATCAGAAAGTGCGAACCTGCGCGCCTTCAATTGGGAAGAGGGTCCGCCGGTCGAAACTTTCGCCGACGTGTTTGCCCGCAAGAGCTTCACCATGCCGCAATCCGCGCTCGCCGCTGACGGCTGGCGACTCGAAGGCGACTCGAAGCGCGAAATCCTCCAGCGTCTGCGTGAAACCTGCACCTCCCTTGGCGACTACGTTAACGGAGCGTGGTATCGTGGAGTGATCACCGGACTAAACGAAGCCTTCATCATTGACACCGATCGTCGGGCCTCGCTCATCGCGCAAGATCCGAAGTCGGCTGAACTGATTCGACCCCTGTTGCGCGGTCGCGACATCAAACGGTGGCGTCTCGATTGGGCTGGACTCTATATCATTGTTTTCCCGTTCGGCTTTCACGCCGAACTCAAACGTTATCCGGCCATCCTGAAGCATCTGAGGCAATTCGAGGATGAGCTGCGCCAGCGCGGGCAATGCACTTCCTCGCGCGATGGCAAAGCCGAAGGACAGCACCACTGGCTCGAACTCGACAACAATCCCAAGCAGTCATTCCTCGACGCGTTCGCTCAGTCCAAGATCATCGTGCCCGCAATCTCCGGCACGGTGAATGTCGCCGTCGATCTCGACGGCTACTTCGCCAACAACAAGGCGAGCATCTTTGTCAGCGAGCGCGCCCGGTTTTTGGCCGGAGTCGTAAACTCACCAGTCGCTTTCTGGTTCACACAGCAGGTCTTCGCTACCAAGCAGGGTGGGTTTTTCGATTTCGAACCCCGCTATTCATCCCAATGGCCGATCCCCTCTGCGAGCGATACGCAGCAGCGAGCCATAGAACAGCTCGTCGATTACCTTCTTTTCCTAAACCGCCACTTCGCCGACCACCCCGAGGCGGCGAGCACGCGCGACCCATTGATGCTGGCGTATTGGGAGCAGATCCTGACCGGGCTGGTGTATGAACTGTATTTCCCGGAGGAGCTGCACGCCGCCGGGCTTCGACTCTTCGATCTGGTGGAGCAGAGTGTGGGGCAGACATTCCTGTCTGCCCTTCCGCCCAAAGACGCAGACAGGAATGTCTGCGCCACCTTCCTGAAAACCCTCCGCACGAAGTTCGAGGAACTCCACGACGCCAGTCACCCCCTCAAAGTCGCCCTCCAGAAACTCCAGACCCTCGAAACCGTCCGCAGCATCGAAGGCAAGGAGTAGCCGCCATGTCCACCCCCGCCGAACCCATGATCCCCAACGGTCTGCAACTCATCGAGGAATCCTGGAAATGAAACTTCCAGGCGTAGATCTGGCCGTCGTGCCAGAGAAGAAAATCACGCACTATCTCCTCAACCCGGCGCATCCGGCCGGCGGCAGCAAGGCGGCGTTTTTCCTGCGTTTTGGTTTCACCGCGCCGGAGTGGTCGCAATTGGCCCATGCGCTGCTCCGCCACGCCAGAGAGAACGAAGTGGTCGTAACCGAGCCAACGCCGCACGGCACGCGCTACGTCGTCGACGGTCCGTTGAGTGCGCCCGGGGGCGCGAGCTTGAATGTGCGCACCGCATGGTTTATCGATTCTGCCGGTGACGCTCCGCGCTTTGTCACCGCCCATCCGATCCCGAAATCATGAACCCGATTCACGAACTCGACGCTGTCGCCCTCACGGGCGATCTGCCCGCCTATAACCTGAAACGCGGTGACGTCGGCACGGCCGTGCTCGTGCATGGGAACGGCGACGCCTTCGAGGTGGAATTCGTCGGCTACGATGGACACACCGTGGCATTGGTGACGCTGGAGCGCGCACAAGTGCGTTCGCTGCGCGCCAACGATGTGCCGCACGCTCGTGAACTGGCGTCGGCCTGACGCTGTGGTCCGAGGATTTCGCCACGGTGAAAGCAAAAGTCCCCGAGGCTTTTAACCTCGAGGGCTAATGAAACTCAGGGCCCCAAGAACCGAGGATCCCACCCTTGACAGGCTGCCACTCGTGAGAGCGGCCTCTACATTTCCTGCGCTTACCCGGCCCACAGCATACACCACCTGTCAACCCCGCGTCGTTACCCCGGCTCCATGGATCCCAAGCAACCGGTGAGGCAGGCAGTTGGTGGGCCCGCTGGGATTCGAACCCAGAACCAAAGGATTATGAGTCCTCTGCTCTAACCGTTGAGCTACAGGCCCGGTGCGAGAAGCGCCCTGCACCGCTAACCCGACTTCGCCAACCGGAGAGGTTTGTCACCTATCATCGGATCAAACGGGTAACTTCAAGTAGCCAATAAAAGGGGCAGTCCTTACTTATGACATAAAACGTTGAAGAGAGCTAAAAGAGAGGAAGTGTTGGCGGGGTCTGTCACGTGGTCGATTGCGCGAGTATGCGATCGGAGAAGCGGAAGGAAACAGCGTTGGACCTGTGCTGCGAAGAAGCGCTGGTGCCATGACCATGGTTGGCCGACCATGGAAATCGGTGTCACTTGGTGATGGAGATGCGAGCGAGAGTCCGCAGTCTGCGGGCAAGGAGGCAGTTGCTGCACAATGCTTCATTTCAGCATTCTTTCTCTCAACTGGGTCTTGGAGTAAGGACTGACCCTATATGGCTCGCTTTTGATTCAACGTTCGAGGTTTGGAAAAGTCTGCCCTGCACGGCGCTTGTCAGCATCATCGCTCACCCAAAGAGAAAATGAGTGATTGATATGGAGCTGGAAGAGGGTGGGGATTTCCCACTTGATGCCGGGTGGGATGTCCACAGTATTCTGGATATGGAAAGCGTGATCAAAGACTCCCATTTCCGGCTGGTGACCGAAATCCAGAAACCCGATGCCAAGAAGCGTCTGTCGCTGGGCCAGGCCATTGGACAGCCCGGCGTAGCCTACAACATTTACTGCAATCGCCTCGGCCAGATCGTGCTCGATCCTGTGAAGGCCGTGCCCGTCCACGAAACATGGCTCTTCGAGAACAAGGAGGCGCTGGCTTCGGTGAAGCGCGGCCTGGCGGACTCCGCCGCGGGCCGGATCAAGCACCTCGGCTCATTTGCCGCACACGCTGACGAGGTCTGAATCTTGTGCAACGTCAGTTGCGATTTACGGATGAGGCCGCCGGTCAGTTGCACGCGCTTGCTTCCGACCCGGCGAAACGTGGTCTGCACAAGCAAGTCCTGAAGACGCTCGGTTTCCTCGAAACGAATGCGCGGCATCCCGGCTTGAACACCCACGAATACCGATCGTTGGTCGGGGTGAACGGCGAGCGCTTGTGGGAAGCCTACGCCCAAGACAAGACGCCCGGCGCCTATCGGGTCTTTTTCCACTACGGCCCGGATGAGCTTTCGGGCGGGAAGCGGGTGGCGGTTCTCACGATCGTTGCCATTACCCCACATCCGTAGTCCTGCACGGCGCTATTCTGGCAGAGGAGTGTGGATCATGCACCGGACGGTCTGGCGATTCGCCCGACGTGCCGGCACGGGACGAGCCCGTGGGAACGGATGAAGTGATTGCGCTCACGGGGAGAAATGCCGGACAACGAGTTTGTTCCAGGCGAGTTGACTATCCAGAACCACAAAGCGGCCGATATATCCGTGTGGTGGAATATTGGCTCAGCCTACGACTTGCCTGAACTCCCGTGACGTCCGATTGGGAACATAGCCTTCATCGCGGCGGGTTTGTCCAAACGGAATAGTCGGACCCGCGCCAGTTCGTTCTCTGCGAAAGTTCCGTGTGCACTTTTCAAATATGATCACGTTCAACTCCCTGCTTCGCTCGGCACAGATAGATCCGTCTGACGTAAAACTCGCCCGCCATCAGGATACCCGGTATCCGGGTCGCCCGACTCCGTACCAACTCTGGCGCGCGGGCGACGGGCGCTTTGAACTGTATCAACGGACGCAAATTCGGGACGGCATCTTCGATCGCACGATACCTCGCTGCCTTCCCAGGCACACCACCTGATGAGACCTGTTTGCTGGACTATACGAAATCAAGGGCGTCGGCCGTGCACCCAAGGGGCTCATCGATCCGGTTTCCGGCAGAAAGGTTGGAGGCTTCAACTACTATGACCTGGTGCTCTGCGACAGCCTTGCGGCCTACAATGGAAGAATCGTGATTGATTGGGGTCCGGGCTTCCGAGCGTGGGTCCAGCGGGCAGACTCCAAGGACAAGACCATCGTCGAGATCCGGCGCTCCATCAGTGATCCTCCTTTCCCTGGGTTTCTCGACTTCCGTGAGCATCTCAGCCGACTCGCAACGGTCCCCGTCGCATGGCGTGAAGCGCTTTCTTCCGTCTGCGGAATCTATCTCCTCACCTGCCCAACCACCGGTCGATGCTATGTCGGATCGGCGGGCGGGGAGCGGGGGTTCTGGGGACGATGGGAGAACTATGTTTCATCCGGACACGGCGGCAATCGCCGCATGAAGAGGAAATCAGTTACCGACTACCAAGTCAGTGTGCTTGAAGTTTCTGCGTCGTCCGTAAGCACCGAGGAACTTTTGACGCTGGAAAGTCGCTGGAAGGAAAAGCTCCTCAGTCGCAAATTCGGACTTAACGGCAACTGACGAGCCTGTGGTTCCCAGGTTGTCTCCATGGTTTTTCCAATGACAAGATGATCTACGCGGTCGGGCGGCGCACGTTCGAAAAATTACGCACGGTTTCCGATTGGTTCGCATCGATAGCCCAGTTCACCGACTCCTGACTGGAGATGAAGAAAGAGCGCTCCAAGCGTTTCTCAAGGTGACGATCCAAGTAACCGACAAGAGGAGACGCATTGCATGGTTAGATCGCCAACAGGCTTGCGGCTCCGCGCATCGATTTGCCGATCCCTCTGAGATTCGAACTCTGCTGCGGATTTGACGGTGAGCCGGCAGCTTCGGCCAATTCGTTTGACCGAAAGCTAATGCAAACTAGTTTTCCGCCATGACGCGGCAAGTTACAGTCGAACTCCCGGAAGAGGCCATGCAGGTGCTTCGTGTTCGACCGGAACAGCTGCCACAGGAATTGCGGGAGGCTGCGGTCTTGCGCTGGTTCGAGGAGGGCCGCCTTTCGCAAGGACAGGCAGCTGCCCTGCTTGGAGTCACGCGCGGTGAGTTTTTCGACCTGTTGAGCACCCATCGGGTTTCGTCTGTCCAAATGACGGTGGCTGATTTGGACGAGGATTTCCGGCATGGCTGACCTATGGGTTGTCAACGCCTCCCCCGTCATCCTGCTCGGTAAAGCGGACATCATTCATCTGCTGCCGCTGCTGTGAGATGAATTGGTGATTCCCGCTGGCGTGGTTGCCGAAGTGCAGCAGGGACGCCTCGCCGATGCTGGTAGGGCTTGGCTTGCGGGCCTCGGCAGAGACTTTGTTCGGCCAGCTCCTCCGCTGCATGCTGCGCTTGCGTTGTGGAATGGAGGGCCCGGTGAGGCGGAGGTGATTTCGTGGGCGTTGGCCCATCCCGGATTTCTGGCTGTGCTTGACGATCGAGCAGCCCGCCGGATGGCGACGCTCCACGGCGTTCCCGTCCTCGGATCGCTGCGTGTCATCGTCAAGGCAAAGGAGCGTGGCTTGATCCCATTGGCGCGCCCGGCGCTGGATAGGCTTCGCGGGGCGGGAGCCTATGTCAGCGACGAGTTAATTGATCGTGCGATTGCCCTGGCCAACGAGGCCTAGGATTGCCTCGTTCCGCAAAGACAGTTGTTCCGTGTCATCCATGTCCGAATCATACCGACTGAGAAAAATCGTAAGCATCCGACGATCGTTCACTCGGATTGACCTTGACCGACCGGAATGAGATGGAAAGTCGCCGACCTTCGGCGGGCAGCGCGGCGTCAGACAGCCGCTTTCCAGCGAGCCGGGTGAGCGCGGCCAGATCGTCCTGATTGGTCATCCGGGGCAGGCGCGTGAGCAGGTCCTTCAGACAGGTGAACGGATCGATGCAAAAACGCTGGCGGGAAACAATGATCGAGTTGAATTGAGAATGTGACGATGGCTCCACACTGCGCGCCCCCGCCCGCTGAAACTCCAAAACAGGAAAAGCGCAGGCTGGCTGCCGAGTTCAAATCGATGCCGTGCATGACTCATGTCGAAGCGGCGAAACGCCTTCGCGTCGCTCCCAGGAAAGTCCTGGGCTGGCTGGAAAGCGGCGCGCTCAAGGGCCGGCAGTTCTCCCGCACAAAATGGAAGATCAGCGGCCAGGATCTGCTGGCGTTTGTCCGCGAGAATCCCGATTTGACCTGATCGTTCATGCCCCGAAGCAATCCTTCACCAGCCGAGATGCTTGTCATCCTGCCTTTGGTGCGATCGGTGCAAGCACCGCCCAAACCTGTAGCTGGAGCAGAGACAGAATCGTCCCTAGCTGATTCAGATATTTCACCGAGCCCTGACGAGGTGCTGTGTCCCAACTGCGGGGCAGGCATGGTCAAACGCACGGCCAGGCGCGGATCGAATGTCGGCCATTCATTCTGGGGATGCTCCAAGTACCCAACGTGCCGGGGTGTAAGGAATTCGTAGTGTGAGACTGCAAGGGGCCGCATAGCCCTCATCTTCAATGGCTCCACCACCGCTGAATTCACATTCATGAGGCTCTTGCTGACAACGTGAACGCAGGCTGAAAAGCTGAGGCCTTTGCAGGATCACTTTCCCTCCCTCGCCAGTGTTGAAGGAAGCCATCCCGATGGCTCGGCAACAGTATTCAGACTCTCGACACCGCACTCATGAGCTGTAAGATGAAATGAAGCTTGCACGTCTTCAACCATGCACAGACCACGATGCCACTATATACAACCTTGGCTACTGCATCACAGCGAAAAGCGCGAGCCTTCCGGCATCGTCAAGCGGGAGGGTTGCCGATGAAACTCGAGTCTCTGCAATCGGAGCCTCAGGCATGCAGCCTTTCCTTGGATTTCCGCTCCCGTGATTTCCTCTGACTACAGAATCCCAACGCCTCAGCGTCTTCCCGCGAGGATTACTCCGTGCCCGATCGTGGAGGCGATCTTCGAGATCCGTTTTGTTCCTCGCCAACCATGGGAGAACCTGCCGGGGCTGCTGCATGCCCAGATCAAGGGACACTATCCTGAGCAGGCTACGCTGCCGCTCTATCAGATTCCTGAAGAATTTCGTCGGCAACAGGCAGACCTGAAGTACCAACCGCTGATTCGTTTTTTCGGAAATGATTTCTCGATTCACCTTGGACCCTGCATGGTTGCACTTATAACGAAGTCGCATGGCTATCCCGGCTGGAACCGCATCCATGAGGAGTTGAGGTGGCTGATGGACAGGCTCATGGCGGGTGACTTTATTGAAGAGACGGAACGATTGGGGGTACGCTATGTGGATTTTATCGAGGGCAACGTGTTTGATAAGCTCAAGCTGGCTCTCCAGCTGGCTGGCGAGCCGGTCACAGATGCTCATACGGAAGTCACGACAATCCTCAAGGACGGGCCATTGACGATTCGCCTGGCGGCGAGCAATGGCGCCATCGTGGGCGTCGGAGAAAGCGCCAAGTCAGGCAGCGTGCTGGATCTGGACGCGTGGTACGGGGCCTTGGGTGTGGAACTATTTGACAATGGGCTCAACCGCTTCTCGGAGGCACACCAGGCGATCAAGTCTCTTTTCTTCGGCTTGCTGAAGGATGATTTTCTAAATAGCCTCAATCCGTTGTACGAATGATCGCTTCCCTGCCACCCTTGCATGCCACATCGTACGCGACTTGCAGACTCGTCGATGAGTTGAACGAACCGACTGCTCTTCTGGCAGTGCGTCGCCAAAGAATGAATGATGCACCGTGGGAAGATGTGGCCATTTCCAGGCTTGGAAATCATGGCTGGGGAAGGCTGCTCCATTTTCGCCAGTACTATCGAAGGGGATGGGGCAACCACCGCACGCAACCTCTTTCACCACGGGCATTCGAGGCAACAATTCAGTTTCTGTCTGATGGGATGCCTCCTTCGAATGACAAGAAGCCCAGCGTTTTTCTAACGGATCGCGGAGGGCTCGAGCTGTGTTGGGAAACCTCCAGCGGCAAGGCTGTACAGGTGGAGTTCACTCGTGATCGTGTGGAGTATTTCAATGAGGCAACAGGAGCTGAAGGCGAATTGCCGTTGTCCGACTTCAAGCAATTGAAACAGATTCTTTCTATCTGATTCCATGCCGCTTATTCACGGTGAGGACATAGTGCGAGCGGTCTGCACCGACAAGTGGGACGGCGAGCGGCTTTCCCCTAGTCTGTTTGTCGGTGAGGGGCTTTCAGTCAGCCGTCTGAGCCTTATCCCATTGAGCGAACACTGGGCCATGTTTCGTGATCACGTCGAAGATCCTCCAGAGAGGCGACTGGAGATGATCGCAGAGATCAACGTGGGACATCTGCACCAGATCGGCCTAGGGTACACAACGCCGACCAAGTTGACTGTGGAGCCGAAACCCGAGGCATGGAATCCTGCACATGCTGAAATTGTCGAGAGAATCACCCGTGGTTTGGCGAACGTGATATTGCGTCACTTGAAGAAACACGTTCCTCCGTCCGCCCGCGACGATAGTTCTGGTCGGCCCAGACGTGACGGTTGGACAGGGCAGGAAATTCTGGAATGATTGGCTCGTGGGCGGATGAACATGGGCATCAGCCAAGAAAGTGTGGCGCGGACCTTCCTGTCTGCGCCATCGGTGGCTCGCAGACAGAAATGTCTGTGACACGTTGCCGCATGCACGCCGGCTAGTAGCCTTTGTCCCAGCGGGTCTCGATGTTGGCGGCGAGGGATTCGGACACCCAGACGTCGGTGCGAAGGGTCTGGAGGATCGATTCGGGGATTCGCGGGGTGACGGGGCCGTGAAGTACGAGGCGGGTCGTGAGGCGCTGCCAAGAGGCGAAGGAGCCGTCCACCGTGATCGCATGCATGTCGATGCGGTGCTTCGCGCCTATGACTTCCGCGGGTCCGATTGTCGCGGCTTTGGGCGGCACCGCGGTGAGGTCGCCGCTGGAGCCGAAGCAGCCGTGCAGCGAATTCTGCGCGATCGTAAAGGGGCTGAGCGTGCAGACGCGCGGGCCCATTTGTTTCCACTCCGCCAGCGAGCCCGCAAACTCCGGCGCATCGGGTTCAATGAAGGCCAGGTGTCCCGTCCAGCCGGGTCCGCTGTAACAGATGTCCGCCCCACCAAGATCCGCGAGCATGCGCCCGTAGTCCTTGAGATTCCTGTTCGTGAAAATGCGGATGTTCTTCTCCTCCGGGCGAAGTTTGGGATGCAACTGGCTCCAGAAGTACTTCTTGAAGGCATGGCCGAATCCAAACTCCCACGTCTCGGGCGCGATGCGGCCATCCTGGTCCGCATACTCGTCCATGTTGAACGTGTGCAGCTTGCGACAGTCGACCTTCGCGCGGTTCAGCATTGCCGCGAGTTTCACATAGCCGGGCCAAGGATTCGGCATGATGGCGACAAAGGAGCGGCCGGCATCCATCGCCTCCTTGATGCGGAAAAACATGTCCGTGATCCACAGGAACTCGACCTCGCTGTCGGGCACGACGCTGATCCGGAAATCCGGATTCCGGTGCCGGGTGATCTTGTCGCGCGTGATGGCGCGGACGCGGGCGACTACCCGCTTGTCCCGAAACGGGACGAACGCCGCGGGTTCAAAATCAAACGCTGTGGATTTTTTCTTCATAGACTGAGATTCCATTGACCCATGTCTGCGCCGGCGTGAGGGAGTCGTTCCAGAGCACGAGATCGGCGTCGGCACCGACTTCGAGTCGGCCTTTTTTCTCGAGTCCGAGCAGGCGCGCGGGATTCAGCGTGCCCATCGCCCAGACCTGTTCGGGCGGCAGTTTGAGCCAGCGGAGGAGATTGGCGATGCCGCGATTCATGGTGAGCGCGCTGCCGGCCAGAAAACCCTTTTCCGCATGGCGCGCGGCGGTCTCGGGCGCGACGCGAATCCGGTATCCCCAGGGCGTGTCGTAGAGCCCCGGAGGAAGGCCCGCGCCGATGTTGGAGTCGGTGATCAGGATGACACCCTGCCAGCCCTTCGCTGCAAGAGCGGCGCGGATGGCGGTGGGGTGGACGTGCACGCCGTCGGCAATAAAGTCCACGGAGGCGCGGGCATCGGCGAGAATCGATTCCACCGCGCCGACCGGCCGCACGCCGGGGTCCGTCTCGGCGGGCGGATAGAACACATCGTAGAAATGCGTCGCGTGCGAGGCTCCCGCCTCCAGCGCGGCCTCCGTCTGCTCCGCATTCGCGCGCGTGTGTGTGAGAAAAACGGGAATCCCCTTTTCCCGCAGGCGGCGGATCACCGGAAGGATGTTGGGTGCGTCCGGGCTGAGCGACATCGCGGCGAGGCGGCCGCCGGTGGCGTCGAGGATGCGCTCCAGTAGCGCGAGATCGCCGGGAAGGGTGGGGCAGGCCGCGCCTCCCACGGCCATGAAGGGACCCTCAATGTGCAGACCGGGAATGTTCGCGTCCGTGATGCCGGGCAAAGCCTCGCAGGTCCGCCGAACATCCCCAAGCCAGGTGTCGGTGAGTTTCGGAATCAGCGTCGGCAGAACCGTGGTGACACCGAACTCGCCCAGGCATCGCGCGCCCCGGCGCACGCCGGCGACGCCGTCCTCGTAGAGGTTGTCCTTGATGCCGTGCGTGTGGATGTCGATGAGCCCTGGCGTCAGCAGCCGGCCGCGGGCCTCGATCACTCTTGCGTCAGGAGGCACGGCGGCGTCGATCCTGCCGAGCGCGGCAATCCGTCCCGAGCGAATCCATGCATCGCCCGTAGAGATGCCTCTGCCGGGTGCAACGAGCCGGGCGTTGCGGATTGCCAGATCGCTCATGGCGGGAGGAAGCCGGGTGCTCAGGCCTTGGAAACGATGTCGAACGCGGCGTCGACCGTGAGGCCGTCGTGGACGAGTCCCATCAGCGCGCGTGTGATGGCGGCGGGTTTTGCGTGCTGGATGATGTTTCGACCATACACGATGCCAGAGGCGCCCTGCGCGAGCAGGTCGTGGGTGCGCTGGAGGATTTCGCGGTCGCCCACCTTGCCGCCACCGCGGACGAGGACCGGGATGCCCGAGGCGGCCTCGATGACCTTGTGGTAGAGCGACACGTTGTCGGTGGGGTCGGCCTTGATGACGTCCGCGCCGAGTTCCGCCGCCTGGCGCACGAGAGGGATGATCTTCTTTTCGTCGCCGTCGACCATGTAGCCGCCGGCCTTTTCATTGGACTGGAAAACGAGCGGCTCGATCATCATCGGCATGCCGTAGCGCTCGCACTGCGGCTTGAGGCGCACGATGTTCTCGATGCACTGCTCGCCGACCTCGGGCTCGTTGGGAATCTGAAAGAGATTCACGCACATGCACGCGGCGTCCAGACGCAGCGCCTGCTCGACGGGCGTGTCGATGGTGCGGCTGTAGAGCCGGCGCGGGAGCTGTTTGCCGTAGACATTGGCCACATCGATGCGGAGGACGAGCGACGGCTTGAAGCGCCCCGCGATCTTCTGGAGATGGCGCGCCTGGCCGACGCTGAGCTGCACGGCGTCGGGGGCTGCGCCGACGACGGTCGCCACGGCGTGGTCGATATTCTCGATGCCGGCGAGGAAACTGAAGTCGTTGAAGAAGCCGTGGTCGATGGCGACGTCGAAGCAGCGGCGCGACTTGGGATTGAAGAGACGGTTGAGTCTGTAGGAGGTCATGGGAGTTGCGGTGAGAGTGAAGGAGTGGAGATCAGGCGAAGCCGAGTTCCTTTGCGGTTTCGCCGATGGCCTCGTCGATGATGTCGAGGCCCTTGAGCAGGGTGGCCTCGTCCATGACGATCGGCGGGCTCATGCGGAGAATGTGACCGGCGGGAATCCAGGCCAGACCCTTTCGGAAGGCCTTTTGGTAGACGAGCGTGCCGGCCTTGTCGAAGGGTTCCTTGGATGCCTTGTCCTTTACCAGCTCGATGCCCATGAGGCAGCCCTTGGCGCGGACGTCGCCCACGATCCTGTGCTGTTCCTTCATGCGCTGCATGCGCTTCAGCGCGACGTTGCCGAGGTGGGTGGCGTGCCCGAGGAGGTTCTCCGACTCAATGACCTGCGTTGAGATGAGCGCTGCGGCGCAGGCCATGGGGTTGCCGCCGTAGCTCGATGAGGCGGAGATGCTTTCAAAGCTCTCCTTGAATTTTTCGCGCACGGCGACGCAGGTGACCGGGAAGCCATTGCCGAAACCCTTGCCGATGGTCACGACATCGGGAACGACGCCCCAGTGTTCCATGGCGAGCCATTTGCCGGTGCGGCCCCAACTGGTGAGAACCTCGTCGGCCATGAGCAGGATGTGCCGGTCGTCGCAGAATTTGCGCAGCTTGGGGAAGAAGTCATCCGGCGGCATGACAGATCCGCCCCAGCCCTGGATGGGCTCCAGGACAAAGCCGGCGACTGCTCCGACGGTGGCCTTGTCGAGGTATTCGGCGTAGAAACGGAGGTAGGCATCGGTGTCGATCGTGCCATCGGGTTTCGTCCACACCGGCCGATAGGTGTCCGGGCGCGGCACCATGTGGGCGCCGGGAGCGCGGACCGCCCCGTAGACATGCGAGCGGATGTGTCCGAGTGAGACCGCGCCGTAGGTCTTGCCGTGAAAGTCGTAGAAGCAGCTCACCGTCTCGTGTTTCCCGGTTGCGGCGCGCAGCACGCGGATGCCCGCCTCGACGGCCGCGGTGCCGCAGTCGTAGAGCTGGAAGCCGTTGAGGTCGCCCGGAAGCACCGATGCCAGCTTCTCCATCAGCTCGGTCTTGATCGGCGTGGTGAAGTCGTGGGCGTTCATCAACTGGCCCGCGGCGCGCGCGATGCCCTCGCTGATCTTCGGGTGGCAGTGTCCCAGCGTGGTGACGTAGATGCCCGAGGAGAAATCGATGTACTCGTTGCCATCGACGTCGCGCAGCACGCAGCCTCGGCCGGATTCGAAGCTGACCGGGAAGAGCTTCACCTGTCCGCTCAGACCCTTGAAGTGCCTGGTGCACCGGTCGTGCCAGTGTTTGGACTGCGGGCCGGGGGGCGGCACGGGAAGGTGCGGCACGCGCGAGAGGTCGACGCGGCCCCAATCGAGAGTCTTGAAGGCGGAGGATGTGCTCATGATGGAAAATCAGACGGAGAGGATGCGTACCCCGAGTTTGGAGAACCGGCGCAGCGCGCCGGCGGGGGCGCTGCGGTTGGTGATCAGGATGTCGATGCCGGAAAGGCTGCCGGAAAAGGCGAGGGCGGTGCGGCCGATCTTGGTGTGGTCGGCGAGGACGACGGACTGCTTCGCAATGCGGCGCATGTGTTTCTCCACGCGCGCGAGACGCAGATCGGCGTTGTACAGTTTGCCGTCGAGCCCGATGCCGTCCGTTCCCTGGAACGCGAGGTCCGCGGAAAACAGCTCCAGGCAGTGCTCGGTGACGGGGCCGGTGAGATCCGGACTGCCGCGGCGGATCACGCCGCCGAGGAGGATGACCTCCACCCCGGGGGCGTCGAGCAGTTCGGAGGCCACGGCGAGGCTGGGTGTGATGACAGTGAGGTTCTCGCCGTCCCGCAGCAGGCAGGCGAGTTCCAGCGTGGTGGTGCCGTTGTCGAGGATGAGCCGCTGCCCGGGTCTGACCAGCCTGCGGGCCTCGCGGGCGATGGCCTGCTTGGCGCTCCGGTTGGCCTGGCGCCTGTCCCGGTAGTCGAACTCCAGCAGCATGCGCTCCGTGAGCACGGCGCCGCCGTGGGTGCGCTGGATGTGCGACTGCCCCTCCAGCTGCGCGAGGTCGCGCCGGATGGTCATCTCGCTGACGGAGAACTCGGCGGCCAGCTCCGCGACGGACACGCCCGCCTCGCTCGCGAACCGTTCGCGGATGCGGGCCAGACGTGCGGCGGAGGGCAGCTTCTTCATGAGCAGCCAGATTCCGTGAGAATGTTAGAAAATGTCAATCGAAAGTAGAAACGAACATTTCCTAACATGGCATTGCCGACGCTCATTGGACGCACGGCGTCTGAAAAGAACCAGCTGGACGTTTTTTTTGTCCAGTGGTTTTTCATGGAGGGAGATTCATTGCACAGTCATTGGTGGCCGCGCTGCGCCGGTTGTTGTCCCATCAGTCAACCGCAAACCCTGAATCATCGCATGAAACTGTTTTCCACAACACTTGCCCGCTCCGTGAGCGCCCTGACGTGGGGCCTCCTTGGCTGGATCCTCCCTGTCACCGCCCAGAGCACGGGTGTGATTGAAGGCCGCATCATCAACTTGGCCAGCGGCGATGCACTGGCCAGGGCGCAGGTGAGAATCCAGGGCACAAGTCTTGAGACACTCTCCAACGAAGCCGGCGAATATCGATTCGCCAATGTTGCGCCTGGCACCGCGAATGTGACGGCGAGCTACAGCGGGTTTGAACCGGCGACGCGCTCCACGGAGGTTGTTGCGGGCCGGACAGTCATGCTGGACTATTCTATGCGTCTGGTGGATTCGGGCGCCGGGGAAACGATCCACTTGGAGAAGTTCACCGTCACGGAGCAGGCATTGACTGCGGAAGCACTTGCGATCAACGAGCAGCGCGTGGCGGACAACATCAAGAATGTCGTGGCCTTCGAGGAGTTCGGCAACATGGGGGAAGGCAATCCCGGCGAGTTCCTGAAGTATGTGCCCGGTGTCTCCATCACCTTTGGACCGGCAATTGCGACGGAGATTGCAATTCGAGGCATGCCAGCCAACGGCACCCTTGTCCTCGAGGAAGGCAATGAGATTGCGTCATCGACCGGCGATCGAAGCTTTGAACTCACCGGCGCGGCCACCGGCAACATCGAGCGCATTGAGATCACGAAGTCCCCGACTCCCGACATGCCCGCCAACGCCATCGGCGGATCGATGAACATCATCGGCAAGAGCGGGTTCTCGAGTCGCCGGCCGCAACTGACATACAGCGCATTCTACACGGTGAACACCCTGCGCGACAATCCGAACACCGACACGCTGACGTTTCGGCGGAGGATCACCAACACCTCCCAGGCCTCGGCGCGTCCCATACAGCCCGGCCTTGATCTGACCTACAAACTGCCGGTCAATCAATCTTTCGCCCTCACGGTCAGTGCGTCGGCCAGCAAGCGGTACTATGACATGGACTACGACACCACGACGTGGAATCACACCAAGCTGGTGGCGGTCAGCTACGTGAAAAACAACACGATTCAGCTCTACGACAAGAAGCTGCTCTCGCTCGCGGCCGACTGGAAAGTGTCGAAGAGCGACACGCTTCGCGCAAAGGTGCAGTATTCATCCGAGGACTCCTTCACCACGCAGAATCCCTTTACGATGAACTTCAGCACCGGTGTCACCGGCGACGCCGATGCGATTCGAACCAACGGCGCCACAGGCGTTGTCACTCCGGGTGCCGCCAATTTCGACTTCTACCGTACAACAGTCAATTCCTCGATCACCTACGCCCACAAAGGTGACGTGTGGAATTTTGACGCCAGCGCCTCCCATTCACGGAGCGGCCGTGAGCGTCGCGACATGGAGGACGGGTTCTTCAACACGATCACGCAAAGCAACACCGCCGTGGCCATGCAGGCGACCGGCATCAGCAGAATTCACGACGGTCTGTTGCCGCGAATCGTGGCGACCAAGGGCGGAGCGGTGATAAATCCCTACGATGCCGGTGCCGTGCCCGTCACCGGAGCCACATCGACCACCTTGGATGTCGACACCAACCTCACGGCATTTCGTCTCAATGCAGGACGCTCGCTCAACACCCGGTTTCCGCTGGAGCTGAAGTTCGGCGGGAGCTATCTGGAGAATGCGATCGATTCGAAAACGGAAACCCGCGCATACACTCTGGCAGTGCCCGCGTCAGCAGGAGGCAACCTGGCCCGCAATCTGGGCCTGGTCAACGAGGCATACTCCGCCAACACGACCTATCACTTTTACGACGACGGCAGCGCGGCGCCGGTGTTCCGCAACAGCGCCTCGCGCCTCCACGACCTCTACCGGCGGAATCCGGAGTGGTTCACGCTCAACGAAGCGGCCAATTACACGACGCGCGTGAACGGTTCGAAGGAGCTGACTGAAACCATTGTCGCCGCCTACCTGCGCCTGGACGGACGCTTCATTGACAATCGTCTCCGCATCACCACCGGTGTTCGCTACGAGCACACCGGGGATGACGGAGCCGGGCCGTTGAACGACATCGTGGCCACCTACCAGCGTGATGCCAATGGCAACATCATACGCAACGCCGCAAACATGCCGGTGCGGATCGTGGGGTCCGCACTCACACTGGCCCAGTTGCAGTACAAGGAGCGCGGCTCGCACGCCAAACGATCGTATGAAGGTTATTATCCTAGCCTGAATGCATCCTACAACATCACACCGAATCTGATCACACGCTTTTCGTATGCCCGCACCATCAGTCGCCCGCCGGTCTCGATCATTGCGCCCGGCATCACCGTTGCGGCGCCGACTTTTGAATCCGGAAATCCCACGCCGAACTCCACAGTGACGGTCGGCAATCCCGGGCTGCGTCCGTGGGATTCGAACAGCTTTGACCTGACGCTGGAATACTATCAGCGAAAAGGAACGACGCTCACAGCCGCCGTATTTCGGAAGAACATCCGTGACTTCTATGCTCTGACCACCTCCGAGGCGACGCCAGAGCTGCTCGCCGAGTACGGCCTGCCCTCCGAGTTCATCAATTCGGACATCCGCACCTATTCGAATTTCGGAGCGGCCAACATCACAGGTTTCGAGTGGAGCATCCGCCATCAACTCACTTTCCTGCCGTCATGGAGCCGGGGATTGAGTCTCTTTGTCAACGGCACGCATCTGAGGATCAGTGGGCCGAACCAGGATGACTTTGAGGGGTTTTCGCGCCAGAACATCAACTGGGGTGTCAGTTTTGTCCGCCCCAGATTTCAGGCGAAAGTCAACGTCGCCATGGCCGAGGAGGTGCGGATCAACCGCGTCGCGGTCAGCGCCAATGTGCTGCCCGACATGTTCCGCTACGTGGCGCCGCAAACCCTGGTTGATCTGTCGTTCGAGTACCAGTTCTCCAAGAGGATCTCCCTCTACGCCAGCGTGCGAAACGCCCTGCAGAGCGACAAGCACACCCTGCTTATGGGAGATTTTACCCCCGAGTTCGCCCGCATCAGCGTGTCCCAGCGCGCAGGCAGCCTGGTGACTCTGGGGGTAAAGGGCGTGTTTTGAATCGATTGCTTCCCTGCTCATGGTGAGTCTCCTGAATGTCCCAAGGGTTCCAGAAGGCGTCCGAGCTTTGTTCGCGGGCGCAATCCTGACGTTTGGCTCCAGCCTTTCGAATGCGAATCCGACCACAGTCGTTTACGTGGCCAATGCGGAAAACTACACCGCTCCGCAGGTGCGCTATACCGGCAGACCCTGGATCGTCAGCCAGTCGGGCTACCTCGAAGGGACAGGCAGGGGACATCGCCTTCTCGGGCAGCCCGCGCCAGGCGAAGGGGACTTTGTCGTGAGTTTCAATCTTGGGCTGCCCCGAGGGGGACGAGAAAGCTCGGTCGTCATCGACTCGGTGAGCGAGATTGTCTTGCACGGCGAAACCGGGGCCTGGGAACTGCGGGGTCGCTTTTTCCGTGCCGGCGAAAAACCGATCCGAATCAACGCGCCGCGATTCAAGCCGGGAAACGAGTTTGCCCTCTCGGTCGAGCGGACTGCAGGCCGGGTGCGTGTGGTGGTGGACGGGAAGGAGATTTTTTCCGGGGCATGCGGCACCGAGGCGCTTTCAAGCGTCGGGCTTGATCCTGGAACGGGAGTGGTGCGTCTCAACACCTTCACGTCCTCGGGGAATATTTCCGAAGACACGGGGAGGTTGTTTGACAATCCCTTTGGGATGCAATTGCGGCCCAAGCCAGCCGGCGCTCGCGAGGTTTTCGCCCCGGTCATCGTGCGCGAGGCTCCCACGAACGAGTGTTCCATGGTCGAGCGGCAAGATGGCACGATGGAGATCTACCATGTGACGAAACCTGCCAGCGATTCCGTTTCGGTGACAGCCTCGCTCGATGGCGGGTTGACCTGGAGTGAGCCGCGGGTTGCATTCTCCATTCCCGGAAAGGCCTACTATGCGGTCAAGGCGGTGGAGGACCGCAATCATGACCTGCAGGTGGTCTATCATCTTCATGGCCAGGGCGAGGGTGGGTACAACGGCAGGCTCTACGAGGTTTATCACACGACCCAGAAGCACGGTCGGGAAGACTGGACGCCGGCGCAAAAAGTAGTTCCGGGTTACGTGGGATCCATTCGTGGACTGACGGCGCTGAAAAGCGGTCGCTTGCTGCTGGGTGTGGGCAGGGCTGTGCCAGGACGGGAAAAGGCTCCGGCCAGCGGCCCGGATTTCGGCTGGCATGAAACTTTGGTGTACTTCACGGATGACGGAGGGACAACCTGGCAGCGCTCTCCTGACGCGCTCAAGTTGGAACTCAGGAAGAAGTTTCCAACCCGCTATGGCGCGATCGAGCCGGTCATGATTGAAAAGTTGAACGGCAGCGTGTGGATGCTTGTGCGGGATCGGGGTGGCTGGCTGTGGGAATCACGATCGGCGGACGGCTCACGCTGGTCGACATTGCAGCCGACACGCTTCATCTCGTCGGATTCCCCGGCGGAATTGCTGCGGCTGCACGACGGCCGGATGGTGCTGCTGCTCAACGCGTGTCAGAACTGGGGCGATCCCGTCAGTTATGCTGCAGGAGGCCGCGAGGTGTTGCACGCTGCGATCAGTTCCGATGACGGGAAAACTTGGAGGGGGTTTCGCGAAGTTCTGCATGAAACCAATCTTGCTGCAGGTGGCGACCGTGGAACTGCCTACCCCTCGGCAGCGGAGACTCCCGATGGCAAGGTCGCGGTGGTGAGCGGACAGGGGCACAGCAAGCACGCTGTGTTCCTCTTTGATCCCGACTGGCTGGAGGAGGATGCGGTGAAGGACGACTTGACGGACGGACCGACCGGCTGGACCCAGTATGGGGACGAGCATCTTCGGGTGAGTGTCCTGGAGGGCGGGACCCGCGCACTGGCTATTCCCGTCAAGGCTTCCGGGCTCTGTGGCGCCTCTTGGAATTTCCCGATGGCCGCGAGCGGAGAGGTGGGTCTGAAGCTTCGCGTTCCGGCGGGAATCACTTCGCTGAAACTCAGTTTGAACGATCATTTCACCCGAATTGATGACGCGCAGGCGGCAGCCCATGCGGTCTATACTTGGGTCTTGCCGTTGGAAAAGTCCGCGGACGCGACCTGGACGGAGATCAAACTGAACTGGTGGAATGCGGATCAAGGGACTGGGCTTTCGGCGACAATGTCCGGAGGTCAGCAGACTTCGCTTGAGGCAAAGCGCTCCGCCGTTTTCGGAGTGAACTACCTGCGCGTTGAATTCACTGGCAGCGTGGATGCAGGCGAAGTGTTGATTGCCGATACCGCAGCGAGGACACTGGAAACAGCCAGCCGTGATTGAAGGCATTTTGGCTGTGCCTCGCGGATCATCCCACGCAACGCAGTCTCCCGGCCCGTATTGTCTGCCCACTGTCGAATGACCAACCTTCAGCAATGAAAAGCTTCCTCCATCGGGTGATTCCTCTTGCCCTCGTCCTGCAGGCCGCCGCGTCGGGTGCGCACGACCCGAGCCGCACGATCCCTGACTTCGGGATCATCTACAACGACGACGCGGATCTCTCCTATGTGGTTCCGGATCGGGCGCGATCGGAAGCCCTCCTGTGCGAAAACATCGCCGCCTTGGCGGACACGCCGGTGAAAACCCTGGTATACTGTCTCGGCATGGGGGGGGACCTGATGATCTACGCCACCAAGGTCGCGAGTCCGGTTGGCTGGCGCCACTCACCGGACGAGGTGAAGGATGCCTTCATGGCGATTCGGATGGAGAATGCGCGTGTCTGCATCGCGCAGGGAGCCGACGCGGTGCGCACTGCCGGCGAAGAGGCCAAGAGACTGGGGCTGTTCTTTATACCGAGCCTGCGGATGAATGACGCGCATTTCATGGCTCATCCAGACGAGCACGCAATGACCGGCGAGTTCTGGTTCAAGCATCGGAATGCCTACACCATCAAGGAGTCGCCCCTTCCTTTTCAGCCCGCCTACGGAAATCTGCTCGACTACTCCCATGCGGAGGTGCGGCAGCATCGTCTCGATACGGCATTCGAAGCCATCGAACGCAATCGGGATCTGATCGACGGATTCGAACTCGATTTCAACCGGTTCCAGGTGTTCTTTCCAAAGGGAAGAGCCAGCGAAGGTGCGCCGAAAATCACCGAGATGGTTCGGCAGGTGCGGGCGAGGCTGGACCAAGTGGCGCGCCAGCAGCGCCGGCCGCTTTACCTCTTTGTCCGGATTCCCCCGTCGCTGGCAGATTCCCGGTTCGCCGGTCTGGAGGTTGAGAAGTGGATCACCGAAAAGCTGGTGGATGTCGTGTCACCGGCGCAGATCATGACCCTCGCCGGAGACATGCCGATTCAAGATCTTCTGGAACTTGGCAGGAAACACGCGGTGAAGATATGTCCGTCGCTTTATCCGCGCACGAGTTGGCGACTTCCTTTTCCGGAGACGAGTGCAGGGGATCGCTATCAAGGTGCTCAAGTCAGCCGGGAGGCGACTCTGGATGAAATTCGGGCTGCCGCAGCCAATTACTTCGCGATGCGGGTGGACGGGTTCTACCTGTTCAATTTCTACAATGCGTTTGGATCGCTGCGTCCGCAGAGCGAGTCACTTTATCGCGTCTTCCGCGACCTGGCGCGACCGGAGAATCTCCGCGGGCAGCCGAAGGTGTATGTGGTGACCAAGTCGTACTACAGCGATGGTCCGGGCTCCTACGCCTACGGCAAGCAGCTGCCGGCCGGTCTCGCGCGCTCGGTGCCGTTGCTGCTGACGCTTCCGGTCGCGGAGAATCCGGCTGACACGGCGTTTCCCCTGAGGCAGTGCGAACTGAGGCTGGGGCTGCGAGGTGTTCCCGCGAATGCCGCCTTGGTGGTGACACTGAACGGAAAGGAAGTCTTCTCCGGCCCATTGTCGCGGGAGAATTCCTGGTCAACCGTCGAAATTCTCGGTGTGGCGCCCACGCAGAAGGATGCGGCAGAGCGCTATGTGCATGTGCCGCTGGACGGTCCTTACCTGGTCCGGAAAGGGGAGAATGCGATCACCGTGGCAATGCGCGGGGCCTCAAGTGTCGCAGCCCTGACCGACTGCGAATTGCGCTACGCGTACTACAACGACCTGGATGCATTGTGGCGGCGGCAGCCGACTCCGTTGAACGCCTCCAGTCGGGAGCGCTGACCCTCCGCATTCAATCAACGTGGAATGGAGAGCGTGCGAACGGTGTTTCCCTCGAAGAACTTTGGAACGAACAGGTTGGGCACAGGTGGCAGCGCGCCTTGGTTCACGAACCGGATCATCAGGCGGGACAGCCGTTGACCGTAGGCGTCGCCGGAGAACTCGTAGTGCGTGATCGCGGGGTGGGCGGTTTCAAACACGTACTCATGATCGCGCGCGATCAGGGAAACCGTGTCGGGCACGGAAATGCCGCGTTTCAGCAGGTAGATGATGACCGCAAAGGTGTGGAAGGGCTTTGCGACGAGCAATGCGGTGGGTGGGGCGGCCGATTTGAAGAGAAGGTCGAGCTTGGCGGAGATGTTGTGGGCGCTGCCATTGTGGTGGACCACGGTGGCCTGGGCTTCGCCGCGAGCGACGCGCGGCGCCATGGCTTCCAGAAAGCCTCTTTCGCTTGCGAGGTCGCCGGCCGCGCCGGAGTTGGGAACGACGAACGCGACGCGACGGTGGCCTTTGCGCAGCAGGAAACCGGCGGCATGCCGGCAGACGGCTCCATAGTCGACATCGAGCGAGGGCAGGCGGACGTCCGGATGACACGAGCCGAGGACCAGCGTTGGCACGGGTTGCCTTGAGCACCACAACTGGAGCTCCCTGCCGAGGGAGAGCAGGACGCAGCAGAAGACATTGTTTTCGCGCATGAACGTTTCCAGTTTTCGCTGCTGGGTGCGCGGGCTGCGGGACTGGCAGACGAGGACTTCGGTGGCAAATCCATGCTCAGCCAGGTGCGTGAGCATTTCGCCGATTCCCTGGTAGGCGGTCTGACCGACGCGGCTTACCGGCTCGGGGGTGACCAGAAGCACGAGCCGGCTTTGCCGGGATGCTTTCTGGTGGGGTCGAACAAGCACGCGGTTGCGCCGTCCCTGGTGGATCTCGATCAGGCCCTCCTTGGCCAGCAAATGGAGGGCGGCGCGGATGGTGGGGCGACTGATCTGAAAGGTTTCGCACAGGCGGCGCTCGCCAGGGAGCCAGCCTTCCCATGCGCCGTCGGCAATGGCGGTGCGCATGGCCGCGGCGGTCTGTGCGGACAGAGAAAGCCGCTTTGGAATCATGAAAGAGGGAGGGGGGCTGCTCATGGGCGCATTGCCGATTGTGAGAAATTCGGTGAACTGGACAATATCCAAGACCAGTGATTTGGCTTTGAAGACCGGAGAAGCCCGTTCGTCCTTGTGACATTTGCGATTGCTCCATCATGAATCCGGCGCCTCCCCATCAAGAAATCAAGCCGCACGGGACATTCGCAGCACCCAAGCCCCGCCTGGCGCGGTTCCGCCGCATCGCGACATGGCGATTTCCGAGGATGATGGGAGGACCTGGACCCAGCCGCGCGAGATCGCGAAGGGAGCGCGGGTCTCGTATCCTTACTTGCTCGAGCGACATCCTGGGGAACTTTGGATCACGTCCATGCAGGGCAGTCTTCGGACCAGAATCAGGGAGGCGGATCTGCTCAGGCCGTAAGTCCTAGCCTGTGATTTCCTAAAGCTGCAGTGAGCTCCATGCGCCATCCTTTTCGCCGTTTTCGAACTCTTTTGGATTTCGCCGCTGCCGCAGCGATGATGTTCGGTGCCCTGCCCATAGGGGGAAAATCCTTGGAGTATTCCACCACAATCATGCCTATCTCCAGAACATCTCAGACTTCAGTACCTTTTTCTCAGAATGCGGTGACGCCTTCCTGGCAGCAGTTGCCCTCCTATCCTCGGACGCGTGGCGTTGCGGGAATCCTCGCGGGGGTACATCGCGGCGTCTTGATTGCCGCGGGCGGAGCCAACTTTCCGGACCTGCCCCCGTGGGAGGGCGGAAAGAAGGCCTACTACGACGACATTCACGTGCTGCTGCCAGGGGAGAAGGAGTGGCGTGCCGCCGGGCGTCTGCCGGAGGCGCGTGGATATTCCGCTGCGGTGTCATTGCCGGATGGTGTGCTGCTGCTTGGAGGGGAGAATGCGGACCAGGTGTATGCAGATTCGCTCTGGTTGCGCTGGCTCGGGGATCGTGTGGAGGTGACTCCCGGACCGCGCCTGCCGGCGGCGACGACCAGTGCTGCGGCTGCGGTTCTTGATGGATCGGTCTATCTGGCGGCCGGCAACGCGGACGGCGCGCCACGATTGAGCCGCAAGGGATTCTGGCGTTGGGATCCGCGCCATCCTTCGGACGGGTGGGTTGAACTTGCACCATGGCCAGGTCCTTCACGAGCGATGGCGGTCATGGCGGTTTCGGGAGGGAGTCTCCATTTGTTTTCGGGTGGAGAACTCGCAATCGCCGATGACGGCAAGTCACGGCTCACGTATCTGCTGGACGCCTATCGCTACCGGGCGGACTCCGGCTGGGAGAGACTTGCGGACTTGCCGCATTCCACCCTGGCTTCGCCGTCTCCGGCGCCTGTGTCGGTCGACGGAAAACGGATCTTCCTGCTTGGGGGTGTCGACAACCGGCTCGCGGGCAAACAGCCGCGCGACACCCGCGTGCCGGACGGCATTCTGGTCTTCGATGTGACAACCGGCTCCTGGCACGAGTCCGCGGAACAGTGGCCGGACCCGGTCGTGACGACGCCGGCGGTGAAGTCAGGCGACCATTGGGTTTTTGTCTCCGGCGAAATCATGGCCGGTGTGCGCACGCCGCATGTCTGGCGCTGGAAGACTCCGGAGCAGGGTATGGGGCAATGATCCCACCGTGATTCCGCGGCTTGCAGTCGCGGTGCGCAGGTGCTTGGCTCGGAGCGCGATGGCCGAGATATTTGACTCCGAGGTTCCCTCCACCGAATTGCTGCGCGAGAAGGCTCGCCGCCGCATTCCGCGTTTCGCGTTTGAATATCTTGATGGAGGCTGTTTCTCGGAGATCAATCTGCGCCGGAACACGGATGAGATCCGGGAGGTGAGGCTGCGGCCCTACTACCTGCGGGATTTTCCCGGTGCGACGATGGAGACGGAGCTTTTCGGCGAGACCTATGCGGCGCCTTTTGGCGTTGCGCCCATCGGGCTGCAGGGGCTGATCTGGCCGCGCTCGGCGGAGTATCTCGCGGAGGCCGCAGTGGAGGGGAACATCCCCTTCATCCTGAGCACGGTGAGCACCGCGGGCATCGAGGAGATCGCGCAGCTCACCAAGGGTCGCTTCTGGTTTCAGCTTTACCATCCCGCGCAGGATGAATTGCGTGACAAGCTGCTGGAGCGCGCGGCGGCCGCGGGCTGCAAGGTGCTGGTGATCCTGGCGGACACGCCCACGTTTGCCTACCGCCCCAAGGAGATTCGGAACGGGCTTTCGATCCCGCCGCAGATGAATCTGCGCAATGTCGTGCAGATGTGCCTGCACCCCACCTGGTCCTTTTCTCAGCTCGGTGCGGGTGTGCCGGCGTTCAAGACGATGAAGCCGTATATTCCCAAGGGGCTGAACATGCGCCACCTGGGGTTGTTCATGAACCGGACGTTTTCGGGTCGCCTCACCGAGAAGAAGATCCGCGCGCTGCGCAGTCTCTGGAAGGGCAAACTCGTCATCAAGGGCGTGGTGAATTCGGAGGACGCGCAGCGGGCGATCGATCTCGGAGTAGATGGCATGATCGTTTCCAATCACGGCGGGCGGCAGCTGGATGCGGGCACCTCGACCATTCGTCCGCTGGCGGAGCTCGCGGAGAAATTCCACGGGAAGACGAAGCTGATGGCGGACAGCGGCTTTCGCGAGGGGCCGGACATCGCGGCCGCGCTCGCGAGCGGCGCGGACTTCGTGTTTCTTGGCCGCACGTTCATGTACGGTGTCGGCGCGCTCGGACGCAGGGGCGGCCCCCACACGATTCACATGCTCAAGCGCCAGCTCCAGCAGGTGATGGAGCAGGTCGGCTGCGCCAAGGTCGCGGATTTTCCGCAGCACCTGCTGCGCGACTGAGGTTTGCGCTCTGCCAAGGCCGGTGAACTGTTGAGGGCCGTCACCTTCCTCCTGCGTGCGTTCTCAGTACGGGCCGCTCTTGGCTGAAGATGGCTGTGTCGATGAGGAATCGAGCGCCTCTCTCATCACCTTGCCGTAGGCGGGGAGCATGGTGAGAATGGCGCCGAAGTCGCTTCCGTGATTGATGAGCCGCGCGCCTTTGGCGGCGATTCGGGCGACCTGCTCGGCGTTGCCGGCGGGGCGACCCCAGGCGATGCCGTGCCGGGCCGCAGCGGCGGCGACGGCGTCCTCCGCGGCGCACATCTCGGGATTGTTCCAGTCCATCGGGACATTGAGCCGCAGTGACAGATCTCCCGGGCCGAGAAAAAGCCCGTCAACTCCCTTGATGGCGGCAATGGCGTCAACGTTTGCGAGGGCGAGCGGTGACTCTATCTGCAGGATGAGGAAGGTCTCCTGGTTGGCCTCGGCGGGATAGTTGGTCGTTCCCTTGAGGTAGAAATCGTTGTCGAGGCCCGCGCCGTCGAGTCCGCGTCCGCCCAGGGGAGGAAACTTCACGGCTTGAACGAGTGCGGCGGCGTCCTCGGGGGTGTCGACCAGGGGCGCCATGAGTCCGGTGGCGCCGTTTTCCAGAAGGTGGTAGAGCTCGGACTTGTTGCGGCTGCCCGTGCGGACAATGCAGTCGATGTTGGCCAGATGGTGCAGCGCGATGATCCGCTGAAGTTCGCGTCGATCCCAGGTGTTGTGCTCCGTGTCGAGCCAGATGGCGTCGAAGCCGGCCCTGGCCGCGTGCAGCGGCATCATGGCCGAGGGATAGTACATGCAGGTGAAGCGGGCGACGAGGTTCTGTCGCAGACGCGAACGGATGAGTGAAGGGCGCATCGAGTGACTGGATTTTGTGGGAAGGCCGGAGTCTCGACCCGATTTCGCCCGGCGGCAAACCACCAAGTGGTGGACAGGCACAATGACCAGTTGGAGTGGCTTGAGACGGAGTCGGAGACGGGGGAGCGTGGACCGGCGGTGACGGTGCACGCATCGATTTTCCCCGATGAAAGAGAGATCTTTGTGCTTGGCGCAGGCGAAGGATGTCTGCTTGGTAGGCGTCCGCGTGACATCCCTGCGCCGGAAGGCAATTCATTCGATGACCCCGCAACCCGGCTTCCGGACGACGGCGGTCGGCCTTCAACTGGAGGATGGCGCTGGCACCTTGATCGCCGAAGGCCGGCGCTGAGATTTTTCAAACGGGCGGGATCATCACTCATGAATCAAAGCAATGCACTGCCGCCCCGAGCCTGGTTGATTGTCGCCACACTGTGGGTCGTCGGCTGCCTCAACTATCTGGATCGCGTGATGATCACGACGATGCGCACCTCGATCCTCGCGGAGATTCCGATGAGCGACGCCCAGTTCGGCCTGCTCACGTCGGTGTTTCTGATCGTCTATGCGGTGTGCAGTCCATTCGCGGGGTTTGTTGCGGATCGGTTCAGCCGCAGCCGCGTGATTCTCCTCAGTTTTGTCGCGTGGTCGGTCGTGACCTGGATGACCGCGCACGCGAAGACGTTCGACCAGCTGCTGCTCACCCGGGCTCTGATGGGTCTCAGCGAGGCCTGCTACATTCCCGCGGCGCTGGCTTTGATTGCGGATTACCACAGGACGACGACACGTTCGCTGGCGAACGGCATTCATTTGAGCGGAGTGATGGTGGGAAGCGGGCTGGGCGGACTGGGCGGATGGATTGCCGAGAGGCACGGATGGAGTCACGCCTTCATGATTTTTGGCCAGATTGGAATAGCCTATGCGGTGGTCCTTGTTATTGTCCTCCGGGATCGTCCGGCCCCTGCCGTGGAGTCCGGAGCGAGCGGTGCAGCGAAGCCTTCGGGAGCCGGCTCCGTGCGGCTGGGTGAGGCCGTTTCGAGTCTGATGAGCAATCGGTCCTTCCTGCTGTCGCTCGGCTACTGGAGCCTGATGGGCGTGACCGGCTGGGCGGTGGTCGGCTGGATGCCGACCTTCCTTGGCGAACGCTTCTCACTTGGGCAGGGCGAGGCGGGATTGACGGCGACAATCTATTTTCAGGTGGCCGCCCTGCTTGGTGTCATCCTTGGCGGAGCCTGGGCGGATCGATGGAGCCGGTCGCACGAGCTCGGCCCGATCTACGTGGTCATTGTCGGCGTGGCGGTCTCGGCGCCGTGTGTCTTTCTGATCTCGATCTCCAGCTCCCTCTGGATCGCGGTCGCCGGACTGCTGCTGGTGGGGCTGACAAAATCCTTCGCCGACGCCAACATGATGCCCATCCTCACGCTGGTCGCCGATCAGCGGTATCGGGCGACTGGATACGGCATTCTCAATCTGTGCGCCTGTGTCGTGGGAGGGGTGACGATCTACGCCGGGGGCCTGCTGCGCGATGCGAAGGTCGACGTGGCGCGGGTGTTTCAGTTCGGGGCCTTCTGCCTGCTGCTTTCGCTCGGAATCCTGCTTCTCCTGAAGAAGGCCGGGGTGTCCCGCCCCGCCCCGACGGATTGATGCGGACCTGCGCGGCTCGTTCCGCGGGGTGAGGAGGTGAATGTTAGCAAATGTGAGTCACCGGCTGATATGAACATACAATAACATTTGCTACAGTTGTTGCCGGGCTCATGATTGCGGGCCTCTCACCCATCGATCCATGCCGATTTCCGACTCCGCCAGAGAATTCCCGACTCCCTTCCGCGCGGGCGCCGCGGTGGTGGAAATCACGCCGGCCGGAAGCGTGTTCCTCTATGGTTATCCGCATGTCCGGCGGAACAGCACGGGCGTGCATGACCCGCTGGAGTGCGCGGCACTCTTTGTGGATTCGGGCGGGGGGCGCGCGCTTTTTCTGGCGAACGACCTGATTTTTTTCGACCGGGATCTGGTGGCGACAATGCGACGCCGCATTGCGTCGGTCACGGGCCTGCCCCCGGAGGCGGTGATGATTTCGGCGACGCACACGCATTCCGGGCCGGTGGTGGCCGACAATCTCAGCAATGCGGCTGATTCGATCGTGCCGCCCGCCGACGCTGTTTATCTGGAGTGGCTGACCGAGCGCATGGTCCTGGCTGCGAGGACGGCGGTGGAGCGGGCGGAGCCGGCGGAACTGGGATTGGTTGTCGCGAGGGCGGAGGGGGTGGGAACGAATCGCCATGATCCGGCGGGCCCGACTGATCCCGATGCGCCGGTTCTGCTCGCGCGGTCGCGGGCGACGGGCAAAGCGATCGCATGCATGGTGGTTTACGGCATGCATCCCACCGTGATGCACGAGGACTCCACGCTGATCAGCGCGGATTTCCCGGGGTTCACGCGGCGCTGGCTGCGGACGCATGTGCTTCCGGAGGCTTGCCCGGTGGTCTACCACCTCGGTGCAGCGGGGGATCAGAGTCCGCGGCATGTCACCCGGGCCAACACCTTCGCGGAGGCCCAGCGCATCGGAGAGAACCTGGGCCGGTGCATTGCGGCCGCATTGGAGAAAATCTCCCTCCATCCGACTGGAGAAGTCAGCGCCCGCCGGAGCTGGCTTGAGGTGAAACCGCGCTCGTTTCCGGGGGTGCGGGAGGCTCGTGAGGAGCTGAAGCGCAGCCGGGAAAAATACGAGCGGCTGCGGAGTTCGCAGGCCCCGAAGCAGACGGTGCGCACGGCCGAGTGCGATGTATTTGGCGCTGAGAAGACGGCTTTACTTGCCGAGGCGGCTGGGGATGGGAGGCTTGGCGATGCGGTGCGGTCCGCCTCACCGGCGGAGATCCAGTTGATCCGGATCGGCGAATGGCGGTTCATCGGATGGCCGGGAGAGTTTTTTGTTGAGCATGCCCTTGCGTTGAAGGCCGGGGCGCCCCGAAACACGTTCGTCATCACGCTGGCGAACGGCCAGCTTCAGGGATACATCGCCACGCCGCTGGCGGTTGAGAAGGCCTACTATGAGGCGACCAATGCGGTGTTCTCCGTGGAGAACGGCCCGCGCTTTGTCGAGGCGACGCTCGACCTGATTGCCGCGCCGCGTTGATGGCGCATTTTCCGCATGCCACTGCTCCTCGGCATAGACCTTGGCACCTCCTACCTGAAGGCCGGGGTGTTTGATCTCGCGGGTAATCTTCGCGGCCTTGGGCGCGTGGCGGCGGGGGTGGAGGAGCCGCGACCGGGCCGGCGGGAACTGGATGCGGCGATTTTTCTTTCCCGCCTGAGGGATGCGGTGACGCTGGCCATCCGCGAGGCGGGTGCGCGCAAGTCCGATGTTGTGGCGATTTCATACGGATCGCAGGCCAATACGTTTCTCCTCCTCGACGACGAAAACAGCGCGCTGACTCCGCTGATCTTCTGGAACGATCTTCGGGCGCACCCCCTGCCGGAAGAACTGCGCGAATTTGGAGTCTCCGATGAACGGCGAGGGCGCACGGGCCTTTGGGAGCTCGTGCCGGAGAGCGCGCCGGCGAAAGTGCGATGGCTGCAGCGGGAGGCGCCCGGGACCTGGCGGCGCTGCCGTTCCGTCATGACCGTGAGCGACTACCTCACATTTTTTCTGACCGGAGAAAGGGTGGGAGACGCAAGCACGGCGGCGCTCACGGGCCTCTACGACATCACGCAACGCGTGTGGTGGGAGGACGCCCTGGAGAGATTTGGGCTGACGGCTGCGCATATGTCGGTGCCGCTTCTTCCTGGGAGCAAAGCCGGCGTGCTCACGCCGGCGGCCGCGGGTCTCTTCGGACTCGAACCCGGAACCGTGGTGGCGGCGGGCGCGCTGGATCATCATGCGGCCGCGATCGGTTCAGGATTGGGATTTCACGTGGAGGCATCGTTGTCGAGCGGCACGGTGCTGGCGGCCATTGTGCTTGTGACAGGCGTTGCACCGATGCCGGAATGCATCTTTGGGCCCCATCCCGGCGAACCCGGATTCTATGCGCTCGCGTATGATCCCAATGGAGCCGGCAGACTCGAGGAGTACCAGAAGCGGTTTGCACCGGAAGTGCCGATGGGAGAGCTGATGGCTTGCCTGGAGAAGCCGGGCGGTGTGCTGGCTGCACAGCATGCGGGAAACCTGCGTCGTCAACTGAGGGAGATGGCGGAAACGGAAAAACTCCTGCTGGGAAGGATTTCACCGAACGGACTGTTTCGGCGGATCGCGGCAACGGGAGGCGGAGCGAAGAGTCCGGTTTCGCTTCAAATCATGGCGGATGTGTTTGGCGTGCCGGTGATGTCGACATCGCCCGAGCCCGCTTGCCTTGGCGCCGCTGCGCTCGCGGCGGTGGGTGCGGGTTTGTACGGCAATCTGGGTGCCGCACTGGCAAGGATGGTCCGACCCGCGCGGATCCTGGAGCCCTCGAAGGCATGAACGCGTCTCAGGCTGTGAACGCGGCCCTTCCCGTCAAAAAATTGGTGGAGGTGCCGGGAGTTGAATTCGATTCCCAAGCATTTTCCAATCACGACGATCTTCGAGAGAGAGCGACTTTTCAGCGGCGGAATCCAACTCTGCGACGAACTCGCGAAGTCAGGCCGCATTGCAGTCTGTGATCAACCTTCTTGGCGACGAAGTGATGAAGACGTTCAAAATCAATTATTTATTGAACTAATCGCTATTTTTATCGAAATACGTATTTAGCGGTTGCAGCGATAGTAGCGTTTGTAGCGAATGATTACTTGATTTGTTAGGCATCGTGCCGAATCTTTTGCGCATGCTCACCACCCAACAGAATCGCTTGGATCCCTCGATCGTTGACCGCAAGGTTCTCGACCGTTTGGTCGCCGCGTTTTCCCAGCCGGGTCATGTCGCCTTCGTTGATAAGCAGGGCAATCGCACTGAACTGCCAGAACCAATCTGCGCATACTTGATGCGCATCGCCCGAATGATGAGTGAGGGACGGGCGATCGTCATGTTGCCTGAGGACGAGACGTTCACGACTCAAGCGGCGGCTAATTTCCTTGGAATGTCGCGGCAGTTTTTTGTGAACCTCCTTGAAAGAGGGGAAATTCAGTTCCACCGGGTTGGCGCTCATAGGCGAGTCTACTTCAAGGATCTGTTGGATTTCCAAAAACGCCGGGACGCAGATCGGACGAAGACATTGGACAACTTGGCGGCGGAAGTGGAAAAGGCCGGGCACTCCTTCCCAAAACCCAAAGCAGGCCCGACCGATGCGGGCTGATTTCAAGGTCGTGCTGGACGCGTGCGTCCTGGCAAACTTTGGCGTCTGCGACCTCCTGTTGCGGCTTGCCGAGACGCCGCGGCTTTATCTGCCGCGTTGGAGCGAGGAAATCCTGCTGGAAACCGAACGCACCCATCTCAGTGAACTAGGCTGGCCACCGCACCTCGCCAAGAGCTACCAGACTGCGGTCAGGGCAGCTTTTCCTGAAGCAATGGTGACTGGCCACGAGGCACTGATCGACGCATGCCGAAACGATCTCAAGGACCGGCACCTGCTGGCCTGAGCAATCCAGTCACAAGCCGAAGTGATTGTGACTTTCAACCTGCGCGATTTCCCTGTCGAAGCTCTCGCGCCGTGGAATGTTCGCGTCCTGCACCCGCAGGACTACCTGCTCACGCTTTACTCGATGGATCCCGTGATCGTCCTTCACAAATTGGAGGCGATCGCGCGCAAACGCGGCCGGGCGGTGGAGGACCAGCTCATCGAACTTGGTCGGTTTGTGCCTGCACTTTCTCAACGTGTCCTGAGCGACCTTAGCGAAGCGACCTGAGCAAAGCTGACGGACTTCCGCATCGCCGACACCTTCACCGACAGTCTCGCGCGGCTGACTGGCGATGTGCAGAACGCCGTCAAGACGACAGCCTTCAACCTGCAGATGAATCAGGCGAGTCCGAGTTTGAACTTCCACAAATTGGACCGCGCGAGGGACCCAAACTTCTGGTAGGTTGGGTGTAGTTGAATCACCATACTATCCCAAGGTAGTCACTGGGATGGAAGGCGGTCGCTTGCCAGAATGTGCGTGCAAAACAAAAAGCCCGGGTCTTTCGACCCGGGCTTTCAATTGGTGGAGGTGCCGGGAGTTGAACCCGGGTGCCCCTGGCCTTCACGATCCGCGTCTACCTGTGTATCGCCATTTGGATTTCGCCTTCGACAAGTGATGGCGCGCGCGCGTCGTCGGCAAGGCTCTGGATGAAGATACGGTCTGCGCGTCAGAGACGACCACGCGAACTATGCCTGCTGTCGACGTGCGATCCGGCCAGCAGGCGTCGCCGGGCGCACGTGGCTGTCAATTAAGCAGCCAGGGGCATTTCTTCGATGTTGCCATTTATTGTTTTCGCGGGGGGATTTACGAGAGTCCCACGGCTCTCGACAGGCAGCGAAGCGCTCCAACCAAGGGTAGAATCCAGAACACCCCCAAAAGTCTTGGGTGAGTCTCGAATCGTGCCGATTCGGGCGCTGACTCAAAGAACAGGGGTCCAAGGTTGGTGGGAAGTGCGAGAAAAGCAAGCGGGTGAAATCCTGGCGGCGAGTTGGCATCCGGATGCCGGGCGTGACAAGAAGCGACGGTGGCAGAAGTCGGAGATCGGAGCGCCATCGGCGCGGGCCAAGCCAGCCTATGGCAACGCCATGGGTTTCTGGGAGTTAATGAGGACTTCGAGCCCTGAATGGGCGATCCAAGGCGTGGGCGTGACGGGGTTGGGCCGCCCTTTCAGGGCTCGCGCTTGATTTTGGAGACTGAAACCAGGGCGATGCCCTGGTCTGTTCTTGATGCGCCCCGTTGGGGCTGGAGAGAGAAGGCAGTATGCAGAGAACCGGACAACAGACAGGAACGCTTCATGCGGAGACGGCGGTCATCGATGCGGTGATCCTGGCCGCGCCGACAACCACTGGAGATAGTCATCGACGATGGGAAGATCCGCGGGAGCGAGGGACCTGGCGGCGAGATCCCGCGGCGCGACCCAGGCGATTGCGCTATGCTCGAGTGACCGGGGGGCCGGACTTCCGGAGGCGAGGCGGGCAACAAACGGAATCATTGCTACAGTCACCGCCCCGTAGGTGTGCGTCCGGATTGCAAGGGCGTGCACGAGGTCGATGTCGCATCCGAGTTCCTCCATGATTTCCCGCTTCAATGCGGATGGGTGGTCTTCGCCCGCCTCGACCTTTCCACCAGGAAATTCCCACAGGGAGCCGAGGTGCTTGTGCGCCGGGCGCTGTGCGATGAGCACGAGGCCGTCGCGCTCGATGAGGGCGCAAACCACAGGCACGGGGACCGCGTGTTCAGCCATTCCAGTTTCTGCGTTGATCCTGAACCCTTGGCGAAGGCTGGTTTGGGACGATTCTGGCGCGGCCTTACTTGGGAGCCGGCGTTCTACTCGGGCAGAACCATGGCAAGTTTTGGAAACTGATCGATGCAGGCCGTGACGCGGGGTGCGATCAAGGTCTCTATCTCGTCCACGTCGGTGATTGTTCTGCCGTGGTTCTGCACGGTAATTGCTCCCTGCGTGGCCTTTTCGGCCATGCCGCGAATGATCTCCTTCCGGTCGCGCGTGCCGTCCATCAACGACATGGCCTGGCGTGCAAAGGCGTCGAACTTGATCGACTGGTGACGGAGATTTGTGACGTGTCGCGGGTAGTTGAGTGCCTGATACCGCGCGAGCGGCGTCACGCGGGGCTTCTCTGGAAGTGTGGAGGCGATGCCCACGTGCGGCCAGGCGAGGCCTTCCACCATGCCGCGGCTCATGAGAATCAGGAGCTGGTCGCAGAGGATGACATGCTCCTGGATCGCCTGGGCGGTTTCCATGACGCCTGATGACCGGCCGAGGAGAAGGTTGCGGAGGGCGGCCAGGAGTTCGTTGAAGTGTAGATACTGGGGCACGGCGTTGTGCAGCGCGACAAGGGTGGCCTTCACCAGCGTGTTGTCGGAATTCACCGTCGCCTTTCCGACCTTGAAATGTTCAGTGACACCCGTCGCCAGGTTGACCTTTTCGCTCACGGGCTGAGCCCTTGTGCCGAACCACATTTCGCGCAGGAGGATCGGATTGATGTTCCGGTTGATGACGCTCTCCCTGGGAACGAGCAGGGTCATGCGGAAGGTCCGGTTGCGCAGGAAGTCCATGTACTGCTCCATCGCGATGATGTCGCCCGAGATCTTGTGAAGCGTCTCCTGGGTCTTTTGATCGAAGTTGGCCGGGAGGATCGAGCTGAGTTCGGGCTCGCCCAGGTACTGGAGCTGATGCCGGCGCGCCAGATTGTGGAAGTCGCGGAAGTAGAACGGAGAGTTGGTCTCCTCAAGGTATTCGTGAAGGATGTAGGAGTCGGTCCACTGCTCCATCTGCGCCAGCTCGGAACGAAGGAAATCGCCGTAGGGGTTGTTCTCGGTGGGGACATTGTCGGAGAGAAACTTGATGAGCGAGCGCGCCTGGCTCGCGCGGGTCGCCTCGTCGGGAAACTGGTTGGCGTGGTAGATCATCATGTCGCGCATGATTCCGCGCAGGCGCCATCCCGGCAGCGCGTTGTAGCTGATGTAGGCGATTCCGTCCGGGGTGAGCGCCTCCCGGCAGAGACTGAGGATGCGTTCCTGAACGGCGGGCGGCACCCAGCTCAGCACGCCATGCACGATGATGTAGTCGAACCGCATGCCCTTGCGGTCGAATTCCATGATGTCCCTGTGCTCAAGCGTGACGTTCGTCAGCCCCGCACCGTCGATAAGTTTCCGTCCCTCGGCGACCTGCCTTGAGGAGAGGTCGATGCCGACGAAGTTGCTTTCTGGGTACACTTGAGCCAGTGGAATCAGATTCGCGCCGTCAGCCGCCCCGAGTTCGAGTACGTTGCACCGTGCGGGATTTGTCGGAGTCAGGCCAAAGAGCCGTGCGATCGTCGCCAGTTTTACCGGATGACTCTGGGGAAAGGAGGAGCTCGTGTAGGCGATCTGATCGTAGGAGGTCAATGACATGGCCCATCAGCTATCAGCATGGTGCCGACAGACTCTAGCAAATTCGCTGCGTGCGAAGGCCGGCATCAAGGCGTGCTTGCCGGGGTCGGTTTCCCGGGTTCGAATCCCGGTTCTCTCCCATGATTCAACCTGGCAGCACACTTGGCGTCCTTGGCGGTGGACAACTGGGGCGCATGTTTGCGCAGGCGGCGCAGACGCTTGGCTATCGGGTGCATGTCTATGACCCTGCGCCTGACTGCCCGGCCAGTGCGGTCGCGAACCGCACCTTCACCGCGGACTATGAGAAGACCGATGAGCTCGCGGCGTTTGCGTCGAGCTGCGCGGTTGTGACCTACGAGTTTGAGAACATCCCCGTCGCCCCACTCTGGAAGATCGAGAATCTCACCCGGCTTCGGCCGAGTTCGAGCGTGCTGGAGATCTGTCAGAACCGGATGCGCGAGAAAACCTGGCTGAGGCAGTGCGGATTTCCGCACGTGGCTTTCGCCGAGGTTGAGGCCCACGGGGATCTTCCGGCAGCGGCGCGTCGGGTGGGATTGCCGGCGGTGGTGAAGACCGCGGACTTCGGATATGACGGCAAGGGGCAGAAGAAGCTCACGGACGATGCCTCGCTCGAGGCGGCCGCGACGGCCTTTGCGGGCCAGCGCGCGGTGATCGAGCGCTTCGTGGACTTCAAGTGCGAGCTGTCCGTGATTGTCGCGCGCAGCATCACGGGTGAGACGCGCGTGTTTCCGATCGCGGAGAACATACACACGCGGCACATCCTGGACTTCACCATCGTGCCGGCGCGCATAAATCCGGCCGTGGCGCGCGAGGCGGAGTCACTCGCTGTCGCGATTGCCGAGCGGCTGAACCTCGCGGGGCTTCTGGCGGTGGAGCTTTTTCTCACCGATCGAGGTGAACTCCTGGTGAATGAACTGGCGCCGCGTCCGCACAACAGCGGTCACTGGTCGATCGACGGCGCGCGCACGAGTCAGTTCGAACAGCATGTCCGCGCGATCTGCGGGCTGCCGCTTGGCGATCCGTCGGTGCGTGAGGCGTCCGTGATGGTGAACATCCTTGGCGATGCCTGGGTTTCCCCGGAGACCGGCCGGGTGACGGCCCCGAACTGGCCGGTGCTGCTTGAGCATCCGCGCGCGAAGCTTCACCTCTACGGAAAACACGAACCGCGCGTCGGGCGGAAGATGGGGCACTTCACCGTGACCGCGGACACTCCGGATGCGGCGCTTGAAAGCGCGCGTCTGCTAAAGGCGAAGCTGGTGGGGCTGGAACGTTGAATTGCGATTGGGCTCGGAGATGTTTCTCTTGCGGCAGCCTGCCTAGCTCCGCACGCAAGCTGACGGAATCCGGCGAAAACAAAAGCGCCGCCTGGTTCAGGCGGCGCTTCGAAAGTGGATCAATCGCTGCTTCGGCTCAGAGCGCGAGCAGGTTGTTGCGGGAATGCTTGATCGTGCGGGTGACGGCGCGCTGGTGCTTGGCCGAGAAGCCGGTGTACTTGCGCGGGAGGATCTTGCCCGTGTCGGTCACGTAACGCACCATCGCCTGGGGAGTCATGAAAGGAATCTCCGGAGGAGTGAGGCTGCGCTGGGTCTGTTCAGGTGTGCTCATGGAAAAAGGTCGCGTAATGAACCGATCGAGGGGCGCGCTGTCAACGGGCGAATTTCGCAAGTGTTCGGCCTGTCTTGACGGCTGTGTCTGAAAGCCGGTGGCATTAGATTTTACCAAAATGGCGCTTGCACCTGGGTGCGCAGGCCGGACTTTAGCGCGCACAGCTTTCCTCTGATCGTCCATGGCCACTGCCTATACTGAAGCCAGCATCAAGACACTATCTCCCTTGGAGCACATCCGCCTGCGCCCCGGAATGTACATCGGGCGGCTCGGAAACGGGACTCATGCGGAGGACGGCATTTATGTCCTGCTCAAGGAAACCATAGACAATTCCATCGACGAATTCACGATGGGATTCGGCAAGCGCATCGAGGTGGAGATATCGGACCGCACGGTGCGCGTGAGGGATTACGGGCGGGGCATTCCGCTCGGAAAGCTGATCGACTGCGTGTCGATCATCAACACCGGGGCGAAGTACGATTCGGAGACATTCCAGAAGGCCGTCGGTCTCAATGGCGTCGGCCAGAAGGCGGTCAACGCATTGTCGTTCCGCTACCGCGCGCAGGCTGTGCGTGAAGGCGAGACCAAGGTGGTGGATTTTGAGCAGGGCAAACTCAGGAAGGACAACCGGCTCGCGAAAACCGACGAAAAGAACGGGACGATCGTTGAGTTCACACCCGACGAAGCCCTCTTTGGGAAGGACTTCAAATTTCGCCCCGAGTTTGTGGAGGAAATGCTGTGGAACTACGCGTTCCTCAACCGCGGCCTGACGCTCAACTTCAACGGAAAGTCATTCCGATCCGAGAACGGACTCAAGGATCTGCTGGGCCGCAAGCTCACCGGAGAGACGCTTTATCCCATCGTCCACATCGAGGCGGACGACATCGAAGTCGCCATGACTCACGGCGGGCATTATGGCGAGGAGTACTATTCCTTCGTGAATGGCCAGCACACCACGATGGGAGGCACACACCTGGCGGCGTTTCGCGAGTCGCTCGTCCAGACGGTGCGCAATTTCTACAAGAAGGACTATGACGCGGCGGACATCCGCCAGTCGATCGTCGCGGCTGTCAGCATCCGCGTGATCGAGCCGGTGTTTGAGTCGCAGACAAAAACCAAGCTGGGTTCAAACGACATGGGACCCAAGGGCCCGTCGATCCGCCAGTTTGTCGGCAATTTCGTCCAGCAGCACCTCGACAACTGGCTGCATCGCAATCCGGAGGCCGCCGAAGCGTTCAAGCGGAAGATCGAGGAGAGCGAGCGCGAGCGCAAGGAGCTGTCCGGCATCCGCAATCTGGCGCGTGAGCGGGCGAAGAAGGCCTCGCTGCACAACCGCAAGCTGCGCGACTGCCGGGTGCATCTCGATTCGAAGGACAAACGCGCGGAGGAGAGCACGCTCTTCATCGTGGAGGGTGACAGCGCGGCGGGATCGCTGACAGCGTGCCGCGATGTGCAGACGCAGGCGGTTTTTGCGTTGAAGGGAAAACCGCTCAACACGTACGGGCTCACCAAGAAGGTGATCTATGAGAACGAGGAGTTTCATCTCCTTCAGAGCGCGCTCAACATCGAGGAAGGCCTCGATGGACTGCGCTACAATCGTGTTGTGATAGCTACCGATGCCGATGTCGACGGCATGCACATTCGCCTCCTGCTGCTTTCGTTTTTTCTTCAGTTCTTTCCCGAACTGATCGTGCAGGGTCACCTGCATATCCTGGAAACGCCGTTGTTTCGTGTTAGAAACAAAAAGGAGATCCACTATTGCTATTCAGAGGCCGAGAAGCAGGCGGCCCTGCACAAGCTCGGGCAGTCGGCCGAGATCACGCGCTTCAAGGGGCTTGGGGAGGTCTCTCCGAACGAATTCAAGGATTTCATCGGGGAAGGCATGCGTTCCGAACCCGTGAGCCTGGCGCAGCTCCATAGCAGCGATCAGTTGCTCAGTTTCTACATGGGCAAGAACACGCCCGAGCGCAAAGACTACATCATGGACAAGCTGGTCGTGCCGGTGGAGGAGTAATCCTCAACGTGGATTACGAACGGAGCGCGAGTTGATCCTCGGAATTCATGTTGAGAACGCGTATCGTCGTCCTGCCCACAGCCGTCCTGCCGACAACGTAAATCCCGCGCCACGCGAAGTGATCTTCCCACCGCTGCCCTCGCGGATGGAATAATTCCGTGACTTGATTCGTTTGCGGATCAATCCCCGTCAGGTTCGTTCCCTTGTGGAGATTACAGTCAATGCAAGCCAGCGCGAGATTGTCGAGATCATCGCTGCCGCCGTGAAATCTTGGAAGGACGTGTTCGACGTGAAGCGCCGCCAGCGGGGAATCGTCCTGACGCAGCTTGCAATACTCGCAACGATTGCCGGCGCGCACCCGGACGCGGGCTTTCGTTCACTCATCCATCGCTCAGGATTCCGAGCCGACCAATTGCCGTGCCTGCCGCTGAAGAATCGCGACGAACTTGTTCACGCGCACGTAACCCGCGTATTCCGCTTTCTCCGTTTCGGTGAGTTGGCCCCCGGTGGATTTGTCTGCCAATTCCTCAATGCGCGCTTGAAGCTTTGGGTCTGCGCGAAAGTTCACCACGGCCTCGGCTTTCTCCGGCAGGACGATTTGCAGCACCGGGCGAACGCCCCGATCAAAAGCTTCTGTTTCTGGTGTCGCAGTCACGGTCTGACTTTACCACATGCGTCCGTTGTTTGGCAATCGCCGCATCGGGCGGTGTCGGGCGGCCCAGCTGATGTAATTTCCCCTCAAACCTTCTCGCAACCGGCGAAGAGTTCGTTCCAATCGCAGCGAAGCACGGCACGCAGACGCGCCAGCGTTGGCAGGCTGGGAAAGTTGTCGCCGGCTTCGACGTTCTGAATGTAGTCTCCGTCCGGAAACGGGTGATTTTCGGAATGGTGACGGACGTCGGGTGTTGAACCGGGTGCGAGGCGG